>DASZCA010000377.1:0-19023 GCA_035943555.1 Verrucomicrobiia bacterium
AAAAAATATTTTGAGGCCGCCACTTTTTTGGCCCTGCCCACCTTGGAGGACAATTGTCCGATGGTGGTATTGGAGGCGATGGCCGCCGGCGTACCGGTGTTGGCTTCAAATGTTGGCGGCGTACCCGACCTGATCGAACCAGAAGTAACCGGCCTGCTGTGCGACCCGCAACGTCCCGAAACTTTCCAAGCCGCAGTTCAACGCCTGCTGACAGACCCGGCTTTTGCCCGGGAACTGGCCGCCCGTGCACGGTTGGCGGCGGACAAACGTTTTCATCCGGAAGCTATCGCCAAGAAACACGTGGAAATTTACTGGGAAGTGCTGGGGTCAAAAAAAACTTGAAATCAGGCAGGTTAAAATTATAAACGGGCCATCCACAAATGCGCGGTCATCCGGGCAAAAACTGCTGGACAGGAAAAATAACCCGCCACATGATGTCGCCCGGCGGCCAATAAAATTGCGACGCCCACCCTCCAAGTGACCAATCCTTCAAACTCATCAACCGGGGCCGGACCGGAATTTTCGCAACCAGGTTCTGAACGGTTGGCGGCACGCATGTTCTTCCTCTGGGTTCTCCTTTTACTGGGCTTCGACCTGGTGACGTTCCGGTGCTTTCCGGTGCCATGGTATGACGAGGCCCTGTTTGCCGATCCCGCCGCCACCTTGGTGCTGCAAGGGCATTGGACAAGCACCATCTGGTTCGGTCGCGGTGATTTTTCCTACTGGGGTGGCAACATGCCGGCTTACAGCTTGTTGCTGGTTCCTTGGCTCTGGTTGTGGGGCATGGGCGAACTGGCGGTCAGAAGTTTTAATTACGTCCTGTTCGCGCTGACCCTCGTCTGCCTGTGGTTTTCCGTGAAGCGCCTGAATTTGATTCCCTCTGCCAAGTTCCGGCTGGCAACGTTATGTGCGCTGTCCTTGTGTTATCCGGTTTCCTACTGCGTCCGTTGTGGCCGTCCGGATGTCCTCGGCATGCTGCTCTTTGCCCTGAGCGCTTTTTTCTGGACCAGCCCGCGAAAAATCATCGCCCATGTGGGCCTTTTTATCTGCGCGTTCATCATCCCCTTCGTCGGCTTGCAATACGCGTTCTACATGCCCGTATTGCTGGGAGTTTTGCTGTGGGCAGGCGGCAAACCGGCGCTGAACCGTCTTTGCGCCATCATCGGCGGCGGAATCATCGGCGGCATCCTCCTCGTGGCTTACTACCACTTCGTGGCCGGATGGGATGGATTGCTTGCCAACATGTCCAATGTACACGCCCGGCTCCCCTCCGGGGTATGGGACAGGATCCGGATGCTCATCAAGACACAGATTCTTTTCTATTACTTCGGGCGTCCGCATTTCATCCTGTTAATCGCGGCGTCCGGCCTGCTGGCAATCACTTGGAAGCGGCTGACCGGTATCAGCCGGCGGACTCTGTTGCTGGGAATGACAATGCTGCTGGTTCCCGGGGTGGCCTTGGGCCTGTTTTCCCATTTTATGGCTCCTTACCACTGGCTGGCCGTGGCTCCGGCTCTGATTTTGCTCGCGTCTGCCGCCGCAAAATCGTGGGGAAAAATCAGCCCGGGCGTCAAAATGCTTTGCGTCCTGTTGGCGTTGGGACTGGCGGTTTCCGGACGCCTTGTTTTTGTCATGCTCGGCTGGGGCGTGGCGGACGCCGCTTACACCGATCAGATGCAAAAAGCCGCCGCCGCCCAGGTGCGGCCCGGTGAGGTGGTCTTTATCGACCCGCAGGTTTATTACGCGATAAAACCCGTCGCCAGCCGGATATATGTTTCGCAAATCGTTCCCGTGCTGAACGCACAGGAAAAAGATTCAGTCACGGTGGCGTTTCTGCACGTCAACGGGATAGATTTTAGCCCAACATGGTTCACAAATAATAATTTCAGCGGCCATTGGGTCCGCGTGACCGACCTGCCCGCCCCCTGTTCGCAAGTGAAGATAAGCCCATTCGTTTCCAAACTGCTCGGCTGGTTTCACGCCGCGGCTTACATTGGTGAGCCGTTGGCGGTGTACCGCCGGGAGGACGCGGGCCAATAGCCCGTTTTTGCTCCGCGGACAGTGCTCCCGCCGGTCACGTTTTCTTTTTGTAATCACCGCGACTGAAATATTTTTCCAGCCAGACGTAGGCGCAAATGAAGAGATAGCGGCTGCCCATCTCTTTGATCTTCAGCTTGGCCTCGCCGAAGCGACGGTTCCGCCAGGTGATCGGCACCACGGTCCAGGAATAGTTGCGCACGATGGCCTTGAGGGGCAGTTCCACGGTGAGGTTGAAATGTGGCGAGATCAACGGTTCACATCCCATGATGACTGTGCGCCGGTAGGCCTTGAAGGCGTTCGTGGTATCATTCAACGGAATGCCAAAAATACAACGGATGAAAAGATTGGCCAGACGGTTCACGAATAATTTGACCTGCGGATAATCAATGGTGCCGCCACCCTTGATGAAGCGGCTCCCGAACACGCAGTCCCAGCCCTCGTTCAATAACTTCCAGTACTGCACGGCGTCCCGGGCGTCATCCGATTCATCGGCCATCATGATGACAACCGCATCACCGGTGGAGCGGCGCAGACCGTAGGTGATGGCGCGGCCAAAACCGTGCTGGCCATTATTTTGGACGGGATAGAGCGCCGGGATTTTCTTCTGCAACTGCTGCAACACCTCCCAGGTCTTGTCCTTGCTGCCGTCATCCACGACCACGATCTCGTGAGGTATGTTGTTCAGGGTAAATTCCAGGTGGAGATGCTCCAACGTCGCGGGCAGGGATTCCTCCTCGTCGCGCGCCGGGATGACCACGGAAAACAATTTAAGCGGGGCCGCTTTTGGATCGGGTGCATTCATTTGAGATTATTCTGAAGGCCGGCGGTTTCCGGGGTTACGCGCTGGAATATCTGCAACGGGTAGCGCATGGTCTGCGGCTGATCGAGATAGCTTTTCACCTTCCGGCCGATCACGGGGATATGCTCGATCCGTTCCCAGCGGGTGACATCACCGAACGGCTCCGCAACCGCCTGCCATTGGCCGCCGAACGTGTTGGTAAAGAATTCCGCCTGGTCGGCGCGGATGACCAGTTTGTTCACGCTGTCCTTGTCCGCCTGCGTCAGGTGCCGGCCGGGGATGTGGGTGTAAACGGTGTCCATGAACGACCAACGGGCATAAACGATCTTGGCGCGCTGCTTCACCTCAAAGAATGCGGTGTCGTCGGTGTAAACGACATCCGTCGCGGCCACGGCAGCATCCACCTGCCGTTGAATTTCCGCGCGCGGCGTGATTTTTGCCAGGCTCAAGCTGACGGCCATCCGCAGGGGCAGGCCGACAAGCACGGTGACAACGACCGTTGCGGAGACAACCAAGGCGGGCAGGATGCCGGCTGCAGTTTGCAAAAATGGAAAGGCCGTGGCGGCAAAGAGGCTCATCGCCGCCAGAAACATCGTGTAAGAATAATAGAAGGCATAGTGCCCGGTGATGTTGAACACCAAAGGCGTGGCAAAGAAGACCGCGGCGGAACAGAGAATCACGCGCCGGTTCACAATGGTTTTGAGTTCGCGCCGTTGCAACACCAGCAGCACCGTCGAGCCCAACACCAAGATGACACAACTGAAATCCCCAAAGTACGCGGGCACTGTGAGTTTAATCACGTGCGCGATGCGCGCCAGCGCCGACATCTTCCCGGCGTAGACATACTGTTCACCGACCGCGTAACTGGCACCGGTCATGAAATTATGCAGCGCACCGTGCGCGGACAGGAACCAGACGAGCAAGAGGACGCCCAATAGCAATCCCGCCCAAACCACCATTGCTTGAAAAAACCGGGGCCGGCCAAGAACCAGCACCGCAAAAAAGCAGGCGAGTCCTGCAAAAAGTCCGCTCGTCAGGCTCACCCAAGGCAACGCCATGCTGAGAACCAGCAGCCAAAAATTGCGCGCACCTGCCCGGTGGACGGTGAACATCAACGCCAATCCGAGCGTCAGGCACAGCCCCAAGGTATCGGGGCGGGAACAGCGGTACGAATAACTGATCCCGTAACCAAAATGAAATACCGTCACCAAGATGAGCCGCCACCGGGCGGAGGACACCAGACCTGACCGGCACAGCAGCAACCAGAACAACAGGCAGGAAACACCCATCAGAAAATAATCGTACGAGCGCACTGCGAGCAGGTTCGTGCCAAACAGCGACAGCCATCCGATGATCGATTGCGTATACAACGGGCAATTCACTGCCGGGAAAGTGTTCAGCGGTTGAAATTGCCAGACAGCGGAAGTATATGTGCCGTGCATCACGTAATTGATGGCCGGCTCGGTGAAACTGACTTCGTCACACCAGACCGTGGGCGAGATGTTAAACGTCAGCAGATCCAGACCAAACAGCAGGGCCAGCAGTACGGATATGCCCAGCCATTCGCGAGCCACGATCTTTTTTCCAGAAGGCACGCCGGGCGCAGAAACGGAAGCTGCCGGAGGGGTGTCGTTCATGATCGTTGGTCAGGGGTTGGAAAACTCCAGCCAGTCCGGATTTTGTTCCGCATGGATGGCGATCTCATCCAGCACCTGCGGCAGGGAAATTTTGGGCGACCAGTCCCAGGTTTTTGCCGCAAGCGAAGAATCCAAGACCATCCACGGGATGTCAAACGGACGCGGATTAGCATCGCTCACGACGGGATGTTTGCCGAAGCGTGCATCGCACCAGCCGGTGAGTTGGGCCAGCGACATGGCGCTGGCCGCGCCGCCGCTCAGGTTGATGATGTTTGGCCTGTCTTTACCCCGGTGTTTCATCTGCGCGAGCAGTACCGGCACCAAATCGCGCGGATGCAAGCAGTCGCGGACCTGATGACCGCCACCATCAAAGCCAATATATTTCAATGGGCGGCGGCGCAAATGCGCATTGAGCCAGAATGAAAATATGCCCTGGTCTGCTTTGCCGAACTGCCCGGCGCCGGCGAGCACGCCACAGCGGTTGATCCATACCGGAAATCCAAAAGTCTCCGCATATTCCAAAGCGATGACTTCGCTCGCCAGTTTGCTGGAACCGTAAAGCGAGATCGGCGGCGTGGTAGAAAATGTTTCATCGACCCCGGCGGCAGTGAGCCCGGGGGGCAAGCCCTCCCCGGCTTTTGGCCGAAACGCCTGCTGATGAACCTCCACCGGCAGCGCGGCGAGCGGTGGCACGGAATAAACGCGGCTGGTACTCAGCAAGATCAAACCGGCACGATGAGTCTTGCAGTATTCGAGGATGTTGACCGTGCCCCAGAGGTTGTGTTCGAGCAACTGACGCGAACTGGTCTTGCCATCCACGCCAGCAAGGACGCTGGGGTTGGCGGCGGCATCGATGACATAGTCGGCGGCGGGGAGCGTCTCAAAATCCGTGGCGCTGCGGACATCGGCATGGATGATTTTGACGCCAAGCTTTGCCAGTTCGCGACGGTTCAGTTCGCTGCCCGGACGGATGAAGTTATCTACGCCAGTCACCTGCAGGTTTTCCGCCGAGGCGAGCAGAGCGCGCGTCAGCGTGCTGCCCACAAATCCGCAGATGCCGGTGACGAGGATCTTCATGCGCGTTCAACCGGCAATGACGGCCTGATGAATCTGCTGCAAGATGGCTTTGAGATCGAACTCGTATTTCCAACCCGGATAATGTTTTTGAAACTTGCGCACGTCGCTGACATACCAGATATGATCGCCGATGCGGTTGTCCTCCACATAAGTGAATTCCAGTTTTTTGCCGCTGATCTCCTCGCACATCGTGATGGCCTCCAGCATGGAACAGTTCGAGTGACGGCTACCGCCCATGTTGTAGACTTCGCCGGAGCGCGGCTTCAAGGTGAACTGCCAGAACGCTTCCACGAGGTCATGGCTGTGGATGTTGTCGCGCACCTGCTTGCCCTTATAACCGAATATGCGGTAAGGCCGGCCCGTGGCGGTGCACTTCATCAGGTAGGCGAGGAAGCCGTGCAACTCGGTGCCGGCATGCGCCGGGCCGGTGAGGCAGCCGCCGCGAAAAATCGCCGTCTTCATGCCAAAATAACGGCCATATTCCTGGACGAGCACATCCGCCGCCACTTTGCTGGCGCCAAAAAGCGAGTGCTTGGTCTGGTCGATGGACATCGTCTCATCAATGCCTTCGTGATAGGCGTGCGCGGGATCGATCTCCCAGCGTTTTTCCAATTCGCGCAGGGGCAGGAGATTCGGCGTGTCACCATACACCTTGTTGGTGCTGGTAAAAATGAAAACCGCTTCCGGGCAATGTTGCCGTGCGGCTTCGAGCAGATTCAGGGTGCCAACGGCGTTCACGCCGAAGTCCGTGTGCGGTTCGCGCGCGGCCCAGTCATGCGACGGCTGCGCGGCGGTGTGAACGACGACCTTGACGGACGATCCAAGCTTGGCGAAGACAGTGTTGACGCCCGCAGCATCACGAATGTCCACGGACTCGTGCCGGTAATTTTTCAGGGATTTCTCCAGCTTGGTGCGGGTGAGGGCCGTGGAGGCTTCCGCGCCAAAGAATTTTGCCCGCATATCGTTGTCCACACCCACGATGTCGTAGCCTTCAGCGTGAAAACGTTTGGAGGTTTCGGAGCCGATCAAACCGGCGGAACCAGTGACTAGTGCAATGCTCATGATATCGGTTTTTAACTGCCGGAATAAGATGCCTGTCCTTCAAAAATTTTGCAATGACATCCGCCGGGGGGCATGATTGCCAGCGGGTTTGAGCCCCAAAAACCCCGCCTCATTTCATGCCAATCTGGCCGGACAAGGAGGCATGCTTGGGTATCTCCAGAATTTCGAGGCCCATCACCCGGCAGGCTTCCGCCGCCACCCGCACGGAGTTGTTGCAACTGCGTTCATCGGGATAGACATGGGCCATGGTCGCAAGATACATCCGTTTCAAAGGGGCGCGGCAAGCGGGAATTTTTTTGGAAAAATTTAAATCGCAGACGACGGCGGCCGTGCGGCTGGAAAACACATGGACTTTCACCAGGTCGGAATCAGTCAGGCCGGGATACACCCTCTTCAATCCATCCAGCATGAGTTTTTCCGTGGCCGGGGCGCTCATCTGGGCCAGCGGATCGCTGGCGGCAAAATAGCGTGAAAGATAAACGAGATGCCGTCCCTGATATTCCTGCGGTGAAACCAGGTTGGTGTGCTCGATGATGCCGCCAAACGGAAAACCCGGGTCCGCGACGTTCAGCCAATAGGTGGAGGAGAGCGGGCGTTTCAATTCCAAAACGGTGCAAACGGCGCCAAAGTATTCGATCTGCCGTAATTGGGCGGCGTAGGTTTCCGCCACCGGTTGCACCAGTTCGGATAGATGCGTGGTGGGAATGGTGAAAAGAAATGCATCGGCCGTGAATTCTCCGGCCGTCGTGCGCACCGATTTGACCTCGCCATTTTCAACATTCAAGCCCTCGACACGCACGCCGCAACGCAGTTTCACCCCGGCTTTTTCCAGGGCGCGCAGCAACGCTTGCAACAAAACGTCCAAGCTGCCTTGCATGTAGCCAAGCTTCTCCTGGCCGGCCTGGCGGGAATTGATCCGCTGCCGCATCCGTCCAATCATCCAAGTCAGGGGCACCTGTTCCGCATAAGGGCCAAATTTGACGCGCAGCAGCGGCGCCCATAAGGCATCCGTAGCCCGCTGGCCCGCCCGGCGGTAAAACCACTCCATGGCGGGGACATTTTCGCGCTCCCGCCAGTTGGCGACGCGGGCAAGATACAGGCTGGTCAGGCCAAACCGCAACTTGTCAGCAAAACCCATCGGTTTGAAACGCAACAAATCGGCCGGCGAGTTGAAAGGATAGTTATGCCCGCCGCAATAAACGCCCATCGTGCTGCTCAGAAATTGCATGCGGTCCTCGATCCCCAATTCCCGCAGCAACCAAAGCAGTTCCACATCATGCGTGAAGGCATGGTGATAAAAATGTTCCAAGCGGTTGCCGCCCACCGAAAATGTTCCCAGCAGGCCGCCCATCTTTTCGGCGCCCTCCAGCACGGTGACTTGCCGGCCGGCCTTGGCCGCCAGATAGGCGGCGGCCAGCCCGGTGATTCCGCCGCCGATGACGATCAGGTCTTTCATTTTGGAGTGGAAGCTTTACGGAAGGAAAACAGCCGGTTCAAATTGTATTGCAACAACACCACGGCCACGAGGGTGATGAGCTTGGCGGCATATTTGCCCACCCCGAAATTTTCCACCAACATATGCAACAGACCCGCGGACATGAGCCAGCCCAGAAAGGCGACGCCAAAAAAACTCAGCATCCGCAAGGCGATCCGGTCAGTCACACGAAAGTTGAACCGGGCGTTCAAAACGAACGAAAGGAGCGTGCCGCTGGCATAGCCAAGGGCGTTGGCCGCCTGATAATTCAGCCCGCCAAACCGTACCAGCAGCGAGTAGACTGCAAAGTCCAGCGCGACCCCGCTGAACCCGATGACGCAATAAAGCAGGAACTGCTTCTTTGAAGCGATCAGGTTCTTCACGGGAGGTTTTTGGCCTTGTCCGCCGAAGGTTGCACCAAGCCGGCGCTGTCACGGACAATCCAGAGCGGCCGGCCTTTGACCTCGTCGTAGATGCGGCCCAAGTATTCGCCCAAGATGCCCAGACAGATGAGTTGCACGCCGCCGAGGAACAGGATTGAAATGACGATCGTCGGGAAACCGGGCTGCGGCGCCAGACCGATGCGGGCGAATTGCTCCGCGAAAATTTTCTGCAAAAGTGTGAAGATCGCCCCAAAAAAAGCGAAGGCCGAAACCAGCAGTCCGATGTGGGTGGCAAACTGGAGCGGCACGGCGGAAAAGGAAAAAAGTCCGTCGGTCGCGAGCTTGAGCAGCTTGCGCAGGTTGTATTTTGGCTCGCCCGCCTCACGGGCGGCGCGCTCATAGACCAGCCCGGTCTGGCGAAACCCGGACCACGCCCGCAAACCGCGCACAAACCGGTTCCGCTCGGGCATGGAATTGATCGTGGCCACCACGCGGGCGCTCATCAGGCAAAAATCCCCCGAATCCAAAGGAATTTCAAAGTGCGCCATCCGTGCCATGAGCCGGTAAAACAGCCAGTAACAAAAACGCTTGGGCCAGCTTTCCTTCCGCTTTTGGCGGATGGCATAAATGACATCGTAACCCTCGCGCCATTTTTCCAGCAGGCGGGAAATCTCCTCCGGCGGATCTTGGAGGTCGGCATCAATCACCACCACGGCGTCACCGCCGGCAAAGTGCAAGCCGGCGCTCACCGCCGTCTGATGGCCAAAATTGCGCGAGAAGCTCAGGCAGCGCCAGCGCGGATCGCCGGCGTTTTGCGCCTTGAGGATGTCCCAGGTGCGGTCATGCGAGCCATCGTCCACGCAAATGATTTCGTAATCGGCGTTCCAAGTCGCGGCGACTTTGCCGAGCCTGGCAAACAGTGACGGCAGGACGGCTTCCTCGTTGAAACAAGGGACAATGACGGAGATTTTGGGCATGGCAATGCGCGGTAGTTAAATACCGCTTTGGCATCGGCGTGCAAGTGAAAACAAACGCTCCATGACGATTGGCAGCTTATTCCTTTTGCCGACGGTAAAAATCCACATTGTAAATTGTCGTTGCCAGGGCTGGCAGGACGGGGCATTCGGCGGACGGGATTTTTTGCCAGCGCCCGCCGATCGCACGGATCACATCGTCATAATGTTCCGGGAACAGACACAGGAGGCTGATGTTGTTAGTGGGCAGGTTTACGGTCAGCGGCAACGCGCCGCGTGCGGGGAGATTGCAACAGTACACCTGCCGGGCGCGGGGACGCACGGCAAACCAGACACTGCGGCTGCAAATGATGATATCGTCCGGATGAACCAGCGCCGCGGCGGCCTGCTCAATGGGGGTGATGGAACGCGCCGGCCAACTGTGCAGGGCGATCAAGGTGCGCGCCGGAATGCCAGCAAACAGCGAAGCCCCGATGAAAACCATGGCCACACAAGAAAGCATCCGGGGCCGGGCGATGCCGGATTCCAATCCCAAGACCCAAGGCACGGCGATAGTCAGTGGAATATAGGTCATCCAGCGATATCCGGAGCGGTAATGACCGGCCACATGCATGGCCGGCGGCACCAGCAGAGTCAGCAACACCACGAAAATAATCCGGCGGCGGACGAGCGGAGGGGCGGACGGCCAGACCCGGATCGCGATGACAAGGAAGAGCACGAAGAGCAGGGCCGCGCTGTAATCACAAATAGTCTTGGGATCGTAAAAACTGAACGGGTTTCCAAAAAAACAGGTCAGCAGGTTGTCATCGCCGGGATAGACACCAAAAAATTTGGCGCGCAATGTCCCCTGCCCGCCGCCGTCACCACCGCCCAGGCCGGTGAAAGGCAGCACAATGGTCACAAATGTTTTGAGCGAGCTGAAGTGATTGTAAAAAATTGCGAGCAGGCCGAGGCCGGAGCAAATGCCGAGACCGACCGAAACGAACAGTCCGGCTTCGGCCCAGCCAAGGCAGGCGATGGTGATCATGGCCATCAAGCCGGCATAGGGGAGCATGGGTATGCCGGCGGCGGGCAGCAAAATGCCGGCAGCCCCCGCCAATAACCAGCGCCGGCCCCGCCGTAACGGGAGCTGGCTGAAAAAAAAGACCAGGGCGCAGAAAAAAAACATGGTCGTATCCGGACGGATGGTCCGAAAGGTCAGGGTGCTGACCGCGCCTGAAAGCACGAGGGCCAAGCACAAGATCCGCCCGGCCGGCGCGGCGATGATGCGGGAAAAACGCAAACCCGCCCAGATCAGGAACGCCCCGCCGCCGGCCAGAAAAATGCCGGCGGCCCGGGCTTGAAACAGGCCGAAACCAAACAGTTTGAAATCGGCGTAAAGAATGTATTGGCAGAGCGGGACATTGCCGCACCAGAAGGCGCGGGAATCCTGACCCCACATGGTCGAGGTGAATCCGCTGCCGAGATAAAGATTGGCCGCCGGATCGGCATAGCCGGGTTCGTCTCCCGCCACCGTCGGTGTATGCGTGATGACCACCAGGTTGATCAGGAAAAAAAACGCCAGCAACAGGCCAGCCAGCAGACATTCCCGGCGGGCGCCGGCGAAAATTTGATTGTTCGGAGGCTGATCCATGAAATCAACCCGGACCGTTCAAAACCTTTTCATAAACCGCCCTGAGCTGCCGGGCCACATCCGGCCAGGTCGCAGGCCGGGGCGGCGGCGGCAGGCCGGGCGCGGCGGCGTAGAATTTTTTTAACACGGCGGCGGTCGTGGCCACGGAATCCGTCACGGGACAGAATTCCGCCGCGCCGGTGAAGCTGCTGCGCGCCCAGGGCAGGTCGCTCAGCAACAGCGGACATTCGCAGGCGGCGGCCTCAAGCGCGGAAAGGCTCAGGCTTTCCATGGAACTCAACAGCACAAAGCCACGGGCCGAGCGGTAAATTTTGGCGAGCTCCGCGCGGTCGCCCACGCCGCCTTCATAGCGGATGAACTTGGGATTTTCTTTGGCAAGCTGGAAGAACTGTTGGGCATAGGCATCGCCCTCCGCATAGGCTTTGCCAAGAATCCATACCGGGGTTTGGGCGACGACAGCCGCCTGGGCGAGTTCCAAGACGCGTTTACGTTCGGTGATGGTGGCGGTACAGACCAGCCATTCGCCCCGCGCGGCCGGAGGCGCTTGAAAGAACGGTTCTTCCACGCCATTGGGCACAACGAAGATGTCTTCCACCTGCGCGCCGAATTTATACGTCATCAAGTGCTTTTCCCAGGCGGTGAGCGCGATGAGCGCATCAGCCAGGCGGTAATTTTCCCAGCCGAAGGCCCGGGCCACGGCGCGGGGCGCAAAACTTTCCACCCCCCACCGGAAGGCACGCCGGGCACCGCGCTGGAGCGGCGTCTGCGACCCCTGTTCGGTCAGGAGATTGGCGATGATGACCTTGATTTTTTTCTGCCGCGCAAAATGGATCTGGTCCACCGGCATCAGGCCGAAATAATGGATGAGGTCGCCGGTCTGGTGTTCATCCCACCAGCGGAGCGGTTCGACCGCCACGCCGATCTCCGCCAAGGACGCCATGGTGCGCTGGATCTGGATGGCCTGTCCGCCATGCGCCAGGGCGAATGGCAGGGTGCAGTTGACCAGGATCTTCATGCGGATATTTTACGCACCGGCCGCAGCTTCGGCGAGCCATGAAATTTTCAAGCCTTGGACGCATGTCCCAGCAGCAACGTCCGGGCGACGGGAATGCGGCCAAGACCGAGACCGGCAACACAAGACAAAGCGCAGATGATCGCCGCCAGCACGGGTGCGACAACGAAACTGAACCACGGCGAATATTTCAAGGGATTATCAAGGGACGCCAACCCCGTCACAAAACAGGCATGGATGATATAAATGTCCAAACTGCGCCGTCCCCACAGGGAAAGTACCGGCAACTTGGCCACCCGATAACAACCCGCCAGCAACAGCACAAAAGCCACGGAGGTCACGACTCCGGCCACAAAACGCAGTCCTATGTTCGAAAGGTTGGAAAAAGACGGATGCATCCGGGTCGTGTAGACGTAAGTGTCGTTTGTCCATAGCAGGTAACACCCGATGCTCAGGGCAAATATGGTGATGAGGGAAAGTGGTGAAAAAGACTTGGGCACACGGATCTGATCACCTTTGGCCAAAGCATAACCAAGGCAAAAGAAGGGAAGGGTGTATTTAAAAAGATAAAGATTGGCCCCCTCCGGAAGGAAGAGAACCAAGACGGCGGCCAGTGCAAAAAATTGCAAACGGTCCAGCCGGAACCGTTTCAGCGCGGCGACCACCACCGTTGAACCAAAAATGGCCCACAAAAACCAAAGGCCGGGACGGAACGAGGCCAGGGAATGTTTGAAGGCCTGCACGCCATGGCCGAAGGTGTCCGCGCGAAACAGGGACCAGAGAAAAAGCGCGATCAAACCCAGCAAAGGCCAGCAGATGGCCGGAATGATGACCTGACGGAAGCGCCGGAGGACACAGGTAAAAAAATCCGACCGGACAATCATGCCGAATGAAACAAAGCCGCTCACGGCCATGAACAGCGGCATATGGAACGTGTAGATCGCCGTGAACAGCGGATCTTTGTAAAAAAGGGTGTCATCACCGTAACCCACAAGCTGGATCAGGTGACCGCACACGACGAGAAAGATGAGTGCGCCCTTCAGGTAATCCAAAAAGTCATTGCGCGCACCGCCTTGGGGGGGCGGCAGCCGGGAGCTGGCGGGGCGGTTCATAGGTTCTGACGGCGCTTTGGATTAACACTTTGCCCGCAGGCCGGCAAGAATGGGTTTAAGATTGTCTCACCGGTCACGGGTTTGTAATTTGAACCGTCGCTCATGCTGGCAAACCCAATAAAACCCGTGGACGTGGTCGCGGCGTGCCTGAAGCGCGACCTGCCGCTGCTTTCATTGGCCCATAAAAACCTGCAACGGTTCGTGGCGATGAAACAACTGCACGTCATCACGGCGCGGAACGACTTCCCGCATTTTGCAAACGCGCTCGGCCGGGAGGTCGTGCTGCTGGATGAAAATGAAATGATCCCCGGGGTGACGCTGGCGGCCTTGAAGGTGATCCCGCTGGCGAAATTTTCACAAGGACCGGGCTGGTATTTCCAGCAACTGCTCAAGTTCCAGTTCGCCTTCCAAAAAACTGCCGACGATCATTACCTCATCTGGGACGCGGACACGGTGCCGCTGCGGCGGCTGGAATTATTTGATGCCGGAGGGCGGATGTTGCTGACGAAAGCGCAGGAATATCACCGTCCGTATTTTCAGACCTACGAAAAGATTCTAGGGCGGCCGGCGCAACGGGAATTCTCCTTCATCGCCCAGCACATGGTCATCCGCAAGTCCATCCTGCGCGAGATGCTGGGCGAGATCGAGCGCCATTGTGCCGGCGATGAAAACTGGGCGTGGAAAATCATGCGCAACCTGGCCGGCGAGGGTTCCAACCGTTTCAGCGAATACGAAACCTACGGCCATTATCTCAAGGAGAAGCATCCGGAGACGGCGGTGTTCCGCGACCTGCCATGGCTGCGGCACGGGGCGAGCGAATGCGGGCGGCATCCCTCGGCCGCGGCGCTGGAAAAATTGGGCGAGAAATATTTTTACGCCTCCTTCGAAGAGAGCGAGCGGTTTTACCGGCGCACCGGGCGCAAGGTCCGTGATTGGATGCGACGGATGGAGAAGAAGCTGCGGACTTGAAGCCGGGCCCAAGCTTCAGCCCAGGTGTTTTTCCACGAATTTTTCCAGGCGCGGCCAGACCATCTCCGCCTTCACATCATCCAGGCAGAACGGCCGGGGATAACGGCAATAGTCAGAACACGGCTTGTAAGGACAGGCCTTGCCCTCAAAAATCTCCGCCGCCGGATGAAGGGGGGCGAACCATTCATGCAGGGACGGCCCGTAAACGGTGAAAGTGGGGACACCGCAGATGGCGGCCAGATGGCCCGGGCCGGAACAATTGCCGATGAAGGTGGCGGCGCGATCGATATGGCCGAGCAATTCTGAAACGGTTTTGGGGCAGACCGGCTTTTCTCCGTGACCCTGCCACCAGGCGAGCTGGTCGGGGTCACAAGCAATCTGCACGGCGACCTTTTTTTCGCGCAGCCGGGCGGCGACATGCCGGAAATTTTCGAGCGGCCAGACGCGCGCCGGCAGGCGGGCGCCGGAGTGGATGAGGGCGGTCGATTGGCGGGCGCGCACGGGCGGCACCAAATCTTCCCGCGCCGGCAGATTGAGCCCGAGAGCGCGGCCGGCGATGCGCCAGAACTCATAGCGGTGGGCGAGCGCGTCCGGGCGGGCCAGCTCCGAGGTGAGATAGCGGCGGCTTTTCAGGCGCGGAAAACCGAAGCGCTTCGTGGCGCCGGAAAATTTCAGCACAAAATGGTCGCGCGGATCCCAGCGGCCGGACACGGCATAATCAAACTCGGCGGCAACGAGCTGCTGGCGCAACCGGATCATTTCCGGCAGCGGCCAGCGCCACAGCTTGTACTTGCCATGAAAGGCGGTCCACGGGGCGGTGAAAGCGACCACCTCGACTTCCGGCCAGAGCCGGGGCCGGAGGTCCTGCGCAAAGGGTTTGGCGAGGAGGGTGACGGAAAATCTTTCGGCGGCCGCCTGCAAGAATGGCGTGGCGATGACCAGATCGCCAAGCCCCCAAAATTCCAGGACGAGCAGCCGGGGTTTCACGTGAAATCAGGCGGTCAGAGGCCGCGGTTTACCCACATGCGAAGGCAGACGGCGCATGGCCGTATTGACCGCCGGGCCGGGCGCCGGAACTTTTTTTATCCCCCAGTTGAAGGCGATGCTCCAGCCGGCAAGCTTGGCGAGATTGCCGATATCGTAGGCATAGGAGCCGAACAGAAAAAAGAACCCGAATATCTGGCAGATGCCGATGGCCAAAAAGTAGGTATTCACGGTTTTTATATCGGCATCGCTGTAGCGGTAATTTCGATACAGGGCGAACAGGGTTGCCAGCGCAACCCATACATAGCTGATTGCCCCCCAAATTCCGAATGGCATCAAGGTTGAAAGCGGTCCGCTGTGGTAGTCGCCGGAGATGGCCAGGCCCTGTTCGCTCGCATCCAAATTTGCCCCCAAACCTTCAAACGCCCCGCCGCCCATCAACGCAAAATCCTCCGCGTGCAGGGCGTATCCTTTGCCCAATAAAAGATACTGGGGAACTTTTGGCCAGACGTCGCTCCACATTTTTTCACGCCAAGCCCGGCTGCCATCGGCATCCATTTTGGCGCCGGCTTCCACATGGATGGGCAAAAAGGAAAGCGCCCGCTGGAAGGAATACGGCAGCTTATCGGCAAAGGGGACGAGCAACGCGGCGATCAGGATGCCACCCATGGCAAATACGAGCACCATGCGGGTGCGATGCAACCCTTCCATGAAAAAAAGCAGGAAGATGGTCTCCATGTAGCTGATGGCGGTCAGGCGGAAGCCGCCGAGCAGGGTCAAAGCCACCAAGCAGCAGAACACCATGAAGCGGAACGGATGCAGGGCGGAAAAAATTCCCCGCAAACCATATCTGGCCAGCATGAAATTCGCCACCACGCCCGCCGTGGCGCCAAACGCACCCAGCCGGGTGGTGCCGGTCACGCCTTCGTCCGTCATCACGCTGCCCGAGGGAGGAAAAAGCAGGTTGATGTACTTGAACGGCCCGGCCAGATAAGGAAACAAATCACCAAAAATAACCGGCAGGCCGGATAGAAATACCAGCATCACATACAGGTTTCTCTTTCCCGCAGGGATTTTGCGGCTGGTGAGGGCGAAGTAGATGCAGATGCCGATGAGGAGCGCGAGATACTTCTGTCCGCCGCCCGTATCGCCACCCAAGGCATGCAAGCCGATGCCGCCGGTCATTTCCGCCGTGAACAAGACCATGGCGGCGGTGTAGATCAACGGCCAGGTGATGACCGGCACCGATATAAACCGCCGTTCGCTGTTGATAGCCCGTTCAACGATGGCGATGCCAAGGCTGAGCAGCACCACTACCTCCCACAAGGGCGGCTTGCCCTTGATAAAAAAACACATCATGGGACAACCCAAGCCAAAGACCATGATGGGATAATGCCACCGGATCACGATCGGCGAGGCGAGAAAAGCGACGACAACGGCCACGACAAACAAATTGGAGTAATCGGGATTGTTCCCGATCTCCGTCATGGTAAAGCCCATGAAAATGGCCAGCGGGATGCAGATCGCATAGGTGACCAGCATCCGCATGGCTTGGGCGGGATTCGTCATGTTGTAAAACTCAATGAAATAACGACGCCAACATAAGCCAAAGTTCGCGGTTATCGCAACCTGAAAGCTGAGAATTATCCGGGCAATTCGTAATGCCATGGCGGAAAATCATTTTGAAGGTTTTAAACACTGGTTACGGACGGGACGTAGCCAAGCGGCAGATGGCGTATCGACAACTACGTGAGCGTTGGCAGCGCGGAGTCGCATAAAGGGCGGGTGCAATCCAAGTATTTCCCAGCGAAATTGCTTTTACAGCGCGATCCGCGAATTTGCACGCTTGACGTGAGTGAACATAATCGTTAAGCAACCCAAAATCGCATGGTAAAACCAGACGCTGTGAAGAAGCTGCCGTCTTTGAACGGTTGGCGCATGATCAGCATAACGTTGGTCCTGTTGTACCACTCCTCTTTCACACCCGGTTTTCCTCCACAATTTTTACGGTTAATAAACGGATTTGATACGGGTGCCCTTGGGGTGCGTTTTTTCTTTGTGATCAGCGGGTTTCTCATAACGTTTTTATTGATTCAAGAGCAGTCAAAACACGGCTTCATCAATTTAAAGGATTTTTTTTTGCGGCGGGCCCTGAGAATCTTGCCGGTCTATTTCGCTTATTTGCTGGCCCTCATTTTTCTCACCGGTTTTTCCCAAACTCCCACTGATTGGCTGGTTAATTTGACGTTCACCACGGATTTTCACCCTACCCCGTATCCCACCACCCATTTATGGTCACTGGGGGTCGAGGAACAATTTTATCTTATCTGGCCCTGTTTTTTGGGAGCAGCGGTCAGCCATCAAGGGGGTGTTTCAAAATTGCTAAAAATTTTATTCATGCCGTTGCTGGTTGCGCCCATTGTCAGGATGGTTGGTTGCGAACATGCAGAACCGGAATCGTTAGAGTGTCTTTTTCAAAAAGGTTCTTTTTTTGCCCGTTGCGACTCATTGGCCTATGGAAGCGTGGCGGCGGTTATTTTTACGAAATATCGTGGTCAGGTAGATGCATTTTATACGAAAAACCCGCGCGTTTCCATGGGTATGGGCGTAACCCTGCTTTTGACGGTGCCGTGCTTGCGTTTTTTACACGCTCCGATGATCATCCAAGCCGGCTTGAGCGATTCCATCCAAGCCATCGGATTCACCCTTTTATTGGTGCAAAGCATCCTATGCCCGAAACACGGACCTTACCGTTTTCTAAATTGGAAATGGGTGGCGCACCTCGGTATTTTATCATATTCGATTTATATCTGGCAGGAATTGTTTTGCACACCGGACCAACCTTTGTTCGGTTTCAGAGGTGCTTGGTGCGTCAATTTTCCAGGCTGTATTTTCACCGCCTTGTTCGTGGCCCACGGTTCGTATTACCTTTTGGAAAAGCCCTTGTTAAGCCTCCGCGCAAAATTTCGGCCAGTATTGCGTGAATAAGACCGCTTCCCGGCCCGGTAGTTTGGTCGCAGTAGAAGCTTATATTCAATAACGGGCGGGTGACCGTTATTCATCCGGCTCGCACGCCAGAGTGTTGGAGCATGTTAAATGGTCAGATCACATCACGCTCACTATTTCACCGCATGGGCGCAATCAGGTTGAATATTAGGTGTGAGCCAAACTTCGCAGATGAAGATTAATTTCAACCATACTCACAGGTTGCCAAATAATTTGAAGTGTAAACTCCGGTGATGCTCAATTTTGATTTTTAAAACCCCAAAAACCCGAGCAAATGCATTGGTTTTGCTTCCGATCAATATTCAGAACAGCTATTTCCATCAATATTGATGAAGCGATAATAATTTTTTAGGAATTTTTCGGGTCGGACCCCCTTCCCACTCGGGAAAAATGAAAATAAATGGCATAAATCTGCCAGTTACATTCCCCACACGAATTCGGATTTTGGAGAGGTGTGTTATAAGGAAGGGAGCATGACATTTACGATGTACGATTTTCGATTAACGCCACATTCGGCAGGAGGGTGTGTGGCCGGGCGCTATTTCGTCGGTGGCCTGGGAATGTCGCTGTGGAACCGGTCCGAGAGCAAGGCCATTAGCCCTTATTAGCCTTTATTAGCCCAAAAAAGATGCGAATGAAGAATAACACGTTCATGAAGATGGAGACCGTGATTGCATGTCATGTGCGGCGGCTGATCCCGCTCCGAGCGGGACATCCGCCTACGCCAAGGCTATGGCGGACAGGCCGCCGGGTCCGTTGGGCCTTGTTGGGCTTCGTTGGACCAAAAAAATTTATGAAAACGCGAATTGGCACAAATAGGGCAGAAATTGGAGCCGACTTGCGTCGGCTGCTACAGGATCA
>DASZCA010000378.1:0-4489 GCA_035943555.1 Verrucomicrobiia bacterium
ATATGAAACGGCTTCTGCCCGCGCTGGCAGAGCAACATGCCCATTTCGCCCAGCGTGATCAGCAACAACGCCGGGTTCAATTCCCGCAACAGACGTTCCGCCACCTGCATCAAGTTCTTGTCCGCATAAGGGTTGGCGTTCTTCGTATCATCCGCCAACGCGGCCAGTTCAAAAGCCTCCTTGCGGTTCGGCGTGATCAGCGAAAGATTGTTCAGGTTCAAATGATGCACCGGCTTCGGGTCCAGGCTCAGCCACACCCCGCGCTCGCGGCAGATGTTTTTGATCCCGTCCAGCAACGGCTGCGTCACCACGCCCTTGCCGTAATCACCCACGATCACCGCGTCCGCCGCGACGATCTTCTTCTTGAACTCCGCCAGCAGCGCCGCGGTCGACCGCGCATCCAGGTCACCGCGCGTTTCCCGGTCCACTCGCACCACCTGTTGCTGATGCGCCACGATGCGCGTCTTGATGCTCGTGTGCCGGCCCGAACTTTTCACGAGGCCCGTGCAGCCGATGCCCTGCTCGCCCAAAAGTTTCAAGAGCTTCCGCGCTGCCTCATCCTTGCCGATCGCCCCAAAAATCTCCGTCGGTACCGCGAGGTCCGCCAAGTTGCGCGAAACATTCGCCGCGCCGCCCGGCATGTAACTCTCCCGCGCAAAATCCACCACCGGCACCGGCGCCTCCGGCGAGATGCGCGATACCCCGCCCCAGATGAACTGGTCCAGCATCACATCGCCCACCACCAGAACGCGCGTTTTCGACGCGGCCGTTAAAATCTGCCGGGCGCGCAAAGCGGATAATTTTTTCGAGTTCATTTGCAAATCTATTTTTCCATCCATGTCGACCTGTCCGCCCAGTGCGGAATTCACGGTCGAAAATTTTCGCCTTAATTTGGTTTAATTTACCTTAATTTCTGGGTTTTTATTGGCTTTTTTGCTCAAAACGCTTCAGACGCTTTTTGTTCCAAACCGCTTCATCACGTCATTCGTCATTTAGTTTAAAAACCCCGTCAACGGACTCGTCGCACTCGCCACTTCGCTCTGCGCGCCCAGCCCGATCTCATACGCACTCCGCCCCGCCTCGACCGCCTGCTTGAATGCCACCGCCATCCGGTTCGCATCATTCGCCACCGCGATCGCCGTGTTCACCAGCACCGCATCCGCGCCCAGTTCCAACGCTTCCGCCGCATGGCTCGGCGCGCCGATCCCCGCATCCACCACCACCGGCACCGTTGCCTGCTCGATGATGATTCTGATTTGATCCCGCGTCTGGATGCCACGATTCGAACCGATCGGCGCTCCCAACGGCATCACCGTCGCACAACCGATCTCTTGCAACCGCTTCGCCAACACCGGGTCGGCATTGATATAGGGCAAAACCGTAAAACCTTCCTTTACAAGAATTTCGGCCGCCTTGAACGTCTCGATCGGATCCGGCAACAAATAGCGCGGATCAGGATGGATTTCCAGCTTCACCCATTTTGGCAGACCGGCGGCCACCGCCAGACGCGCCAGCCGCACCGCCTCCTCCGCATTCATCGCCCCGCTCGTATTGGGCAGGAGCAGATACTTTTTGGCGTCAATGAATTCCAAGATGTTGGCAAACGGGTCCTTGCGACCGGACAGATCCGCCCGGCGCAACGCCACCGTCACCATTTCCGTGCCGCTGGCCGCCAAGGCATCACGCATCGACTCCGGCGATGGGAACTTCCCCGTGCCCAAGATGAGCCGCGAATGAAACGTGCGCCCCGCAATGACCAGTGGCTTGGATGAAATCGACATTGCCATAATTTAATTGTTAAAACGCCGCTTTGTCGAGAATTGGAAAAGCCCGCCCCGGCCTCCCTTTCCTTCTCGTCCTCGAACAATCATAAATCACTTGGATTTAGTTGGATTTACTTGGAGCCCGTTATCGTCCAATTGTTTAAGAGCCTCAACCGGAGCGGGCACGGCCATCCCCGCAAAACTCTAAAAATTGATAATGATAAATCCGCTCGCTCAACTGGACTTCCCCCGGAGCCCGGGCGGTCCGCCCGCGTGTTGTTCTTCTAAAATTTGAAATCGCCCAGAACTTCTAAAGTACATGCGGTTCACCGCGCTGTCGCACCTTGGCGCAACGCAGGCGGACGCTCTGGCCCGCACGAAATCATTCAAACTCTCCACGATTTCAGCCCGGACCATGCGCCCGTCAATCGTGATTCCTAAATCGCAAATGCCAGAGGTTTTATTTGGTTTAATTTGGTTTAATTTTTGCGTTTTCATTGGCCTTTCCTCCAATCTGAGATTTCAAATTTCTGATCATCCAAGGCTTGACGGGCACTTCCGATCCTCGCGCCAGCGTTTTGGAGTGCGTCTGCCCTCCGGCGTTTTCCTGTCGACGTATCCTCTCCAAACGCGCCCTCATGGAAAACCAAAATCCATCTTCGTCCCGCACCCATCGGAGCGGGGACAGCCTGTCCCCGCCAGCCTCGGAATGCGCCCTCCAAAATGCTCCGCTTGGATTCAGTTGGATTTACTTGGAGCCAATTGCCATTCAAGTACTTACGAGCTTCATTTACCACAAACACAACCCACCCCCTTAAAATTTTCATTGGGAAATCATGGGATATCCCAGTTCTTTCGTGGTGTTGATCATTCCCGCCCACCCGCCGCCCTCGAACCTCGCGAAGCGTCCTGGAGTGCGCCAGTCCTCTGGCGCTTTCCTCACGACCTGTCCCGCCCAAACTCCCCCTCATGGAAAACCAAAAAACTCCCTCCTTCACCCAAACAAAAATCTCACGCCCTCGGCGCACAAAACCACCCCCGACCCTGAACCGAAATTCAGCGCCGTCCGACTCCCGCCATGTATGCCCAAGGCATCGCATACCTGGCAGCCTATCATAGATTCCTAAAACCTGTATTCGTGTGGAGAATGTAACTAGCAGATTTATGCCATTTATTTTCATTTTTCGGGAGTGGGAACACCCTGCAACCCAAAAAATCAAAAGTACTTTTATTACCGATTGATTAAAAACATCTTACATATTTCAAAACACCCAAAAACCGATCCGGTTTTTCAAAAACATTGGCCTTTTGAAAGATTTTTGTTTTGTAGGCGGCAAGATGACGAGTCGTTTTTCTTCCTCCCCCAAAGTTGGTTTTCCCACCGCCGACAACGCCATGAAATCACCTCACACCCCTCTCCCACCGCCTAGTAGGTGGAAGCCGTCGCGCTGCGACCGCTTCTGCCTGCGCAGCAGGCACCTTTGCGCATCCACCTCGTCTACGATATCCAAAAACACCACCGCGATGTCCATCCAAAGCCTTTCCCATCCGTGTCTATTTGTGTCCATCCGTGGTTAATTTTTCCATTCGCACCGCGCAAAATCACGCCTCACGCCTCACGCCTCACGCCTCACGCCTCACGGCGTATGCGCCCGATAAAACCGGAACGGCAAGTTCGTCGTCACCGTATCCGTGAACATCAGCAACCCGCCCGAAGTCATGTTCGTGAAGACCGGCGTCCACGTCTTCATGTTCGTCGTGGCATCGATGACATAACTCAGGCCATCCGTGCCCGCGATATTGATATGAAATTTATGATTCGCCATCCCCACTGTCGATGGCAGCCATTGCGGCACGACCGTGCCCGACAACACTGCCGGCACCGTGATCGTATTGGTCGCCGTTGAAACGCCGTCGTAGGCCACCACCGTCACATTATAAGTCCCGTTGGCCAGGTAGTTATGCACCGGATTTTGTTGCGTGGAAGTCCCCCCGTCGCCGAACGACCAGGTATACGTGTTCACGGCCCCACCGATGAATTCCAGTTCGGAAAGTTGTACGCTGTTTGCCAACGCCGGGTTCGCCACGCTGTCGATCTGGAAACGGTAGATGTTGAAACCGCCCGGATTGGCGATTTCATAAGTCAGTTTCTCAAACCGTTGCGGGAAGTTTTCCCCGTTACGCGTATCCAGTGTCGTCCAGGTATTGCCGCCGTCATTTGAACCCAGCAACCGCCAGTTGCTGGGATCGCGCTCGGGGCTGTCATTGGCGGAGGTCACGGTGTACTCCGTCACCACGCGCTGCGCACCGTTTGTATATTGGTATTGGATCCAGCTCGCGCGGGTGGCCGGGTTGTTCGTCGCAAAATCCAGCCACTTGGTCGCCGTGCTGTTATCGAACGCATTCACCGCCACTTCGCCGGTGGAAGTGTTTTGCCCCTGCGCCGTGATCGTTCCCGTGTGGTCATCCGTCGTGTCCACGTTGCTGATCGTCGTGGCTTGCGCGATCAACCCCGCGTACGCCTGGGCTGTGAACAGGAAGGGCGCCTGCGTCGCCGTCGGCGTGAACGCCGCGGCGGATGCCGTCACATACAACGGCTGGCCGTTGGAAAAAACCAGGCTTACGTTGTCGAACAGGGAAAGGTTCAACACGGACGGCGCCAGCGCATTGACCGCCATGCCCAGTTCGATCGAACTGTTCATCACATTCGTCACGCTGCCCGTTAC
>DASZCA010000379.1:0-12168 GCA_035943555.1 Verrucomicrobiia bacterium
CATGGTGCAACGATTGCCCAATGCCTAGCTAAAAACCAGCCCAAAAAATTCCCAATTATTCCCCGCAACTCAATTTTATTCAAAAAACACCAATAAAATAGCCTCAAAATTCGTGAGGTCTTTTGTTGACCATCATGGCAATGCAATGGCTGGTGCAAATCTCGGATGCCCAAGAGTACGAAGAGATTATTTGTGCGGTACCAGATGACGGCTAAACACATTGAATTTAGGATGCTATTTCGAATTCAGGATTCCATGAGATTCTCAAAAACTTGAGCAATGCGATGCATTGCTTTGTGAACTTGGGGTTCGGCAGAAGAAAGTGGATAAGGGCTTTGAAATCGGCGTTATTCTGCGCGTTGTTGGGCTATGGAGCCCAAATCCATTTTTGACTTTTGCGGGGTTAGGGGACAATTTGGCGTATGGGCTTTGACCGAGGCAGAACAGAAGTTCTGATGAAAGAACTCGCCGCGAATGGTGTCTTCGTTGGAACTTCGTCTTGGAAATACCAAGGATGGCGTGGAATGCTCTACGACGAAGCACGGTATATCTATCGCGGGAAATTTGCAGTGTCGCGTTTTGAGCGCACATGCTTGTCGGAGTACGCTCAAGTTTTTAAGACCGTTTGCGTGGACGCCGCGTATTACAGCTTTCCCAGCGAGGCGTATCTGGCGGGGTTGGCCGAACAGGTTCCGATTGATTTTCAATTCGGGTTCAAGGTCACTGATGAAATCACCATCAAGAGATTTCCGAACCTAGCTCGGTTTAGCCACCGTGCGGGCAAAAGTAATGAACATTTTCTCAACCCAGCACTCTTTGCGGATGCTTTTCTCAGACCTTGCGAAAAAATTCGGCATCAAATCGGATTGCTGATGTTTGAATTTTCAAAATTCTTTGCTAGTGACTATGAACATGGCCGAGAGTTTGTCGCCGACCTCGATAAATTTCTGGGCCAGCTTCCCGCAGGTTGGCCTTACGCTATTGAGATGAGGAATGACAAATGGTTGCAGCCTGATTATTTCGCCTGCCTTCAACGGCATGGCGTCACTCACGTTTTTAACTCTTGGAATGCGATGCCCCCAGTTCAGGAGCAGATGGCTCTGCCCGGCAGCCAAACTAATCCAAAGCTCACTGCCGCGCGTTTTCTGCTCAAGCCGGGGCGGAAATATGAGGAGGCGGTCAATGCGTTTCAACCGTATGACAAAATCAAGGAGACGTATCCTGAAGCGCGAGCGGCTGGAAAGGCTCTGGTGGCAAAAGGAAAAGTGGCGGGGAAAGGAGGAAAGACGTTTATCTACGTGAATAACCGATTGGAGGGCAATGCTCTGGAAACCATTGACGCAATGCTTACTGAGCAGCAATGACGTGGCTCGGTACCTCGCCGCCTTCATATTCCAAGTGCCGCCGTTCCGCTTTTGTGCATAACTGAGCCTTGACGCTGGGCCGGGACGAGATACTGTACGGATATACAGTATGACCGACTTGACGCGAAAACAGCAGCAAATTCTTGATTTCATCCTGAAACGGCAACGGATGGATGGCACCACCCCGACTTTTAAGGAGATAGCCGACCAGTTTGGGTTCAAAAGCCTCAATTCGGTGACGGAACACATCCGGCTGCTCCGCCAGAAAGGATGTCTTGAATCTGTTGCCAACAGGGCACGTTCACTGCGCATAACCTCCCCGCTGGCCAAGTTGCGCAGCCGAATCGTGGACATTCCCATGTTCGGCGCAATCCCGGCGGGTATGCCCCAAACCCGTGAGCAGGATGCCGAAGGCTGCATTTCGGTGGACGTGGAGAGCATCGGCTACAAACCAACCCGGAACGCCTTCGCGCTGCGCGTCACCGGTGATTCGATGGTTGGCAAGCACATCCTCGACGGTGATTTCGTGGTGATGGAACACGGGCCGGAACCGCGCAATGGCCAGATTGTCGCCGCGCTCATTGACGGAGCCAGCACACTTAAAACTTTCATCATCAAGAGCGGCAAACCGTATTTGAAAGCCGAAAACCCCAAGTATCCCGACCTCATTCCCTCACAGGAGTTGATGATTCAGGGGGTGTTCAAAGCCCTCATCCGCCGTGCGAAGGAGTAATCGGTTGGACAGCCTTTGTCCCACCCAGTTTGATAGAAGTTAGGTCATGCGGACAATCGTTCATCTCGATGCCGATGCGTTTTTCGCGTCGGTTGAGCAATCCGCCGACGCCCGTTTGCGGGGGAAACCCATCGCGGTCGGCGGCGAAAGCCGGGGAATCATCGCCTCGGCTTCCTACGAAGCGCGGAAGTTTGGTGTGTATACGCCGATGCCAACCGCTCGGGCACGGAAGCTGTGTCCAAAGCTCATTGTGTTGCCGGGCGACTACGAACGTTACGAACAGTTTTCCGGGTGGATGTTCAACTACGCCTACGATTTCACGCCGGACGTGGAGCGCACCTCCATTGATGAAGGGTATTTCGACATCACGGGCAACCGCAGCAAGCCGCCGCTCGAAATCGCGCTCACCATCAGCAATGCCATCCGTCAGTCGTTAAAAATCAACGTCAGCGAAGGCATCGCATCCAACAAACTCGTAAGCCAGATTGCCTCCAAGCTGAACAAACCGGCTGCGTTTCAAAATGTACCTGCCGGAACGGAAAAGCTTTTTCTGCACCCATTGCCCAACCGTTGGCTTCCGGGCATCGGGCCTAAAATGGCCTTGAGACTCAACGCCGCCGGTCTTGCCAATATCGGCCAGATTGCAGCTACTCCGACCGACCTCCTTTGCCTTCTGCTGGGAAATCAGGCACCGCTAGTGCAACAGTTCGCCAATGGGATTGATGAACGGCCACTGCTGCCAGCCAGTGAACCGCAGAAGTCATTTAGCAAACAGGAGACGTTCAACGAGGATGTGACGGATGAGGAATACGTCGAAGCTGTTCTCCGCCGTATGGCAGACCAACTTTTTGCCGACGTTCGTGCGGAGGGCCGCAGTGTTCGGACACTGACTGTCAAGGTACGCTACAACGACAGGGACGAAAACCAGCGGGCTGAAAGCCTGCGTGAACCAACGGATTTGGAAACGGACGTTTATAGCCGCCTGCGAGGCTTGTTGAAGGAGGCATGGCAGCGGCGTGTAAGCCTGCGAATGGTGTCACTGAAATTGTCCAATATCTATCACGGAGTGTTCCGTTGTGAATTGTCGTTGGAAACTAACACGCGCAATCACGAATCCCGTGAACGGCTCGCCGTAGTGCTGGACGAATTGCGGCGAAACAAGGGCTGGTCAGCGGTGATGCGGGGACATGATTTACGGTTACGTGACGCGCCAAGAGACATCGTTAAGGAGCGTCCACAGGCCCGGCTCAAAATCACGGTGAAGATTGCGCCAGCACGCAACAAGCCCAACTCGGTCACAACGTACATTCCATTGCGGTGCCGCAGTTACTACACGTTCCTCGACGCCACCCTGTCACCATCGGCATTGGTGAATCTTGCCAAACAAAACGGGATGGCATCGGTTGCTTTGACTGACCTAGGCAATCTGCATGGGGTAGTTGAATTTGCTCAGGCTGCGAAACGAATGGACATCAAGCCCATTTTTGGCGCTGAACTGAGTGCGGATGGACATCCGCTTTTGCTCTATGTTGAATCGGAACGTGGTTACCGCAACTTGAGCCGGTTGCTCTCTGCCAAAGCACAAGCCACGAGCGGCCATGAGGGTTCAGTCGCAGACCAAGAGCGTCGGCCTATCGCGTTTGAGAAGCTGAACGGATTCACTGATGGCTTGATTGCTATCAGTCCTGACGTACGCGTCTCAGAATTGTTTACCGGCAGATTTTACCAGATGGCGACGAAGCAGGCTGTCACCAGTCGCTTTCCCGTCGTCGCCTGCCCAGCGATTCACTACGCGTTGCCGGGCGACCGCGCCAAGTATGACATCCTGCAATCAATCCGCACGTTGACACTCCTGCGTCAGGAACACGCCGACAAGCGAAGCGACGGGAAATTACACTTTCGTCGGCCCGACGAAATGGTGGCGGCTTGCAAAGTCCATCCAGAGTGGCTGGCTCATTCACTCGAAATCGCGTCGCGTTGTAACTTTGAATTGCCGTTCGGCAAACCGCAGTTTCCTGCCTTCGTTCCGCCTGATGGTTCAACGCCGCATGATTATCTGCACAAGTTGGTAAATGACGGGCTACGCCGTCGCTATGGTGACCGGGCGGCAACCATGCGCCCGCAGATTGAACAGGAGTTGCGTATCATCTCCACGGTCGGCTACGAGGAATACTTCCTTGTCGTCTGGAACATCCTGCAAGACTGCCGTGCTCACGGTATCGACTGGATAACGCGGGGGAGTGCCGCCGATTCCCTCGTGTGCTATTGCCTTGGCATTTCCGGCGTCTGCCCCATACGGTTCGGTCTCTATTTTCGCCGCTTTCTGAATGAGGAGCGAATGGCTCTGAACAAACTGCCGGACATCGACATTGATTTTCCCCACGACCGGAAAGATGACGTGGTGGACATCATTTTTAATAAGTATGGCCGGGAGCATTGCGCGGTGGTGGGTGGATTCTCAACGTTTCAAGCCCGCAGTGCATTTGCTGAGGTGGCCAAAGTGCTCGGTGTTGGTGAACGGGAAGTCCGAAGATTCACCGACCACTTTCCATGGAGCTTTGGCGGTGGCTGGGTGCCGGACGAGCACACACCGAGTGGGGGAGCTAAGCTGAGAGCCATGCTTGCAGCCAGCCCAGAAAACCGCGACCTGCCGTTGAATGAGGAACCATTCAAGACAGCATTGGATATGGCCGAGTTTCTCGACGGCTTCCCGCGCTATCCCAAGATGCACCCATGCGGAGTGGTTGTGTCGCGCCAGCCGATGCACGAACTGACGCCAACCTTCATTTCCAACAAGGGCTATCCGACCACGCATTTCGACATGGATGCGGTCGAGGTGATTGGCTTGGTGAAGATTGATGTATTGGCACAAGGCGGGCTGGCGGCAATGCGGGACGTGAAAGCCTCGCTGTCCACGCGAGGCATCACTGTGGACTTGGATGCGCTCGAACCGTGGCAAGACCCGGATGTCTGGGAAATGATTTCTGGTGGGGCAAGGGCCGTTCATCACATCGAAAGCCCGGCCATGACCAGTTTATGCCGTCAGTGCAACGTACGTGACATTGATACGCTTATCGCCATCGTGAGCGTCATCAGGCCGGGCGCTGCCAACGAAGGCAAGAAACTGGCCTTTACGCGCCGTTATCAGGGGCTGGAGCCAATCACCTACCCGCATCCGTCACTCGAACCAGTGCTGAAAGACGCCTTCGGATTGGTAGTTTACGAGGAACACATTCTGCAAATCTGCGAGGCGTTCGCTGGATTGCCGCCGGGTCGGGCTGATGTGCTGCGGCGGGCGTTAAATAAACAGAAAAGGGCGGTCGTAGAGGAAATCCGCACTGAGTTCTTTGCATCTTCCGCCGGGCGCGGCCACATCCCAGAGAAGATTGAAGAAGTCTGGAGATTGGTCACGGGCTTTGCGGGTTATGCGTTCTGCAAAGCGCATTCCACCGCGTATGGGGTCGAGGCGTATCAGTCGGCTTGGCTGAAGGTCCATTACCCGGCAGAGTTCATGGCCGCAGTTTTGACCAACGGCAAGGGATTTTATGAGCCGTTGGTTTACGTCCTTGAAAGCTGCCGATTGGGTCTGAAGTTGGCACCACCCTCGGTCAACAAGCCCGGCCCTTCGTTCATGGCGCATGGAAGCGTGATTCAAGTTCCGCTGACGCGCATGAAAGGACTCACAAAACGCACGATGGAACGCCTGCTGGCCGAATACGAGCGTTCACTGTTTAGTTCATTGGCTGATTTTCATCGTAGGGTCAATCCGTTGCCGGAGGAATTGGAGGCAATGATTACTGCGGGTGCATTTGATGTGTTCGGCCAGCAACGCACGAAGCAGTTTTGGGAAGCGCAGTATTTGCATCGAGCATTCGGAAGCGGTCGTGGAACAGACCAGATTTGGCTGTTGCCCCCTCCATCGCTGGAAAGGTTTCCAGACGTGCAGATGCGTGAGCCGACGAGGCGCGAAAGGTTGGAAGCTGAGACCGAGTTGTTCGGCTACACGGTCAGCGGGCATCCGTTGGAACTATTTCCCGACATCGCTTGGGGAACCTATTGCCCGGTGGCGGAAATGGGGCAGCACATTGGTGAAACAATAGTGGCTTGTGGGCTGGTCGTTGAGCAACGAACCCACCACCAAATCACCGGTGAGCCGATGAAATTTCTGACGCTGGCAGATTGGACGGGTATTGTGGAGACGGAATTGTTCGCCCAAACATACAAAAATTATGGACTGGCGACGGTGCGTTACCCGGTGCTGGAGGTAACCGCAAAGGTTGAACCGTTTGAAAATGGCAGAGGTTTCACATTGCGAGTGTTTCGGGCGGGTGAGGCAAGGAACAAGGTATGCGGGGCCAAACAGTTCGGTGGCGGTTGAACTTGCATTTTAGATAGCCGTCCTGTCGCCAGTGAGACAGCTTCCTTGCGGTGAGGCGCAGACCTTGATTGCCAACTTGACCGCAAAGGCTAAAAAGTTCCATATTCCACCAAGAAGAACAATGAACTGGGTTAACCAACAGACCGTGTGGATTTTTGGACTCGTGGCGGGAAGTGCAACTATTGGTTCATTCATCATCGCATTCATTGTGAATCGTGAAAGACTTGGGGATTTCGTAAGAAAATACTGGTTTTTAGTCGTGGGGCTTGTCGCGCTTTTTGGATTATGGAGCCTTTATCATTACGGCATTCTGGCATCTTGGGCGCAGAAGCTGGGAAAATTCATGGGCGTTAGTGTTCCAATTTGGGCTGGTATTACAGCGATTGCGATTGTCGGGTTCTGCTGGTGGATGTCCCGAAACATCAGAGTTACGCGCGTATCGGATGAACAGGTTCAGCAAAATCCAAGCGAATCACCTGCGCAAATCACTTCTCCGAAACCTGCTCACAGGGTGTCTCGGGAGAGGTTCCACGTGAGGGATTATGTTGAGGATTTAATAGATGGTGTCTGGTGGCAGTGGACGTATTCGGGCAATATCGTCAATACGCCCAGACCGCTTTGTCCTAATCAGAATTGCAAGTGTGACCTCTCATTTCGCGAAGATTGGGACAGGGCAGGATACAATTTTGCGAGAGGAAACTACGGAGAAGCTCCCGTAACTTTGAGTTGCCCACGTTGCCACTTTAGCCTGCAATTTGATAAGGCAAAAAACCCGTTACTATACGAAATCACTCAGGAAATCCTTAGCCGACTCAGGACGGAAAGGTTTCGCGACATTCTCTGCGAAAGGGAATCGAATCGCCGTAAAAACGGCTAAAACCCATTATTTCAATAGAATTCAGCTACTTTGGCAGAAAAATAGTAACGTATAGCCGATTATCACAGAAATATGAATAACCCAACCGAAATCACATTGGCAAAAGTTCGTCTGCATTGGGGGATTTTTATTCCGGCCATCATGTCTTTGGTGGCCATGTTGTTCGTGGGAATTATGCTGGCATTTTTGTTTCATGCCATCGGCTCGGTCTTCAATCAATCCAATCAGCCCACTTCATGGCTCCCTCAACTCATGTTTTTTGTAATCCTCGCCATTCCCGTTGCATTCTTGTTTTTGCAGGCTTGGCTGATTTACTCAAAGGCAGACATCACGCTTACTAACCGGCGTTTGGTGTTCAATAACGGGCTTTTTTACGCACGCATGTCCGGTGAGTTGCCGCTGGAAAACATCGAGACAATTTTTATCTTCGAGTCCGTGCTGGGCAGAATCTTTGGTTGGGGTTCGGTGACTGTGACGAGCATCGGCGGCGGAAGATTTCCTCTTCGCCATATCAGTTCGCCGCGTGAATTTCACGCTGTATTGCAGCAGGCTGTTGCGGATGCCAAGTCTTTCTCGCGAGAGGCGAGTGTGGCTGCGCGGCCAAGTCAAGATGATGATTCGCGATTTATGCCAAAATCCTAATCGCGTAATCTCAAATAGGTAATATGAATATCAGCAAAATAATTCTATTTAGGGAAGCTAGACAGTTTGAGGATGACAACCCGACTGGTAAGCCGACTGCCCACAAATGGGTGGTCATTTTTAAGACCGGCGGGGTGTATTATCAGACTGACATGCCGACGACGAACCAACCAACGCAAATGCCATCGCAGAGTTTGGTGCAAAAGCATATCAACGAGAAGCCGAATTCCGTCAAGCCGTCTATCGCCCTTAGCGACCCCAAGAAGGGAACGGGGTTTACCTTCCAATGAAAAATTCCGCTAAAAAATTCAAGTCGCGGATACTTTCTTTGGTGATTTGCACGTTGATGGCACCCAACTTTGCAATGGCATGGGGCAGTGCGGGCCATATGGTCATCGCTGCGGCAGCTTATCGGGAACTATCCCCACAACTGAAAGCCCAAGTATTTGATGTCCTCAAGGCGCACCCAGATTTCGCCAAATGGGAATCTGCGTATCACCCAAATTCCAACTTCGACCTTCCTGCCTTCGTGTTCATGCGCGGCAGCACTTGGCCGGATGAAATCCGAAGAAAGGGGAATAAATATGACCATCCAAATTGGCATTTCATCGACTACCCATTGCGACCGCCGAAGTTCCCGCTCGAACCCGACGCGAGGCCCACGGACAATGTTCTGTTCGGCATAGCGGAATGTGAAAAGACTTTGGCTGATACCAATGCAGACCCCGAACTCCGAGCCGCGTATTTATCGTGGCTGATTCACCTCATCGGAGATTTGCACCAGCCACTACATCGCGAATCTTTTTTTAATGATGCCTATTCAAAGGGCGACAAGGGCGGCAATGACTTTTTTGTCATCCCCAATCAGGCTGGAGTCCGCCTTCATGGGGTTTGGGATGGTTTGTTGGGCTCAACTGCCAACCCCAGAACCCAATTTAATTACGCCATCGAGTTGGAGGCAAAATTCACAAGAAACTCATTGCCGGAATTGAAAAAGCACAAGACACCCAAGGCGTGAAGCCTTGCGAGCCGAGAATTGGCGATTGAGGAAGGGTATTTGCATGGCGACTTGAAGGGCGGCACCAGCGCAGATGCTGCAATCAATCTTCCTCCCGACTATACCAAGACTGCCAAGGCCGTAGCGGAGCGGCAGGGTGCTCTGGCAGGTTACCGGTTGGCCGACGAAATTCAGGGACACTTGAAGTGGGCCAAAGTGGTCGCCCTGTTGCCCGAGAACACCAACCGTGTGGTTCAAGCGGAGTCTCCGTCGAAAATCGGGACTGTGGACGCGAGCAAACACTATGACGAGACAATGATTATCACCGGTAAAGTCGTTCAGGTTACGGTTAGGCCGACCGTCACATTTGTAAATCTGGACGCATCCGGCCCGAACTCGCCATTCACTGCCGTAATCTTTCAAGCAAATGCTGGTCAGTTCGGAGACGTTCAACAGTTGAAACATCGCGACGTAGAAATCACAGGAACCGTGACCGAATTTCACAACAAACCTGAAATCGTTCTGGAATCGACGAACCAACTCAAAGAGGTGAAATGAAACTTGGCCTGAACGACCAAAGACACCTCGACGCCGCAGAGGGTTGGCTTGAATTGGGCAACCATTTGGAGGCGAACGAGGAATTGGAACATATCACTCCGTCCCTGCGGGCACATCCTTTTGTATTACGGGTCAGGTGGGGAATATATGCAAAGGCCGAGAAGTGGGGGATGGCTGCCGAAATTGGCCGGGCCATGGCCGAAATGTTGCCGGGCAATTCATGGGGCTGGATTCAATGGGCGTTTAGCCTCCATGAACTTAAGCGCACAAAGGAAGCGCGTGGCGTCCTGCTCGCGATTGCGGACAAATTTCCTGACGAAACCATGATTCCTTACAACCTCGCCTGCTACAACTGCCAGCTCGGTGAACGTAAGGAGGCGTTGACGTGGCTGGAGCGTGCGATTGACCTTGAGGGGAAGAAAAACATCCGGTTAATGGCTTTGGCTGACCCAGACCTTGAGCCGATGTGGACGAACATCAGTGAGATTTAACATCGCCCATGGAAGATGTTTTTCAAGATAAGGACGGTAGAACGATTAAGCTCTCAGTAGAGCATTCCAAGGCATGTATTTATTTCAAAATGATGTTCCAAAGAGGGGCCGTGGCCAGTGCTATAATTTGGAAAGAAGGTGATGTCGCCATCCTGAAAGACCTGTTTGTCGACGACGAATTTTTTGTTAGGCAACAAAATCTATGGAAAAGGATGTTGGGACATAAAACTTCCAGCTATAACTTTCGAGGTCAGGGGATTGGAAAACGCCTGTTGATGGATGTTATCAAATATGCCCAGACGAATGGATTCAAACGCATCGAAGGTGAAATGAATGGCGTGAACAAAGACCCGGATGTTGACCTTCCGCGATGGTACAGAAAAAGGGGTTTTGAAGTTAAAGGTGCCCACATTTCGATGGATTTGTTTCACCTGTGACATGAAAACGGACTATGATTCAGTTCTCAAACTATTTGGCAGCGTCCCGAAAGAAGCGATGATTCAATTTGCTTCAGAGAAGCTGCCGCAGTTCTGGCGTGACGCATACAATCAAACGACCCTTCGTACAACCGATTTAGTCTTTATCCAGCACAAAACCTTTCAATATCTCTATGACCTTTTTCCGGTGCTTCAGCGTGAGGACGAGGGTTCGAATGACACGGCAGACATAGAACCAAGGGTTGTAGTGGCATTCGGGTGCTCCTCACCGCAAGAACTCGCCAGAGACGACTACCGGCTGAAGGGGTGGGTGGGCAAGACCGAGAAAGCCTTTGGAAAACATTGGGACAAGGGCCACTTTATTGCTCATTCGCTCGGCGATGCAGTTGATGGGGTGGAAGCGAACGTTTTTGTCCAGCGACGAGACCTTAACAGAGGGTGGTCTGAGGAAGGAAAGCTATTTCGCGAAATGGAATCATTCTGTGTTTCAAATCCCGGAACGTTCTGCTTTTGTCGTCCGCTCTACGCCGACCAATCGGCCAAGCCCGCGTTCATCGAGTTCGGCATATTGAAGGGCGATGATTTTTGGGTGGAAATTTTCGACAACCGGAAAGAGGTCAAGGCCGTCCGCAGGAGGCGGCGATTGACTTATCGTGAGAATGCGTGCTTTAATCTCGACGTGACATCAATTAACCACCTATCAGCCCAACAACTGCGCCACGCCGCCGACCTCAAAGACAAGATTGATGCGCTGGAAAATGAACTGGCCCGATTGCTGGGTTCATCCGCCAAATCAGCTTCGGGCAAAGCCCCCAAGAAAAAGGGCGGTATGAGTGCCGCCGGGAGAGCCGCCGTTGCCGAAGCGCAGCGTGCGAGGTGGGCAAAGGTCAACGCGGGTAAATCTGCGGCCAAGACCGTCAAGGCACCTAAGAAACGACGTAAAATGAGTGCGGCTGGCCGGGCGCGTATCGCTGCCGCTGCTAAACGTCGGTGGGCGAAAGCCAAGGCCGATGGAAAAACGAGGCTGTAAGGGAGTTCGGGTCTCCGGGCGAGGATGGATGCTTTTTAACTTTAAATAGGGATTTTATGTCATACGAAAAAAAATTGATTTGGTTTTAAAAGTAGCAGGTTCCGGGTTAAGCGGTGCAGGTTCTTTGCTGCTGGCATGGCGACTTAGGAACATAATAAAGTGGGTCGCTTAACCGTGTCGCAGTTCATGGGGCAGAACCGAAATGCCAAGTTTGCGTCTGGCCTCTTTAATGGCACGCTGGACATTGGCCTCATGCATCCGGTAACGGACTTCCTGTCCAAGCTAAAAATTTGAATCAACGAACCACCGGTTACCTGATTCAAATGAGTTTCGTTGTATATGAAACACTTGCGCGAAATCTGGACGGCAGTTAGGGTGGGTTGAATCAACGAACCGCCGGTTCGTTGATTCGCGGCAAGTTTTGTTGAAAATGAACAACTTAGAACTTTTGAATTTGGAAAAAGAACAAATTGAATCAACGAACCGGCAGTCGTTGAATAACAGTTTGGCCACATTACACGTTTATGAAAACTGGCACATTCACAGAAGCGCGCCATTCTCTCGTTGAGAGATTTCGCAAAAACGTGTTCGGACACAGGGGCATGATGATTGCCTTGTGGTGTCAGTTGGCTTTGATGCTCGGCATCTTGTGTTTGTATTT
>DASZCA010000380.1:0-16544 GCA_035943555.1 Verrucomicrobiia bacterium
CGATGATGTTGTGGTAGGCAAAGTTCGCAAAAAATGCGAGCCCGGTGAGCAGCAGCACGATGCCGACACGCACCAGCCAGAACGTACCGAGACGCATCTCGAAGGAAGCTTTTTCCGGAAGGGGCGGCGGTGTCGCCTCCGGCATGGAAGCAGATTTTGATTCTGCGATGAGTTCGGAAACGATTTCTGGCGGAATGGGCGGAATATGGGGTGGTGGCGTGGGCAGCGGTGGAATGATCGGCGGCGGCGGAGTGATGGCGACCGGCTTGGGAACGGGAAAGGTTTCAACCGGCTTAATGACGGGCTGAATGACCGGTTCAACCGCGGGTTGGGATGGTGGCGCCGGTTCGGCTGCGGGCTTTGTTGCGGGAGCAGGTTCCGGTTTTGGCGCAGGCTCCGGCCATGGGGTGCGTTTCATCCGCACCATCTCGGCTTGCAGATCATTCACGCGCCGGGTGAGTTCCGTGATGCGGTTTTTGGAACTGACGATGCTGGCGATCAGCCAGATGGCCAGAACGATGGGCACGCCGAGGATGAGGACAACGATCATTTCCATAACTAATTCCTATCCTGTGCATCGCGCGAATTGCGGACACAGTCCTGAGTTGATGCTTTAACTATCACGGCCGCAGTCTGTCTGAAACCGTGCCGTCGGCGTGAATTGATAAAACACGCGGCCGAATCAATTGAAACGATGTTGGCGAACCGGACGTTTGATTCCATTGTCCGGGGTACATTGACGATTTAGGCGGTTGGCGTTGGACAAATGTCACACGCCGAACCGCCTAAAGGCGGAACTCCAAACCTGTTGCTGCCGCCACCGTCAGGCGGCGATGGGTTTGCCGGTGAAGAGGCCGGTGAACCACTTCCAGGCGGCGCGCAGGCCGACATCGCGGGTATCGGCGAAGTTGTAGACCTTGGTGACCTCTTCCTCGTGACCGAGGTAGCGCGGGGGCAGGAGGATCAGGGCATTGGCAGAATCATTGTCGACGTGCAGGATTTCCGAGTAGAACACGCCGCGGCCGGTTTCGTATTTGCCATCGGGCAAGATGAGCGTGCGTTGCGGCAGGACAAGCCATGGGCGGTAGGACAACACGAGCTGGCCTTTCTCATTGCGCGCGAGCTTGCCGTAAGTGCGGGACGGAACCTTGCTGATCTTGCGGGCGAGGAACAGCTTGTTTTCCTTCGTATCCGGCTTGAAGCGATATTTGCGGCCGGTGAAATAATCCCAGATGAAAATCAGGCCGAAGTGCGAGAGGCGGAAGGACCAGCCGGCGATGAGCCAGGAGAACAAGATGATGATCAAGGCCCACGCCGCGCCGACCCATGGATTGCAAAAGGAAGTGCCGAGGACCGTGGCGATCAGGGCGGTGCGCATGGCCTTCAAGACGGCATCGACCTGGCTGAACGGGCTGAGAAGAATGATGATATTGATGGCGTTGGAAGCGAGGAAGACCATGAAAAATGCGATCATCGCCACGGGAACCATGATGGCATTGCCGAGCAGAGCGGGAATGCTGACAGACGCAAAGCCCATGGAGCCCAAGTGATGCCACGCCGACGGCTGGGTGCCGCCGGTATCGTTGACCACCTTGAACACCGAAGCAACCAGAGGAACAAATGCGCCGGTGGCGACCAGGCCGGAGACTTTATGTTCGGCAGTTTCCATGATGTCGAAAGGCTTTTTCAATCCCGGCGGCAGGGCGATGCCGGCGGTGTCCTTCAGAAAACAGGCGCCGACGAGGATCATGGCAGGCACCCAGAACCACGGGTTGGCGAACCACGGCAGCTTGGCCCGTTCCTCATCGGTTTTGGCCTGGAAATATTTGTAGGCACCGATACCGCTGACGCCCATGAGCGGCGAGATGGCGACGCCGGTGATCGTGGAGATGGCCTCGCACACTTTTTTGGCGGCAGGATTCGGGTCGGCGGCTTTGGGGGCGTCAGCCGCCAACGCGGTGGATGAGAACAAAACCAGGGCGAGGAGCAGAGCAACCGACAATCTGAGTGCCTTCATGGGAATATGATTCGATAAATGGGCTTCGCCTGTAAAGTTCATTCTGGAAAGGTGGCGCCGGCACGCATCCGGCCGGGCAGGCTTGTGGCAATAATCTTCACTCTGCTGGCGTTTTTTGCATTTGAATTGCAGGCGGTTTCGAGAATCATTACGGAAACCATGACCCCATGCCCTGGCAGCCCATGACTGACCACGAACTTGCCATCAAATCGGTGCATTTACGCCGGATGACGCTCGAAGCGATCTATGAGGCGGGCGCGGGGCACACCGGCGGCGGATTGTCGTGCCTCGATATCCTGAATGTGCTGTATAACCGGATTTTGAAGGTATCACCGGAGACTTTTGGTGATCAAAACCGCGACCGTTACGTCCAAAGCAAGGGGCATTCGGTCGAAGCGCTATACGCCGTGCTGGCGGACCGGGGATTTTTCCCGGCGGCGGACCTGAAAACGATCTGCCACTACCAGTCGCACTACGTCGGCCACCCGACACGGCACATCCCGGGCATCGAGATGAACACAGGCGCATTGGGACACGGATTGCCGATCTGCATCGGCATGGCGCTGGCGGCGAAGATGGATGGCGCGGCGTATCGCGTTTTCACCCTGCTTGGCGACGGCGAACTGGCGGAAGGTTCCAACTGGGAGGCGGGTTTGGCCGCGGCGCATTATAAATTGGATAACCTCACCGCGATCATCGACCACAACACTTTGCAGATTACCGGCCACACTCGCGATGTGATGAGCAACGAGCCGCTGGATGAAAAATGGCGTGCCTTCGGCTGGGCGGTGAAAGTGGTGAATGGTCACGATTATGCGGCGCTCACCGAAGTGTTGAGCAAGCCGGCGGAAGCCGGCAAGCCGACGTGCATCATCGCGAATACGACGAAGGGCAAGGGCGTGAGTTTCATGGAGAACGTGGCGAAGTGGCATCATGGTGTGCCGAGCGAGGCGGAGTTGAAGCAGGCGTTCAGCGAACTGGAAGCGGCCGGCGCCAAACTGAAGGGAATCGCATGAGCGCCCCGGCACCATCCATGTTCACGCCGGCCGCGAAAGCGATGGCGGAAAAGCTTGGCCTGAAAATGGGCCGCGCCAATCTGGAAGAATTCGCCGCGACGCTCGAAGAACTGGCAAAAGCCAATCCGAACATCGTGGCGGTCACGAGTGATTCGCGCGGGTCGGGCAAGCTGGCGCCTTTTGGTAAAGCATTGCCGAAACAGATCGTGGAGGTCGGCATCGCGGAACAAAATCTGGTGGGTATCACGGCGGGACTGGCGGCGTGCGGGAAGAAATCGTTTGGCGTTTCACCAAGCTGTTTTCTCACGGCGCGTTCGCTGGAGCAGATCAAGAATGACATCTGCTATTCCGATGTGCCGGCGGTGTTGATCGGCATCAGTTCCGGCACGAGCTACGGTGCGTTGGGGACCACGCACCATTCGTTGCATGACCTGGCGGTGTTGCGGGCGATCAATAATCTGACGATTTTTGTGCCGGCGGATAATTTTGAATCGCGGCAGGCCATTTTGGCGGCGGCGAAGGCGACCAAGCCGGTGTTCGTGCGTTTTGGCAAGGCGGCGATGTACAACCTGCACAAGCCGGAGACGAAATTTGAAACGGGCAAGGCGATCACGTTGCGCGAGGGCAACGACGTGGCATTCATCGCCACGGGCGAGACGGTCGTGCATGCGCTGCTCGCGGCCGGTCATCTGGCCGAACAAGGGCTGAATTGCCGCGTGATTTCGATGCATAGCATCAAGCCGCTGGACACGGAGACTATCATCAAGGCGGGCCGCGAATGCCGCGCGGTGGTCACGGTGGAAGAGCATATGGTGAATGGCGGGTTGGGCGAGGCATGTGCGGCGGTATTGATGCAGGCGGATGTGAAGGTGCCGTTAAAGATTGTCGGCATTCCGGATGAAGAAACGGTGCCTGGGGCGCAGGCGGATATTTTCCGGCACTATGGGATTTCGATGGAAGGTTTGAGCGCAGTTGGACAAAGACTTATAGGTCTTATAAGACCCATGTGACTCATGAAAAACGAAGGTTTCATACCGCCGCATGGTAAACAATAGTAATCGCATGCCTTTCATCCTCGCCATCGACCAGAGCACGTCCGCGACGAAGGCGGTTCTCTTCGACCTGCGCGGCAAGGTTTTGGACAAGGCGTCGCGGTCGCACCGCCAGATTTATCCGCAGCCCGGCTGGGTGGAGCATGATGCGGAAGAAATCTGGAAGAATGTGCTGGCAGTCATTCGCGAAATTGCGAAGCGCAACCACCAGAAGCTTTCCAAGTTTTCCGGTCTGAGCCTTGCCAACCAGCGGGAGACGGTGGTGGTGTTCGATCGCCAGACTGGCAAACCATTGACCAATGCCATCGTATGGCAATGCCGTCGCGGGACGGCGATCTGCGAACACCTCAAGCAGCGCGGTCATGGCCCGATGATCCGGCGCAAAACCGGACTGATGGTCGATACCTATTTTTCCGCCTCGAAGCTCAAATGGCTCATTGCTGAAAAACCGGAGATCGCCAAGAAACTCAAAAATGGCACGGCGGTCATCGGCACGATCGATACGTTTCTCATCCACCGCCTGACGAAGGGAAAAGTTTTCGCGACGGATTTCACGAATGCCAGCCGCACGATGTTGTTCGATATCGGCAAACTGGGCTGGGATGCGCAGCTATGCAAGCTGTTCAACGTGCCGATGAAGGCGCTGCCGGAAGTGCGGGAGAGCGCGGCTTCATTTGGCGCGACGGATGCGGCAGGAATTTTCCACCAAACGGTCCCGATCATCGGCGTGATGGGAGATTCGCAGGCGTCGTTATTCGCGCAACGGTGTTACCGGCCCGGTGCGGCGAAAGCCACGTTTGGCACGGGCACCAGCGTTTTATTGAATATTGGCGGGCATTCACGCATCTCCAAGCGCGGGGCGGTCATGGCACTGGCGTGGGTTTGGCGCGATCGGCCGACCTATGCGTTTGAGGGCATCATCAATTTTTCAGCGGCAACGATCGAGTGGGTGAAGAACCGGCTTGGACTGATCAAAAATATAAATGAAGTCGAAAAGCTGGCTCTGCAAGCCAAAGAAAATGGCGGCGTCTACCTGATCCCGGCCTTCGCGGGGCTGAGCGCGCCGTGGTGGGCGCCGGAGGCGCGGGCGGCGATCGTAGGCATGACAGGTTTCACCAAAAAGGAACACATCGTTCGCGCCGCGCAGGAGGCGATCGCCTACCAGATCCGCGATGTGCTGGAGATGATGCGGGCGGATGCGGGCGTGGAACTGCACAGCCTGCATGCCGATGGCGGGCCCACGCGGAATAAATTTATCATGCAGTTCACGGCGGACATCACCGGCGTGGAATTAAAAATCTCCGACCTGCCGGAATCCTCCGCGTGGGGCGCGGCGATGCAGGGATTGCTGGGGTTGGGCGTCTACAAATCGCTCGATGACCTGGCAAAGCTGAAGCGGGCGCAGCAGATTTTCCGTCCGAAAATGAAGGCGGCCCTGGTGGACAAAAATTATGCCGGCTGGCGGCAGGCGGTGCAGCGGGTTTTGTAGATGAATCACGAAAAACACGAAATAAAATTATGAAAACAGACCGGATCAAACTGATGTTCGCTGTTGTCCTCGCGGCAGCGACGATGATCTTCACGCAGACTGTGTCCGCGCAACCGGCGTCGAAAGGCAAGATCGCCGTGGTCGTTTCCACGCTCAACAACCCGTGGTTCGTGGTGCTGGGCGAGACGGCCAAGGCGCGGGCGATCGAACTCGGTTATGAGGCGACGATCTTTGATTCGCAGAACGACACGGCGAAGGAGGCGGCGAATTTTGAGAACCTGATCGCGGGCGGTTACAAGGCGGTGCTGTTCAACCCGACCGACGCGAACGGTTCCATCGCCAACGTGCAGAAGGCCAAGGCGGCGGGCATCCCGGTGTTTTGCATCGACCGCGAGATCAATTCTACCAATGCGGCCACGGCGCAGATGTTGTCCGACAGCTATTCGGGCTGCGTGAAGCTCGGGCAATATTTTGTGAAGACGGTCGGCAAGGAAGGCGAGTACGCCGAGTTGCTGGGTATCGTTGGCGACAATAATACATGGAACCGCTCGAAAGGTTTTCACAGCGTGGTGGACCGTTATCCCGGTCTGAAAATGGTGGCACAGCAGAGCGGCGAGTTTGACCGCGCGAAGGGGTTGGAAGTGATGGAATCAATTTTGCAGGCGCATCCGAACATCAAGGCGGTATTCTGCGGTAATGACGCCATGGCGCTGGGCGCGTATCAGGCGCTGGTCACGGCGGGCAAAGCGGAGGCGGTGAAAGTTTTTGGCTTCGACGGCGCGGATGACGCGGTGAAACTGATCGCCGAGGGCAAGATGACCGCGACGGGCATGCAATTTCCAAAGACTATGGCACGCCAATCGGCGGAATACGCGGATGCGTATATCAATGGCAAACGGGATTTCCCGCAGAAAATTCCGGTGCCGGTGGAATTGGTGACGAAGGAGAATGTGGGCAAGTATGGGGATTATGGGAAGAAATAGGCCATGACTGCCGTCCGCTGGCTCATCGCTTTGGCAATTGTCGCCGGAGTCTGCTGGCGCTTTCCGCTATTCCATGTCGTGCCGCTGAAGACGGCGGTGGCAGAGCAGGCGGCGGCGACGTTCAATGCGACGCAGTTTGCGGGAACATTCTGGACGAACCAATTGCTCGCGGCTTCGGGCAAAGCCGTGAAGGCGGAGGTGCTTTTGCCGGCCATCCAGGCGGATCCGGCGGCGGCGAAGAAAAGTTTTTCGCATGGCGTGGGTCTGAGCGAGGGCTATTTTTATTTTGTATCCGGGCGTGGGCGCGTGCTGGCGGTTGCGGATGATGAGATTTCCCTCGCGGTGACCGAAGGCGGTACAAATGCCGGGGTGACGTTGCAGGCTGGGCTGATTTTTGGCAATGCGCTGCGGGACGGCACGGGTTTGCTGAATGCCAGCGACTATCCCAATTCGCAGGACTTCAATGACATTTCGGCGGCGCTGAATCATATCGCTGAGACGCAAGTTTTGCCGAAGCTGCGCGAGCAGGCCAAGGTAGGAGCGGCGCTTTCCTTCACCGGCTGCGCGGAGGTGGGTGACGAGTCATCGGACCTAAAGCCGCTCAAAGTCATTCCAATTCAAACCGAAGTTCAATGAACACCAAGGAGCTTCTTAAAAAACTTCAACCGCTCATCGCGCTGCTCGTGATGGTGGTGGCGATGACGCTGCTCTCGGACAAGTTTCTCACGATCGCCAACCAGCGAAACATCCTGCTGCAAATCTCCGTCAACCTGTGTCTCTCGATCGGCATGACGCTGATTATTTTAACAGGTGGCATCGATCTATCGGTCGGGGCGATCCTGGCGTTTGCCGGAGCGTTTGCAGCGGGGTTATTAAAGCATGGATTGGTGTTGAAGACTTTTGATGTGGTGCTGCAATTCACACCGTTCGGCGCGATAGTGGCGGGAATTCTCGCGGGCTTGGCGCTGGGGTTATTTAATGGCGTGGCCATCACGCGGTTCAAGCTGCCGCCGTTTGTGGCGACGCTGGGCATGTTGAGCATCGCGCGCGGGTTGACGATGCTCTGGACGGGCGGTTTTCCGGTGACGGACCTTGGACCGCAGTTTGGTTTCATTGGCGCCGGTTTCTGGCTGGGCGTGCCGATGGCGGTGTGGATTTCGGCGGCGCTGGTCATCCTGTTTTACGCGGTATCGAAGCATACGACGTTGGGTCGTTACATTTACGCGGTGGGCGGTGGCGAAAAGGCCACGGCGTTTTCCGGCATCAATGTCGATAACATCAAGCTGTGGGTGTATGCATTGGGCGGAGCACTGGCGGCGGTGGCCGGATTGATTGTCACCGCGCGATTGGATGCGGCGGACCCCAAGGCGGGTCTGGGCTACGAACTGGATTGCATCGCGGCGGTGGTGATCGGCGGCACATCGCTGAGCGGCGGGCGCGGTTCGATTCTGGGGACGGTGCTGGGCTGTTTGATCATCGGCGTGTTGAACAACGGATTGTTTCTGCTGGATGTCTCGCCGTTCTGGCAGCAGGTGGTGAAGGGTTTTGTAATCCTCGCGGCGGTGGCCGCGGACAAGCTGGGCATGCGCAAGGAATAGGGCAGGGCGGGGAGCACAAACCACCGCTAGGAAATGACAACCCGCCGACAGCGGCATTTTCTGCCTTTGTTATTTTTGGCCGATGAAAATCCTGCCGAAATCACCTTCACACATTTTAGGAATGTTGGCCGTTGCCGTCTTGGTCCAAACCACGGCATTGGCGGATGATACGGCGGCTCCGGCAGTTCCAGTGGCTCCGGTGGCAACGCCCAAGCAGGATGTGCCGCTCAATTCACGCTATGGCCTGTTCAACGCGCTGGATCATCGGAGCTGGTACAACGAGGGTAATTTCCCGGAACCGTTTCTCGTGGATGATTCCGGCCTGGAGATCAACGAGGCGCGGCTGGATTGGACACACACCACGGCCGGCAGTTCGCACGCCGACGGGGTCACGGCGGAGGTTGAAAAAGGTTTTGGCCTGCTGACGTTGGAAGTTGAAGTGCCCTTTGAACGCTCGGTCTCGCCGGACGGCGTGGAGCAGGGCTTTGATAACATCGACCTCGGGGCGCGCATGCCGGTGTTCCAATATGTATCGCCGAAGGGTTTTTTTGACGACACGCTGGGCGTGGCCGTGGAAGTGGGCGTGCCGGTCAATTCGCCGGTGAGCAAAAATACGGAGCTGGTGCCGAAGATTTTTAACGACTTGCGGATGGGTGAAAATTTCACCGTCCAATCCATCTTTGGTTACTCCACGCTGTTCGGCGGCGGCGAGGAAGGCGGGATCCAGTCGTTCGAATACGGTTTTGATTTCGGTTACGCGATCCAGCACAGCGTGCTGCCGATCCCGGGCGTGCGGCAATTCATCCCGATGTTCGAATTGGTCGGGGAAACGGGTCTGAACGAGGGCGAGTCCGGCCACAACAGCCTCACGGGCAATGCGTGTTTTCGCTTGAACCTGAAAAGCATCGGCCGCGTGCAGCCGCGGCTGGGGCTTGGATTCATTTTCCCGATCAACAACAATGCGCGGGAGGATGTGCACTGCGGGGTTGTCACGAGCCTGGTGTTTGAATATTAAGGGCGGATGCAACTCAACCGCCGGGAATTTTTGCTGCTGACGGCAGGATTGGCCGGCGGTTGTGCCACCGGCGGTGGAGACGACAGCATGGCCCCAACCGCCGCCCGGAGCATCAACGCCGGGGCCGTCACCGGTTACGCGGCGGAAGGCGTGTATAAAAATTTCCGGGACCAGGGATTTTTTCTGATCCGGCGGGGCGGGAAATTGTTCGCGCTTTCATCCATCTGCACCCATCGCCACTGCAAGCTCACCGCCGAACGGGACGGGTCGTTTTATTGTCCGTGTCACGGCTCGACTTTCGATTCCGCCGGTCATGTCACCGAAGGGCCGGCACGCCGCGATCTGCCGATGTTTGAAGCGGTGCCGAATGAGCAAGGGGAGTTGGTGGTCAATGTTCCTGCCATGTAAAGTGCGTGCGCGGGCTTTGGGGTGCAGTCAGAATGGCGGTCTTCTCTGGACGTCTTCCACTGTGAAACCCATAAGAAATGTCGGAACCTGTTACGAAACAGTTTCTAATTATTGTAAATTATTAATATTTAATGATTTAGGTTTAATTTGCAGGTGTTTTTTTGTCGGTTTTCTTTCCACTTTGGCCGGAGGAATGATTGAGATGGATTTTGTGAATAGCATTTTTAAGCTGCACATAATCAATGCTTTATGTGTTTTAGTTGGGGTGTTTTAAGGCTTGGCATCATGGTTGCTAGAGAGGGTTTACAATTTAGAATTAATAAATCATGAAAACCAAACTGACAATCATCGCGGCCGTTGCCGCAGCGGCCATGGCCCTCCAATCTACCCAAGCGACCCCCATCACCGGTGTGATCGGTTTCTCGGGAACTGCCAGCCTCGACAGCAGTGTCGCTTCCAGCGCCACTGAAGTGACGGGTTGGGGTAACAATTTCATCGGCCTCCACACTGGCAGCTTCGCCAGCCTGACCGGCACCGCGTCGGTTGCGTTCAACTCCCCGTGGACGTTCGCCAGCTCCGGTTTGCCGAGCTTCTGGACGATCACCGACAGCACCGGTAACTACACCTTCAACCTGACCTCCTCCAAGGTGTTCAGCACCGGTTCGACCACCGGCCCGCTCGGCACGACGACCTCCATCTCGATCTTGATCTTCGGCACCGTGGTTTCCACCGTGGCCGGCCTCGATGCGACCGCCTTCACCGGCAGCATGACGATCCAAGATCCGTCGGTTGACAACGGCACGAATCCGAAGACGTTCTCCTACACTGAGAGCCTCTCGTTCAGCCCTGTTCCGGACGGCGGCACGACGGTCCTCCTGCTCGGTTCCGCGCTCTCCGGTCTCGCGCTGCTCCGCCGCAAACTCTCGGCCTAAGTTAAATCTTTCAAAGACGGGCAAGGATTCACCTCCTTGCCCGTTTTTTCTTTTTTACGGGGAGGCGTGCCGGAGAAAAACTGCCGAAGGTTAGAGCAAATAAAACGGCAGCCTTATTTGAAAACATTCAACGCCCAACATTCAACACCGAACATCGAAGCGGGCCATGAATTGAGCGCGCTTGGGAATTGAAAGTTGAATGTTCCGTTAGTTTGCCCTATCGGGTGTTCAGCCAGGCGAGAACGGCTTGCGCGTGGTGGGTGAAGTCCAGTCGCGGGCGCAAGGCGGCGGCGGCGGTGCTCATCGCGGCGAGCTTTTGACGGTCTTGGAGCCGTAGCAGCGCGTCGGCCAGGGCCGGGATATCGCGCGGGTGACCGATGATGATGCCTGATTTTTCCGATTCAATGAATTCTGCCGCGCCGTTCTGCCGCGTGGTGATGACCGGCAAGCCGCTGGCGAGGGCCTCCAGGACGACGAGGGAACAATGATCGGTGAAGGTCGGATGGACGAGGACATCGCTCGAGCGGTAGAGCGCGGCGGCGCCGGGACCATCGACCAGCCCGAGAAATTTGATGTCGTCGGACACGCCCAACCGGGCGGCGATTTTTTCAAACGCGTTGCGATGGCCGTTGCCGACGATGTGCAGTTCCGCCTTCAATCCATCCTTTTTCGCGCGGCCCAGCGCGACTAGCAGGCAATGAAGGCCTTTCAACTGAAAGTTATGGGCCGTGAACAGGAGTTTTAATTTGTCCGCCGGAGCGTGCGTGCGTTTTTCCCCGGGTTGGAAGCGTTCAAGATCCACGCCAAGCGGGGCGATCGTGAGGTTGGCCGGTGGCAGGGAATAATCTTCCAAAACCTGGCGATGAACCAGTTGCGAGAACACCATGACCTTGGTGGTGGAAGCGCGGGTGAGGAGCTGCTCCTGCATCTTCAAAAGCCAGCGGCGCTTCATATTGAACAAGGACGCAAACGCGTGCACGGAGCGGAAAAATAGCGCGTTGCGCGAATCGCGCGAGGCTTTGAAGCCGCGCCGGAGCAGGCCCATGTGCGGTTGATAGTGGGTCAGGCCGGGAAGGGCGATGGTCGAATACACGATGGGTTCATCACCGCGCAAGCGCTGGCGCACGGCGCGAACCAGATTTTTTTCACCGCGCAGCCCGGAGCCGGCGACCGGCAAGGTTTCAACCGTCACGCCGGGCATGGAAAAATCCGCGCTGTCACGGCGCACCAGCACATGGACGGCATGGCCGTGCTGCACAAGAAAGCCGGCCAGGTTGGCCAGATAGATTTCGGCGCCGCCGCGCCGCCGGCTCAAGGAATCGGTGATCAGGATGACGGGCGGTTTCATGGTTTGCGGCCGAAGCCGATGATGCGCGGCGGGCTCATGACCGATTGTATGGCCACGGCCTGCAGACCCTCAAAGAAAACATCGCGATAAGTTTGTTCGCTGAAACGATAATAGTCACCGGGAAAATTATGGACCTGCAGCGTCAGCGTGGAAACATTCAATCCGCCCAGCGCCGGGCGGAGCGGGCGGGGAAGCCAGCCAAGCAGGCGGCGAACTTTTTTTTCGAACGGGATCACGCCATAACCGGGCGTGCCGATGAGGATGGCCCCGCCGGACTTGGTCACCCGGCGGATCTCGGCAATTGATTTCCAGAAAAACGGATCGTGTTCCAACGTGGCATTGCACAGCACGGCATCGAAACGGTTGTCCGGGAAGCAGGTCATCGCATTGGCATTGCCTTCAATGATGGAATAATCCTTGAACCGTCCGGCCCGGGACAGGTTGAGGCCGATTTTTTCATGGACCGCCGCGAGGGCCGGGAGATTGAGCAAGGAGGACGCATCGGGAGTGGCGCCGACTTCCAGCACGGAGCCGCGCAGGCCAAGGGGCCGGCAGAGGTTCTCAAATGCCTGAAAGATGTCAGGATGCATGCTTCAATGAAAACGTTTGGCCAGTTTCCAGTACCAGCGCGCGCCCAAGGTGCGCATCCGGCCGGCCGGTTTTTCCAAATCGTAGCCGTGGCGGGCGGCCAATTGCAATGTCTCCACGGGACAATCGATTTTTGAATAGGTGCGGCCGGAGGGCAGGGTCTGTCGTGCGGCATCTTTCAGCGCCCGGGTATCGGGCGACACTCCGAGAAAATGAAACACCGCCGTCAATTCCAGCTCCGTCTGCCGGCAAAGGTCTTCATAGCGCAGGGTGTGGATGCGGCCCGGCAATTGCAGCTTCATTTCTTCCACCCGCTTTTCATGGTAGGTCCAACGTTGCAGTTTTTCAGACGCTGAAAGCCCGAGCCAAAAGTCGCCGGCATGCGCATTGAAATGATCGGAACTGGCCACCACCGCGCAGGGATGGCGGACGATGTGCAGGAACAGTGCGTCAGGAAAATGTTCGAGGATGAACGGCACAAGCCGCGGATCGGTGTGCTGGAACGGTTTTTTATCGCCCAGCCAGCGAATGCCGGGCTTGGACACAGGCGGCAGCCAGGGAGTGCCCTGGGTCATGAGATGGCTGAGGACGGCCTGAAAATTTTCCCCGGGCGGGCGGTTGCGCTCCAGCAGTTGGCCGGCGGCGGACAGCGTATGTTTCATGCCCAGATCGGAATCCCATTCATGGGCGCGGAACGGCTCCTGCCGGTAAAACTGATGGAGAATCCAGATGATGTCCGATTCATGCGCGATAAAAATTTCGGGGTGCAGGTTCAGAATGCGGACGAGCTGGGAGGTGCCGGATCGCTTGTTGCCGATGATGAAAAGAGGGCGCATGGATCGCTCGGACTGATTTTCCGCATTGAGGCGGGTTTGGCCAGAAAATTGTCCGTCACCGTACTCTGAGCGAATAGCGACGGGCGGCGGTCTGGAGTTTTATGCGGGCATTAAAGGCTTGGGAAAGATTTTTAGAATCCAGCGTGGCGGCTTTTTTGCCGGCGGCGAGGATGGCCCCGTTTTTCAGGACCAGCACATGCGTGAACACGGGCATGATCTCCTCGACGTGATGGGTCACGAACACCAGCGTCGGGGCGTCGGCTTGCCGGCCGAGGCGTTGGATGAAATCCAAGAAATGTTCGCGGGCGGCGGGGTCGAGGCCGGCGCAGGGTTCATCGAGGATGAGCACGCGCGGTTTGGCCATGAGCGCGCGGCCAATGAGGACGCGCTGGCGTTCGCCTTGGGAGAGCACGCGCCAAGGGCGGTCGGCGAGGTATTCGCATTCGACCTGGCGGAGGAGTTTGCGGGCGCGCGCTTTTTCGGCGCGGGTGAGCCGGCCCCAGAAATCGATCATCGCGTATTTGCCGCTGGCGACGGTTTCGAGGGCGGGTTCGTCATCCGCCATCATCTGGCGGACGGAGGAACTGACCAGGCCGATCTGCTTGCGCAGTTCGCGCCAGTCGGACTGGCCGTAAATTTCACCGAGCAGGGAAAGTTCCCCTGAAGTGGGCATGAGATAGCCGGTGAGGGCGCTGAGCAGGGAGGTTTTTCCGGAACCGTTGGCGCCGAGGATGACCCAGTGCTGACCTTGCGTGACGCGCCAGTTCACATCGCGCAAAATCACGGTGCCGTCGCGCACGATGCGGAGGTTGTCCACGGAAAGGATGGGCGGAGAAACTTTCAAATTTAAAAATCAGAGCCCCCTGATCTCCGGCCAGAGCGGTTTCAGATCCTCGTCGGCGAGCGCCATCTTTTTGACGGTTTCCTTGTTGCCGATGGAGAGGGCGCGTTTGAGCCAGATGCGCGAGGTTTCGAGCTGCTTCAACTGGCAGGCGTAGCAGGAGAGGTTGAAGGCGATGACGGGTTCGGCCGGAAATTTTTCCGCCGCCGGCAGGAGCGCGCCCCACGCCATGATGAGACCGCCATCATTGGCGCGCCGCACGGCATAGGCGTGATGCAGCCAGCCGGAGGCGTCATCGGGCTGGAGTTTGATCTCGAGCTGGGCGATGCCGCGGGCGTCTTCCCAGCGCTGTTCCCGGATGCAGAGGCTCCAACGGGTTTCAAGGACGGCGGGGTGTGTCTGAAGTTCCGGGGCGATGGCATTGAGCTCGATCTGCGCCTCTTCCGGGCAATCCAATCCCAGCCACCCTTGGGCGGCGTTCAGGAAATGAATATCCGGCGGTTCAATGCCTTGCACAGGATACATAAAAGCGGTTGGTGGGAGGGATGGCAAGCGGGGAAAACAGGGAGATGAATTTCGGCGGGGGACCGTGGCAGGAACATCCAACACTCAACATTTAACTCCCAACTTCCAAAGTGGGGAAAATGCGCGGCCATGGGGGTTGAGTGTTGAGCGTTAAATGTTGAATGTTTGCAATTTTTCAAACTAAGCCATCATCTTCATGGTCTCCGGCTTGACCGCATTGAATATGGGCCTTAGCCTGAATCAAATGGCGAACGCCAAGAAACCCAAAAGCAAAGCGATGATGCTCGGCCTCGGCCTCGATTCCGACGGCCATAAGCGCGTCACCAAGGGCGATAATTTCACGCTCGTCGGCGGCACCAAGGACACGCACGAGCAGATGACCGAGAAGGCCATCAAGATCAACGAAAAGCTCAAGGCGCGCGGCAAACAGCTCGAAACCGTGAGCCGCGAAGAATTTAGCGACATCGCGCATGAAGTGGGACTCAAACCGATGCCCAAGCCCGATGCGAATTGACTCCCTGCCGCGCCACCCGCTCGCGCATTTGCCGACGCCCTTGGAAGAACTCCCCGCGCTCACCCGCCAGCTTGCCGGGCCGAAGCTGCTGATCAAGCGGGATGACCAGACCGGCCTCGCCCTCGGCGGCAATAAAACCCGCAAACTCGAATTTCTCCTCGGTGATGCTATCGCGAAAGGCGCGGACACTCTGATCACGCTCGGTGCGGTGCAGTCGAACCATTGTCGCCAGACCGCCGCCGCCGCCGCGAAGGCCGGCTTGCGTTGCGAACTCATCCTCAACGGCAAACAGCCGGCCCATCCTAACGGCAACCTGCTCCTGAACGAACTGCTGGGTGCCAATCTCCATTGGATCGACCGCTCGCAACGCGCGGCGAAATTGCAGGAACTGGATGCGCAACTTCGGGCCCAAGGCCGCAAGCCGTATCTCATCCCCGTCGGCGGTTCGAACGGTGTTGGCGCGACGGGCTATGTGGTCGCGATGCAGGAACTCGTGGCGCAACTCAAGGCGACCGGCCGTCCGTTGGACCATCTGCTTTTCGGCACCAGCAGCGGCGGGACGCAGGCGGGCATCGTGCTGGGCGCCCGTCTCACCGGGTTCACCGGACAACTTCACGGCCTGTCCATCGACAAGAACGATCCCGAACATTTCGAATACGAAACCGAGGTGGCCCAGATCGCCAACGATTGCGCGGCCTACATCGGCTCGCCGGTGCGCGTCACGCGCGATGACATCAAGGTTATCTATGGTTACAAAGGCGAAGGCTATGGCGTGGTAGGAAGTCTGGAACGCGACGCCATCCGCCTGCTCGCGCGCAGCGAAGGCATCGTGCTCGATCCCGTCTATGCCGGTCGCGCGTTTGGCGCACTCGTGGATCTGATCCGCAAGGGGACATTTAAAAAGGACGAAACGGTCTTGTTTTGGCATACCGGCGGTGCGCCTGCGCTATTTGCATATGCGCAAGAACTGTTCTAGATTCCGCGACCTGAGGCGGTCATCCACCTTGGGGTGGATCAACCATGAGACGAAAATCAGAATTTGTTGAATCACGGAGCATCGAGTTGTTTGCATGTCGGCTTTTGCCCATGCTGATGCTGTTCCTCCTGCCGGTCGCCGCTTCTGCCCAAACGCCCGATCGTGAATGGACGCATCTGGCCGGACCACCTACGGGCAGGGCCGGTGCTGTTCGCTGGATACAGCCCAAACGAGGCGAGCTTTTTAAGCTGGATGCCACCGCCATCCGCACAAACTACGCCACCATCCGCCCCGGCCAGCCGTCGGAGGCCAAAACCCTCGGCAGCCAGATCAACCTGCCGATGCCCGACGGCACCACGGCACGCTTCGCCATCGTGGAAGCACCGGTGATGGACCCGGAACTGGC
>DASZCA010000381.1:0-31362 GCA_035943555.1 Verrucomicrobiia bacterium
TGGCAGCGGCCATTATCTCGTCGTCTTCAATCTCGCGGAAACCGATTACGTTTGCGATTACATCCTGAATGGCGGCGACAAGCACGTGTTTCTGGAGAAATTCAAAGGGGCACATTCGGACGGTTTCGACCCGGATCTGCATCTGCAAGCCGTGGGCGTGGCGAACCAGACGACCATGTTGCGCGGCGAGACGGAGGAGGTGCAGCGCCGCTTCAAGGCAGCTATGGAGAAAAAGCATGGTACTGCGGCCATCGACAGGCACTTCCGTTTTTTTGACACGATTTGTGGCGCAACACAAGACCGGCAGGATGCCTTACAAAAAATGTTGAAGCAGCCGATGAACCTGCTGATCGTGGTCGGCGGTTATAATTCATCCAATACGTCGCACTTGGCGGAAATGGGCGAACAGGTGTTGCCCACGTTCTTTATCAAGAACGCCAAAAAGATGCAGTCGGACAAGCTGATCGTGCATTACGACCAGCACAAGAAACAGGAAGTCGAGACGCGTGACTGGCTGCCGGGCGGCGACATCACCGTGGGCATCACAGCCGGCGCAAGTTGCCCAAACAATCTCATCGAGGACACATTGCGACGCCTGTTTGAATTGCGCGGAATCTCCGTGCAAGAATTACTGCGGAAGAACAACTGAGGCGCGAACGCTTTCAACTTGGAGCTAAAGGCGGATTGTCTCATCATCAGGCCAACTAAGGAAGAATCAGGCTATGCCACGTTACCGACAGGAACTGGAACAGATTGAACGCCAGACGCTCGCCCAGTTCGCCCAGTTTAGTGGCGATACCCGCGGCCGCCAGCACCGCGAAGAACCGCCGCTGTGGCGCACGCAATTTCAACGCGACCGCGACCGGGTGATCCATTCGCGCGCTTTCCGTCGCCTCGAATACAAGACCCAGGTTTTTCTCAATGGCACGGGCGATCATCTGCGCACCCGGTTGACACACACGATGGAAGTGGCCGCCATCTCGCGCAATATCGCCAGCGCGTTGCGGTTGAACACGGATTTGGCGGAGACCATCGCCCTCGCCCACGATCTGGGTCATTCACCGTTCGGTCACAAGGGCGAAACGGTTTTGAACGAACTTATGCGCGGGCATGGCGGCTTTGAGCATAACCATCACAGCTTGCGGATCGTCGAGGAGTTGGAGCAGAAGTATCCGGATTTCTCGGGCTTGAATCTTTCCTGGGAAGTGCTGGAAGGTTTGGCCAAACATCAGACGGCATTTGACCGGCCGGGCGTAAAGAAAGGCTTCATCGCCAAGAACCCGTCGCTCGAAGCACAGATCGCCAATCTCGCGGATGAGATCACGTATTACAGCCATGATCTGGATGACGGGATCGACTCAGGCTTGCTTTCCGAGAAAGAGCTTTGCAAGCATGTCCGCATCTGGGCACAGGCGGCACAATCGGTGAAGAAAAAACATGGCAACCTGCACGAGGAAGGCCGGCGTTATTTCATCATCCGCACCATCATCGATATGCAGATCGCCGATGTGCTGGCGACGAGCGAGCGCCTGATCACCAAGGCACGCGTGCATTCCGTCGATGATGTACGCAAATTTGCCAAGCCGCTCATCCAATACAGCCCGGAACGGCGCAAGCTGAACATCGAATTGCGCAAGTATCTTTACAAGAATCTGTATTTCAACGAAGTCGTGAACGAGCCGCATATCCGCGCGAAGCAGTTGCTGCGGGATCTTTTCGGGTACTATTTGGACCACCCAAAAGAGATTGGCGACCAGGCGCGGAAGCAGATGCGGAGAATTGGCGTTCACCGCGCGATTTGCGATTACATGGCCGGCATGACGGATCGCTACGCCATTGCCGAACACAAAAAGCACTTCGGAGATAAACTTAAATTCGCGTGACCGTTTCGTCTGCGGGCAGTGCAGCCAGCAATTGAGACACTGTCTGGCTCTGCCCCGGCAGGACGAGCTCCGCCGCCATCTCGCTCAATGGTTGCAATACGAACCGGCGCAAATGGGCGCGCGGGTGAGGCAAAGTCAGTGCCGGAGAATTGCGCGTCTCACTGGCGAAGATGATCAGGTCCAAGTCCAGGGGGCGTGGCTCGTTGAGTACTTTCTTTTTGATCCGGCCAAACGTTTCCTCCAGCCCTTGCATTTTTCCGAGCAGCGTTTCGGGGGATTCACCCTTTTGCGGAATGAAGCCGACGACGGCATTTAAAAATGGCGGGGATCCCGGCGGACAATCCACCGGTGTTGTTTGCCACAAGGACGATTTGAGGAGCGGTTGGTCAGAAAACGATTCCAGCCGCCTTATCGCCGCGGAAATGATTTGCTGCGAGTCGCCGAGATTTGAGCCCAGCGCGACGAAAACGTATCTTGCAAAATTCGCGTCCGAAGATCCCGACGCCGGATTCATTTTAACCCCAGCACGTCCTGCATGTCATACAGACCGGGCTTCTGTTTGACCAGCCATTGCGCGGCACGAAGCGCGCCGTTGGCAAAAGTGTTCCGGCTGGATGCCTTGTGCGTAAGTTCGACGCGTTCGCCAGTGTTAGCGAAGATGACGGTGTGATCGCCCACGACATCGCCGCCGCGGATGGCGTGGATGCCGATCTCGCCCGGGGTCCGTTCGCCGGTGATGCCGTTACGGCCGTGGCGCAAGGCTTTGGCGAGTTGCAACTGGCGGACATCGCCGAGCACTTCCAAGAGCGTTTTAGCCGTGCCGCTGGGAGCATCTTTTTTCAGGCGATGATGCATCTCAACCACTTCCAGATCAAAATCAGGCCCAAGAATTTCCGCCGCCTTGCGGGTCAGCCAGAATAGCGTGTTCACGCCGGTGGAATAATTGGTGGCCAGCACCATCGGCACCTTTGCCTTTTGCTTGATGATGGCGGCTTTTTCCTTGTGGGAAAAACCGGTGGTGCCGATGACAATGGCCTTCTTATTTTTGGCGCAGAGTTCTGCGATGCCAAGGGTGGCTTCATGAACGCTGAAATCAATCACCACATCACAACTCTTGATTGCCGCAGCCAGATCATCGCCGCGACCGATGGTGGCGACGATTTGCAACGCAGGAAAGCTCTTGGCACAGGCGATGAGCGCCTGCCCCATGCGTCCTTTGGCCCCGGTGATGATGACTTTAGTCATAAGGCGTGGTGACAAATGATCTGCAAACCGGCTGCTTATTCCAGCACATCACACCGCTTGAGCGTGGTGCGCAACACATCCCAGTTCTTGGGGTTCATCGGCACCAGCGGGAGACGGTATTCTTCATTGACCATCTTCATCATCGCCAGCGCGGCCTTCACCGGCGTCGGGTTGGTTTCGATGAACAGGTCTTTGAAGAGCGGGTAAAAACGCGCGTGAATTTGGTATGCTTTCTTGGCATCGCCGCGCGCGAAATAATTGACCATCTGCGAGACTTCCTTCGGAATCACATTGGAAGCCACGCTGATGACGCCATTGGCGCCGACTGACATGAACGGCAACGTCAGCGAATCATCGCCGGACATGATCTCAAATTTCGGCCCGAGCGCAGCGCGCAACTGGCTGACGCGGTCAGGCGTGCCGCCGGCTTCTTTGATACCGACGATGTTTTTGCAGTCATGCGCGAGGCGCTTGACCGTGTCCACGGCGATCTCCACGCCGCAACGGCCCGGAATGCTGTAGAGCACGATGGGCAATGCGGTGGCTTTGGCGATGGTCTTGAAATGCTGGTACAAACCTTCCTGTGTCGGCTTGTTGTAGTACGGTGCCACTTGCAGCGAGCCATCTGCGCCGGCCTTTTCCGCTTCCTGCGTGAGATAGATGGCCTCCGTGGTGGAATTGCCGCCGGTGCCCGCGAGCACCTTGACCTTGCCGGCGGCAAACTTTACGGAGAGAGCAATGATCTTGATATGCTCCTCGTAATTGACCGTGGGCGATTCACCCGTCGTGCCGACCGGCACAATGCCGTCCACGCCGCCCTTGATTTGAAATTTGATGAGCCGTTCCAGCGCCGCTTCATCCAGTTGGCCGTTGGCGAACGGCGTGACAATCGCAGTATAAGTACCCGTGAACATAAGATTGATAAAGATGGATATTATAGCAGAAAACCCGCACTTGGCGAGAATGAAGTTTCCGTGCAAAAGCCCGGCACGTACCTTTGTCCCCCTCGACGAACGCCGACGCTGTGTTTGTCGTACCGTCCCGCCCATACGGGATGGTTCGGCCCGTTCACCTACCCTGATCTGGCTAGAGCGTTTTAAATAAAACTGTAGCCATTATTGCAGAGGGGTGGTAGGGTATTGCATGAGAACGATTTCATTGGATTTGCGGGAACGTATCCTGGCTTCTTACGATAATAATGAAGGCACGCGGGCCGAGATTGCCGACCGTTTTCGGGTTTCCCTCGGCTTGGTCAAGAAGCTCTTGCAACAGCGCCGGCGGACGGGGGACATTGCGCCACGCCACCGTTTTTCCGGTCCCAAGCCGCGCATTGTGGCCTCTCATCAGCAGCAGATGCGGATTTTGCTGGGGAAGAAGCCGGACCTGACCTTGGCGGAGTTGCGCCAGGCCATGCGGCTGGACTGCACCTTGCCTGCCATCCATTACGTCCTGGCAAAGATGGGGCTGACATATAAAAAAAGACACTCCGCGCCAGCGAACAAGATCGTCCCGACATCGCGCGGGCGCGCCGGGCTTGGCGGCGGGGGCAGGCTGGGCTTGACCCCGCCAAACTAATCTTCCTTGATGAATCAGGAGCCAAGACCAACCTGACGCGGCTGCGCGGACGCGCTCCCAGTGGGGAGCGGGTTCACGCCCACACTCCGCACGGCCACTGGCACACCACCACCATGATCAGTTCCATCCGGCTGGATGGTTCGACCGCTTGCATGGCCATCGACAGCGCCACCGACACCGAGGTGTTCCAAACTTATGTCCGCCAGGTTTTGTGCCCGACATTGCGCCCGGGCGATGTGGTGATCATGGACAATCTTTCCCCGCATAAGAATGAACAAACCCTGGCCCTGATCGCAACGGCCGGGGCTGAGGTTCGTTTCCTTCCGGCCTATTCGCCGGACCTCAACCCCATCGAAAAGATGTGGAGCAAGGTCAAAACGCTGTTGCGGGGAGCCGAAGCCAGAACCCTGGAGACCCTGGTCGCAGCCATCGCCGCAGCACTGCAAAAAATCACACCCCAGGACGCCATGAATTGGTTCGCCTCATGTGGCTACAGTTTCATTTAAAATGCTCTAGTCCGGCATCTGTGGGCCGTACGCCAGCACCCCGTGCCACCCCCGTTTTTTTTCGATTGGTATTTCGTGGGATATCACAGACATTTCTTGGTAAGGAATGCCTGCGGCTCGCACCAGCCTGCCCGGGAGCGCGAGTTGCCCCAACTCGCAGCGCGTGGACCGCCGGGAATCCATTCGCCAAGCCCGAACCTGGCCCACTGGACCTCTGCCCTGCGCCCGTATCGCGGGGATGGCTCGTACGATTTCTGTCTTCATACTTTTTAGGTCGGCTTAGCCCGGATTAACCCGGATAAGCTGGCATTTGCCCCAATCCTCCTCGTCCGCGAACGCTTGCCGGCTTCATCCCTCTTCAAAGACCTCGTTATTTTAGATTTTAACCATGCTCACGAGTCATATATACTAACTTTGTTAGTTTTTGTCAAGCAAATTGGTAGCCGGTCTACTGACAGGGAAAGCAACCGCTTAACCCGTTGCGCCCTCACTCTGAAGCCAGCTTAAGCAGTCGTTCAGCCTGTTCCTTCGACAATGGCGTGACCGAAAGTCGTGATTGTTTAACCAGCGGCATCGTGGAAAGAACCTTGTCCGTCTTGATGACTTCCAGCGTGACAGGTTCTTTGCAAGCCTTGTCCGGCACAAGATCCACACAGGACCAGTCGCCCTCCTCCGCCGTGGCATCGGGATAAAACTCCTTCGCCACCTTGGCAAGACCGACCACCTGCTTGTCCGTGACGCTGTGATAAAAGAAAACCGCATCGCCCTTTTTCATGGCGCGCAGATTGTTCCGCGCCTGGAAATTGCGCACGCCGGTCCACGCGGCCTTGCCATCTTTGACGAACTGTGTCCACGAGTACGCCTCGGGTTCGGATTTCACGAGCCAATAATTCATGGCGGAAATTAAACCATGGACGGGCGGGGATGCATACGAATTTTATTAAACGGAACGCATTCCGACTTTATCCGTGTGCATCCCTGCCAATCTTTGGTTAAAATCATTTCGTGAGCTTTGCCGAAAATCTGAATTTCATCCAACAGCGGATCGCTGCCGCGTGTGAGCGGGCGGGACGGGCGGCGGACTCCGTGACCTTGCTGGCGGTCTCCAAGTCGCACCCGCCGGAAACCATTCAAGAAGCGGTGGCGGCGGGTCAGATCCATTTTGGCGAGAACAAGATCCAGGAAGCCAAAGCCAAAATCCCGCTCTCGCCAGGCAAGGCGCGCTGGCAATTCATCGGGCATCTGCAGTCCAACAAAGTACGTGATGCCGTGGAACTCTTCGAGATGATTCAAGGTGTGGACAGCCTGGCCATCGCCCGCGAAATCTCCAAACGCGCCGAACAGGCGGCCAAAACCATGCCGATTTTGCTCGAGGTGAATGTCGCGGGCGAAGCCAGCAAGTTCGGTTACCAGCCGGAACAGTTACTCGCCGAGTTGAACGAATTGAATGCGCTTCCCCGCATCGAAATCCATGGCTTGATGGCCATCCCGCCCTTCAACCCGGTGGCGGAAAAATCACGTCCCTATTTCCAACGGTTGCGTGAACTTAAAGCCCGTGCCGAGGCGGTGCTCGGCGCGCCGCTGCCACAATTAAGCATGGGCATGAGCGGTGATTTTGAGGTCGCCATCGAGGAAGGCGCGACCATGGTGCGGGTGGGAACGGCACTGTTCGGGGAGCGGCAAAAGGTCATCCGCACGGCGGCGGACTAAAACGAAACACCTGCCGGCCAATCTGCAAACATTGCCTAAATTATATGGCAATTCGGCCGATATGAATTAGGTTAAAACTATGACGGTGGATACTTTTAAAAGTGAAATCAGCGCAGCGGTCAGGAATTACGACCGCTATGTCGTCTGCCTGCACAAGACGCCTGATGAATTTGAAGCCGCGCTCACCTCGCTTCTCCAAAAAGCCATCAAGGCCTATGAAACACGCGCGGCCGGCATGCGCCATGGCATCGCCCTGGACAAGGAAGCCACTATCATTTTGAGCCAGGCGGATGGCGAAACGCCTTTGTGCGGAATCTATTTCAATCTCCATTCCCCCTACCGTAAAGAAGCGCTGCCAAAGACCATGCAGCCGCTCGCCGAGAAGTAACCCGTCCGGCCGATTATTCCGAACGGACACTATCCCCAACTTTTGGGTCACCGGTGACGAGGTCAGCCACGATGTTGTTTTCCTGCTGCGGGCCGGTGATTTTCACTTCCGCGACTTTAATCCCCATTCGGTACAGAAACAAAGTCTGCTGCAATTTGGGCATTTGATTCGCCGGAAAGCTCAAAACCACGAAACGTCCCACTGTATTGTAAGAAATCACCTTTGCAGCCAATGACATGTCCGGCGTGACGATGGATTTTGAACCTGCAGACTTGGCCGTCGAGCCGTGCTTGTGCCAACTGCAGCCGGGCGATACCAGGGCGGCCATCAGAAGTGCGAAGAGCGAAAGCTTTTTCATTTGATGGCGGAAATCATTGAGCTTTTCGGGGCAGAAAGCAATTTCATTCTTTGCCAGCCGCCGTGTTGCGGGGCACATCGTCACATCGCCGTGTTCAACTGCCAAAAGCATTCATTCCGGACTGGCGCCACTGCTTTCCGCATCCGTTTATCAATGACCTAAAATTTTGTGCCACATTTCGGGGCCATTCTGCCAAAAAATCAAAGCCACGCCCATCAATGCACCCCCCGCCATGATGCCGGAGGCGATCGGATAGGTGTATTCTTCCGCCTTTGCCGGTGATTTTTTCTGATACCAATATGCCATCAACGCCCCGAGGAAGAACAAAATGCCGTAATACCAATGAAATACCCAAGCCAGGCCAAATGCCGAGGCGGAGGGCAGATATTTTTGCTGTTTGGGGAACATCACTGGCAGTGCGGAGAAGATGATCCCCACAATGCCGCCGATCACAATCGACCACACCTTGACCGGCGCCAACGCATCGAATCCCTTGCTCAAAGCCTTGGCCACCGCCGCCCAAGTTTGCGCGGCCGGGGCGGGGAACTGGTCAGAACCAAGGACTTCCGGCCGGTTTACGATCAAGGTGAACGCGAACACGCTGACGACCGTCCCGATGAAAATTCCCGCGAACTGGGCGATAAACTGTTTGCGCGGATTCGCCCCCAGCAAATACCCGCTTTTCAAGTCCGTCAACAAGTCGGCCGCCGATGCAGCGGATGCCGCCGTAATGTTGGCGCTCATTAGATTCACATTCATGTTGCCGGGATTCAACGCGCCAAACGTGAGTTGGGTCACCTTCCCCATCGCGCCAATCGGGGTAGTGTCGGTCTCGCCCGTCACACGGCAAGCCACCAACGCCAGCGCAAAGGACATTACCACCGCCAGTGCGCTCTGCCAGTAGGGCATCCCAAAAGATGCATGCGCCAGAAAGGCCAGTGCTATGAGAGAAATAACCTGCCCGATGGCAAACCATGACATGGGTGCTTCAATCTTTTCCAATTCCGTGAGCGGCGCGCCACGGCGTGTGAACATTCTCCCAAAGCCGCTAAAGGCGCTCAACGCCAGCCGCCATTGCAGAAAAAATCCAAATACACCCGAACTCACCATGCAGGATGCCCCGAACCAAAGCGTCCATTGCACCACATCTCGGAAACCGCTGCCGGTGATGATGCCAGCATGTTGCATCAGGGGTACGAAAACCGCCCAACATAGTGTCCCCCCCACCAGCATGGAGATGCAGACGCGCATGCCGGTGATGGCGCCGGCGGCCAGAAAAATCGGTTCCCAACTAAACATCACCGTGCGGCCCATCCATGCCGGACCGAAAACGACCGTATTTAACTTGGTGACCAGCGCGTCGCTGGAATAGGGTGCCAGCCGTGCGATCATCGCGAAACCGTCATGCCAGAAATTATCAATCGCCGCCAGCAAGCCGGAGATGCCGAGCGCCTTCGCCGCCCGCATGCCCTTCTGGCCTTCCGAGTGCAACGCCCGCAACGTTTCCGCCGCCGCCACACCGCTCGGGAAACGAAGTTGTTCGATGTTGATCATTTGCTTTTTCATCGGTATCGCCATCGTCACTCCCAAGACCGCCAGGAAGAAAACCCAGGCGAGCGTCAACGGAACCGAAAGCGCATGGCCGTTCAACATGATGAAGGCCGCGAAGGCCGCGATCAGCGTGCCGCCCGTGGAATACCCGGCCGAACTGGCGGTGGACTGCATGCAGTTGTTTTCTAATATCGTCATCGGCGTCTTGACCAAACCGATCTTTACAAACGTCGTCCAGATGGCGTAGGAAAGGATGCAAGCCGTGATCGCCACTCCGATACCCCAGCCGGATTTCAAGCCGATGTAAAGATTGGTAAGGGAAAGCACCGAGCCGAGAACCGTGCCCATCAAGACCGCGCGCCACGTCAACTGCCGCATGGAATCCCCGCGACCGCGATAAACTTTTTCGAACCACTGCCGCTCAATTTCTTCCGGCGTACCGGTGAACCCCGCGATGGGCAGTTCAAAATCCTTTTCGGTGACCGGATGGTTGGGGGATGGCACGCCTTGATTCACGGGCGGCAATGTCGGAAATCTTTCACCGCCACGCGAGCATTTTTTATCGCGGGCAGGTGGTCAGACGAGCCCAAAAACCCGTCCAAGCAACTGCAGGGTGCCTTCGGTCAGAAATTGCACGGCATATCTTACCGGAGGAATCTGCATCACTACGATGACAGCAATGATGCCGAACTGGGAAAATCTCATGTACGCCTCCCACGTCATCCCGGTGACCACGCGCATCACTTGGGAGCCATCCAGCGGCGGGATGGGGATCAGGTTAAAAAAACAGAGCCGGAGGCTCAACCTGGCGGCATCCACAAAAAGCTGCGCGGCCGGCAGGCTGTGAAGGAGCAGCGCTGCCTTGGCCAGCGCCATCAATCCGACCGCCAAAATCAGGTTCATGCCCGGGCCGGCTAGCGTCACGAGCAGGTCGTCAAATTTTTTATGCCGCAGATTGTCCGGATTTACCGGCACCGGCTTGGCCCAACCGACGAGAAAAGCGCTATAAGATGATGGCAAAAACATCATCAACAAAGGCAGGATAACCGTGCCAATCGGGTCGATGTGAACCACGGGATTTAACGACACCCGCCCCAACGACTTCGCGGTGTCGTCTCCGCACTTCCACGCCGTCCATGCATGCCCGAATTCATGAAACGTCAACAGCCCTACCAGTATCAAATACATGATCAGGCCGTCGGCGAGTTGATTAAAATCCATGCGGGAGGTTAAGTTGCCTGCGCCCATCAGTCGAGACCGGACGCCAATTGACAATATTTGCTTCGCCTTCCCTCGTTTAATTTTCTTTGCACGTCAGCCCAAAAAAGATTTAACCTTTCCGCCGTTAAACCAAATATTATGCCACTGCTCACTGGAAAAACTGGAATCGTCTTCGGCGTTGCCAACAAACGCTCCATCGCCTGGGCCATCGCCCAGGCTTGGGCTCGCGAAGGCGCGAAACTCGCGTTCACCTACCAGGGCGAACGTCTCAAGGACAATGTCGAGGAACTCGCCGGCACCTTTGGTCCGGACACGCTTATCCTGCCGTGCGACGTTACCAAGGATGAAGACATCGCCCGCGTCTTCAGCGAAGTCGGTGCCAAGTTCGACAAACTCAATCTTCTCCTGCACTCCGTCGCCTATGCGCCCAAAGACGCCCTTGAAGGCGAATTCGTCAACACCAGCCGCGAAGCCTTCCGCGTGGCCCACGATGTCAGCGCTTATTCGCTCGTGGCATTGTCCCGCGCGGCTGCGCCCTTGATGCCGGATGGCGGCAGCATTTTAGCGATGAGCTATTATGGCGCGGAAAAAGTCGTGCCGCATTACAACGTCATGGGCGTGGCCAAAGCCGCGCTCGAAGCCAGCACGCGCTATCTCGCCTATGATCTGGGGCCGAAAAAGATCCGCGTCAACTGCATCAGCGCCGGCCCCGTGCAAACGCTGGCCGCCCGCGGCATCGCCGGCTTCAGCGACATGATGAAGCATTACGAGGCGCATGCCCCGCTCAAGCGCAGTTGCTCCACGGAAGAACTCGGCCACAGTGGCGTGTTTCTCGCCAGCGACGGCGCGGCGGCGATCACCGGGCAGGTGATCTATGTCGACGGCGGTTATCAAATCATGGGCATGTGAAACCTGTTTTGGATTGGCTGTATTGCAAAGGCAGCCCTGCAACCAACGATGTGTTTTTTTAGAACGCGGGGAACGTTTTCACCTCTCCCCGGGGGAAAGGGCAGGGGTGAGGGTGAGCGTAAAACAAATTATGACTGGAGCTTCCATGTGTCGCGAGGCTCGTTATAGCCATGACCAACTCCACCCTAAACTTCGGCCACTCGTCCGAAACGATCGAATTCTGGAAGCGCCTCGTTCGCGAGGCCCTTTCGCTTTCCACACCCACGCCGTTTTATCTTTGCTCCGCCCTGCCGATCGTGGAACGGATCACGGAGCTTGATACCGCCCTCGTCGCCGCAGGCTTTGCGCCTAAAACACAAAATCCAAAACAAAAAATCTCTTTCCAGCACTGGCTCTCCTGCAAAACCCAACCGGTCGCCCCCCTGCTCCGTTGGTGGCGGGAGCACGGCCGGCCAATCGAAGTCGTCAGTGAATTTGAACTGCGCGCCGCGCTGGCGGAAGGTTTTACACCGGAGAACATCCTCGCCAATGGTCCCGCCAAACACCGCTGGCTGCCGTCGTTCAACTTGCGCGGCCTCTCGGTTAATTTTGATTCGCCCGCCGAACTCGCCGCCCTCCTGCCTCTGGCCAGGAAATTTGATTGGCGCTGCGGCATCCGCATCTTGACGGCGGAAGAGTTCGACCCGGAAAATCCTCAGTTCCCGACACAATTTGGCTTTACCTCGGCGGAAGCCACCACCGCCCTTAAAAAACTGATGCGCGCCAAGGTCCGCATCGAAACGGTGCATTTCCATCTCCGCACCAACATCGGCTCGGTGGCGATCTATGAACGCGCCATTGCCGAAATCGCGGCAATCTGCCGTGTTGCCAAATTCAGCCCGCTCCATCTGGACATCGGCGGCGGCATGCCGGTGCGGCATGTGCTGTCGCGCAGCAGCAAGGTCTACGATGGCGAATTCGGCCTGCGTTCCTTCGCCAACATGTTGCGGCAATCGGCCAAGCTGTTCCCCAGCCTTCGCGAAATCTGGTTGGAGAACGGACGATTCGTCAGCGCCAGCAGTGGCATGCTCGTCGTCAAAATTCTGGATATCAAAGAACGACGCGGCCTGCGCCAACTCATTTGCGACAGTGGGCGGACGATGAATGCGATGACCTCTGTGTGGGAGCAACATGAACTGCTGCCACTTGCTGCGCACACCGGCAAACCGGCGCTCACGGCGGTACACGGCCCCACCTGCATGGCCTTTGATCAACTCGCGCGCATTCCGCTTCCGCGCTCGCTGACAGCCGGCGATCATCTCCTCTGGCTTGAAGCCGGTGCGTATCATATCCCCTGGGAGATGCGATTCTCACACGGCCACGCCGCTGTCCTGTGGCTTGATGAAACCGGCCTGCACCCCGCCCGCGATCAGCAGTCGTTTGAAAACTTTTGGGGACAGTGGAAGTGATATGGAATCAAAACCTTTAAATCTTAAGGCCGAACCAGATGCTGAGCCAATGGTCCGTCTGGCACTCCAATTGTTCATAGATGCTGCCGCACTGAAAGCCGACACCATCCTCCTAGAATTGAACATGGGCTTGCACCTGAAGGAGCAGGAAGAAATAAAAGCCATTTTCCAAAATAAATTAAAAAGTGTTGCAGAGTTTGAGTTTAAAATGAGTCAATTACCCAAGCCGTTTATGGTGACGTATATGATCAACGGCATACCGGACCGGCAGTTGCCAACGAGCGGTGAAATATTTGGAAACATCGTCAGCATTTACCTGCTTCATGCAGGAATTCCGCATTGGTCAAAGGGAGAAATTTCCACACCGCTCGAAACCATAAATCCCATATCCAAGTGGCTTCTTATATCTGACGATGTAACTCGGCGGGTTGAATTGAAAGAGATCCACGCCACTTGATCCTCACTTCGGCCGCACCATCTCAAACCGTTCCCCCGTCTTGCAATACCAGTGCGGCGATGCCATGCGTCCGATGGTCTTCAATTTATCCGTGTTGATCCGCCGCTTCTGCACGTCAAACAGTTCATCGCGCAAGTGCACTCGCTTGATCAAACCGATTACCATCCGGTTACCACCGATCTGCAACGTCCCCCACTCCGTGCATTCGAGGCTCGCCGGGGCCTCCACGATGCGCGGTGGTTTCACCACGGATGACGGCGCGGAATGCAACCCGGCGTGCACGAGTTCATTTTCACCATAAGGCAGCGAAGCCGCGCATTTGTTCATGGCTTCCGCGATGGATTCATCCACCAAGTTCACCACAAATTCATGCGTGGAGCGGATATTGCGCGGCGTGTCTTTGGGCGAGCCATCATCACGGTCGCCCGGCGCAAACGCGCAGATGGGCGGATTCGCACCCATCAGATTGAAGAAACTGAACGGCGCCGCATTGACCTTGCCATCCTCGCTAATCGTCGTCACCAAGGCGATCGGTCGCGGCGTGACCAGGCTGGCTAAAATCTGATAGGCGCGATCCGCGTATTCATTTTCGAGATCAAGTTCCATAAATTAATTTTTATTCAAAATTTCAACTCCTTGAAAAATCGCGCTTGAGCAATCCGCAGCGTCTCCCCACCAAAACGCAGGTAGGGCGCGTCGCTCCGCGCGCGCCGCCGACTGCTAACCGTATTATCCTTAAATCTACTATGGCACTATTTTCAAAAGCGCTGCAAGCGCCCCCCCTCTCCGCGTTTTGCGGAGACGGCGGAGCAAAATGGGGAGCAGCGACAGCAACCATGGAAAGGGTGAGGTGCTCGTCAACTGACTTTACCCCGCAACTTCGCCACCACTTTTTCTACTCCACCCTTCTTAGCTTCGCAACGTAAGCGCCATCCACCCCGTCGTCAAACGGCAACAACTGCCGCTCAGCCTCCAGTTTGAATTGGCCGTTGGCCGCCAGGAACTGTTTTACCACGTCAGAATTTTCTTCCGGCTCCAGGCTGCAGGTGCTGTACACCAGCAAGCCGCCGGGTTTCAAGAGCGGCGCCGCCTTGCCCAAGAGTTCCAGTTGCGTGCGCCGCAAACGCTCGATCTCCGCCGACTGGATGCGCCACCGCAAATCCACCCGCCGCCGCATGACGCCGGTGTTCGAACACGGCGCATCGATCAAGATCCGGTCAAAGCTCGCCGGTTGGAGATTCGCCGTGGCCACGATCGCCGTCTCAACATTCGTCACGCCCAACCGCGTGCAATTTTCCTTTACCAGCTTCAGCCGGACGGCATCAAGATCACAGGCAACAATCTTTCCTTCGTTGTTCATCACTTGCGCAACAAACGTCGTCTTCCCACCCGGCGCAGCGCACAAATCCAAAATCACTTCACCCGGCTGCGCCGCCATTACGGAAGGCGCCAACAGCGTGCTCGGGTCTTGCACATAAAACCATCCATCCCGAAAACTTCCGAGCGTATGCAGCGGCGGATGCGCCTTCAATTCAAACGCCAGGTTCTCCCCCGTCCAATCACGGGCGATCAGATCATGCTCCACCTTTTCCTCGCGCCAGCGCTCGATCAGTTTGGCGGCATCGGTCTTGAGCATGTTGATCCGCGCAAAAGTCTTCGGCGGCGTATTGTTCCATTCCAGGAGTTGCCGTGTCTTCTCGTCGCCAAAATTTTTCCGCCATTTTTCCACCAGCCATTCCGGATGCGACCAGCCGAGCGCCGGCTGGGAGATTTTCATGTCGGCCAAGATCTTCCGGATCTCGTCCGTTTCGCGCAGGTAGGCACGCAGGACGGCATTGATGAAACCCGCCTGCGTGTGATACCCTGCGCGCTTGGCCAGCTCGACCGTCTCGTGGACGGCGGCATGCGGTGGGATGCGGTCCAGCCAGAAAATCTGGTAAAGTCCCAGCCGCAAAAGGTTTTGCAGTGCGGGGCGCTGTTCCCGTCCCGGCGTGGTTTTCCGCGCGATCAGGCAGTCGAGCGTTGCCTGCCAGCGCACGACGCCGCAGACCAGTTCATGGCACAGGCCCCGGTCCGCCGGCGAAAACCGGGCCATCGCCAGCGCGGTTTCCAGCAGATTCTCGGTGAATTCGCCGCTGTTTAGGCGTTGCGATAAAACTCGCGCCGCAATTTGTCTTGGATTTTGGACGTTCAATTCGTTTAATGTGGGAAACCTGATTTCGGGACGCCAGATAAAAACTTATTATGAGAGAAGAATTTGAAAAATTGGCCGCTGCGGGCAAGATTGAGGGCAAGCACGTCGAACCCCTCACTCACCTTGTCGAAGGCGGCTGCTGTTCGCATCGGAGCTGGGGTTTTGGCAAGATCAAGGCGGTGGACACCGTCTTCGCGCGTTTCACCATCGATTTCCCGGGCAAATCCGGTCACACGATGGATTTGTCGTTCGCCGCCGAACAGCTCAAGCCGATTCCGAAGGATCACATCCTCGCCCGCAAAGCCGCTGACATTGAAGCCGTGCGCCATCTGGCTGCCCATCACTTGGATCTTATCAAACTCGTCCTCAACAGTTTTGGCGGCAAGGCGACCACCGACCAGATTCAATCTTCCCTCGTCCCGGATGTCATCCGCGATGATTGGAAGAAGTGGTGGGAAACCGCCAAGCGCGAGATGAAAAAAGACGGTCACTTCATCGTGCCCATCAAGAAAACCGAGCCGGTCGTCTATCAAGCCCAGGAAACTTCCTTGCAAGACCGCGTCCTGACCGATTTCCGCGCGGCCAAAGGCTTGAAAGCCCGCATCCTCGTCGTGTCCGAAGTTCTCAAGGCCGTGCCCGACCTCAAGGACAAATACGCCGCCGCGAACGAAGTCATCGCCGCCCTCAACACCGATATCTCGGCCTATCAGCGCACGCAGCCCGCCGTCGCTTTGGAAGCGATTTTTGTCCGCGATGAATTGCGGGCTGACGCCTCTGCCCAGCCAGTCGCCGGTGAGGTCACCGCCGCCCAGATTTGGTCGCAAGATGGCATCAAGTTCGGTGCGCTGCTCGAAGCCATTCCGGCCGCCAAACATCATCGCGCCCTCGAATCGTTCAAGACCGCCAACCCCGAAAAATGGCCGGAAGTCTTGCGCAGCGCCCTGAATTTGGTTTCCGCCAAGCTGGCCAAGGAAATCGCCAATCTGCTCATCAATAACGGCAAGCTCGACCTCCTCAAGGAAACGCTCGCCCGCCTCATCAACCAGCACGGCGCCAGCAGCGAACTCCTCTTGTGGTTCGGCAAGGAACGCAACGAAGACTTCGTTGATATCCTTGGCCCCGAAGTCTTCCGCGCCATGCTCTCCGCGATGGAACGCGATCAGTTCAATGAAAAACGCTCCAACCGCCTGCGCGATTTCATCCTCGAAGATCAGGCGTTGATTGCCGAGCTCACCGCCTCGGCCGATATTGAGATCGTCAAGGATTTGACCCGCGCCCTGAAGCTCTCGCCCGTGTTTGACGACATGGACAAGCGCTCCCTGCTCGCCCGTCTCGTCAAGGCGCACCCTGCCGTCCAAGTGCTCGTCAGCGGTGAACAAACCAAGCAGGAAGCCACGCTGATCGTCTCCTGGGAAAGCCTCGAGCGCCGCCGCGTGGAATATCAGGAACTCGTCGAGAAGAAGATTCCTGCGAACTCCAAGGAGATCGCCATCGCCCGCAGTTACGGCGACTTGCGCGAAAACCACGAATACAAAGCCGCCAAGGAGATGCAGAAGATCCTCATGCGCCAGAAGGAAGACTTGGAAGCCGCGCTCAACCGCGCACGCGGAGCCGACCTCGCCAACGCGAGCACCGAACTCGTCGGCCCCGGCACCATTGTTCAAGTCACCGATGTGCAGTCGGGCAATGCCGAGACCTTCACCGTCCTCGGCGCCTGGGATTCCGATCCTGACAAGGGCATCATCAGCTATCTCACTCCCGTGGCCATGGCCCTCGTGAACCACAAGGTTGGCGAAGAGGTCGAACTTGAGATGAGCGGCCAGAAGCGCAAGCACCGCATCGACAAGATCACCGCGTGGAAGACGGAAGCCGTCGCCGCCAACTGATACATTCTGAAAAACAAAACCGGAAGCCGGATCAAAATCCCGCTTCCGGTTTTTTATTGATACTGTTTGAATCAGGATCACGGCTTCAATCGCGGCTCGTAAATCGCAAATCCAAAATCGTAAATGGTCAGGCTTTCCCGCCGAAGGTTACGTAGTCATCCATGTCCAGCACTTCAAACCAGTTCGTGATGTCCGTGCGGGTCGGCGCACCGGCCTTGTGGATGCTGTTGAAATACTCGCGGCCTTCCGGATTGTTCGGCGCCAGGTTCTCCTGCCAGTTCGACCACGCGATGATTTCCGGCGCCGTGCGTTTATTTTTGGCATTCGCCGTGATCCATTCAAGGATCTCCGTGTCACTCTTCGAGAGCTCCTTCTTCAACGCTTCCGGGTCGATGCCCACAAACGTCAAAAACCGCTGGTCCAGCGGACAGGCAAAATGATATTCGCCGTTTTTGCCCGCGACCGTCGCACGGCCCTTGTCCAGCATGCGCGGCAGGATGACATAGCCGCCGAGGCGCACGCGCGGGCTGCGGGGCGGGAATTTTGTGAGATCAGGAGTGTTTAGTGACATAATGTTGTTTGGTTTGCAGTTTGGTGCCGCCCGCCTTGGGCGGCGAAAGCCCAAAGTGCCCTCAAAATGGTGAATTGCAAGTGGCGCGTAAAAAATTTATTTTAGGCGGGTGAAACACTCTGGCAAAGCGGCGCAATCCGCCCTGACACTCATCGGCCTTTCCGGCATGGCAGTCCTTTTGCTGCTCGGCGCGGCCTTCATCGGCAAATATCTTGCCTCGTTCGTCCTCGGCCTCTCCGGCGTCTTGGGTGTGCTGTGGGTGCTTTTCGTTGCCTTCACCTTCTACTTTTTTCGCGATCCGGATGCGGCGGTGCCCACCGGCAAAAACCTCGTCCTCGCCCCCGGCCACGGCAAGGTGGATACCATCGACACCACCACGGAGGCGGAGTTCATGGGCGGCGAATGCCAGCGCATCTCCATTTTTCTTTCCGTCTTTAATGTTCACGTGCAGAACTCCCCCCTGCTTGGCCGCATCGCTTTTTTCCGGCACAAGCCGGGCCAGTATTTGAACGCGATGCGCGCGGATTGCGCGGATTTCAATGAAAATGTCCTCATCGGCATCGAGACCGCCGAACCCGCCGGGCGCAAGGTCGGCGTCCGCCTCATCGCCGGCCTGATCGCCCGCCGCATCGTCCCGTGGGTCGCGCAAAACGAGATCGTCCAGCGCGGCGAACGTATCAGCCTCATCCAGTTCGGCTCCCGCGTGAATGTCTACCTGCCGCTCGATGCCAAGATCAAGACCAAGATCGGCGACCGTGTCGTCGGCGGCGAAAGCATCCTGGCAGAACTCGTCTAAAACATCATGGCCACTCAACCGCAAAAAGATCCTCCGGGCAGCGAGTCCGGGAAATTGAAGATTTATTTCCTGCCGAACCTGCTGACGGCCGGAAATCTGTTTTGCGGCTTCGTGGCGCTCACCCAGATCGTCGAGGCCAAGCTCACGCCGGACATGATGGGCCACGTCAATTGGATGCCCATCAAGGTCGCGCTCGCCTTCATTCTCCTCGCCTGCATCTTTGATCTCTTCGATGGCCGCGTTGCCCGCATGGGCGGCCATGAAAGCCCGTTCGGACGCGAATTCGATTCGCTCGCCGACCTCGTCTCCTTCGGTGTGGCTCCCGCCTTCCTCGTTCATCGCGTCGTGCTGCACAACGCCCTGCCGGATGAATATGCCTCGCTCGGCTGGTTCATCGCCTCCATCTATCTCATCTGCGGCGCCTTCCGTCTCGCCCGGTTCAACTGCCTTTCCGCCATGAACCTCCCCGGCGCCGGCAAAGATTTTCTCGGCTTCCCCATCCCGTCCGCCGCTGGTCTCGTCGCCTCGCTGACGTTGTTCATCATCAAGTTGCAGGACAACGAAAAAGATCTCGGCAAATGGGGCTATCTGCTGCCTGTCGTCTTGATCTTCCTTTCCGCCATGATGGTGAGCGAAGTGAAATACCCCAGCTTCAAGTCTCTCGGCCTGCGCTCGACCACCACGTTCTTGAAGGTCATCGTCGGCGCTTTGTTGGTCGGCCTGCTGATCGTTTTGGGCGAAAAGATCCTCTATTACGTTCTGCCCCTGCTCTTCACCTGTTACCTGCTCTACGGTTTTGTCCGCCCGCACATCTCCCGCACCTGGCGCCGGGAAATTGAGGAGGACGATGACGACCTCGACGGAGCGACCTGAATGGAACAGCACCCCATTTTGTTGGCCGGGCTCACGGGATATGTCATCGCCGCGATGTTTTCGTCCATCCCCGTCGGTCCCATCAACCTCACCATCCTCAATGAAGGTGCGTGCCGCGGATTCCGTTGGGCCCTGATGATCGGTTTGGGCGCCGCCACCATGGAAGTCATCTATTGCGCCGTGTCCTTCACCGGCTTCTCGGCGTTGTTCGAGGATCCTATGGTCAAGGCCATCATGCAATTGTTCACCTTCTTGTTTCTTCTCTTTATCGGCATGAAATTTCTCACCGCGCAGACCGTCCACGTGCCGACGAAACTGGATTCCGCCTCGCGCAAGATCGAGGCCGAGCTCGGGAAAAAACTTCATCCGCATTCCGCCTTCACCACCGGTTTCGTCCGCGTGATGGCCAATCTCGGCGTGTTGCTGACCTGGATCGTCCTGACCGGAAATTTCGTGGCCCACGACTGGGTGGCCGATACTTTCGCCGCCAAGGTCGCGTGCGTGGCGGGAGTCGCGCTGGGCACGACCACATGGTTCTTCATTTTTAGCTATGGTATTTCGCGCGGTCACGGTAAATTTCAGGAGTCCACGCTGCTGCGGCTGCAACACATCTCGGGCATCTGCCTGATCTCGGTCGGCCTGTTCGACGGCGCACACATCGTCTTGCGGCTGGCGCATCAGGCTCATCATCGACTTTAATCGGGTATTGACTTAATTGCTGAGTAAGATAATCCTACCGTGTGACGACAACCATTTCCAGCAAGGGCCAGGTGGTCATTCCCCAGCCCGTCCGGGAACGCCACAAATTACGCGCTGGCGACGACCTGTTGCTGTTTGAGCTTTCAAATGGTGACATTGTCCTGCGCCGCGCCCGCACCCCAAAAAAATCGCTGGCTTGGCATTTGCGCCAGCTGCAAGGACTGAAGCTGGACCGACACCTTGAACCCGTTCGCGAGGTGGTTTGGTGAACTGGTTGCTGGACACCAACACCCTTTCCGAGCTTACCAAGCCCGCTCCCTTTGCCGGCTTGATGGACTGGCTGGAAAAGTACGAATCCGCTTCTGCCATCAGCGCCATCAGTTTGGGTGAGATGGTCGCGGGTATTGAGCGGATGCCGGAAAGCAAACGTCGCCGCGAACTTGAGCGTACGCTCAAGTTTTTGCGCGAAGATTACGCCGGAAAAATTTTGGATTTTAACGAAGGTGTCGCTGTGGAATGGGGACGCCTCGTTGCGGCTGCCAAAAAGCACGGCCGGAACTTGTCCGTGCTGGACAGTCAGATTGAAGCCACGGCCATCCACTTTGGACTGATGGTCGTAACGCGGAATGAAAAAGATTTTTTGAACCCGGTATTCAACCCTTGGAAATAACGAACTTTTAAATTTATGCTCAAAGCTGGAATCGTCGGATTGCCCAACGTCGGCAAATCCACCCTCTTCAACGCCGTCACTCGCACCCGCAAGGCCGAGGCCGCCAACTATCCCTTCTGCACCATCGATCCGAACGTCGGCATCGTCACCGTGCCGGATGCGCGATTGAACGTGCTGAAGGACATCGCCAAAACCACCGTCATCATCCCCGCCGCCGTCGAGTTCGTGGACATCGCCGGCCTCGTCAAAGGCGCCAGCCAGGGCGAAGGTCTCGGCAACAAATTCCTCACCCACATCCGCGAGGTCGATGCCATCGTGCAAGTCGTCCGCTGTTTTGAAGATGCGGACATCCATCACGTCGCCGGCTCCGTCGATCCCGTGCGCGATATCGAAGTCATCACCACCGAACTCGTCCTGTCCGACCTCGAAGCCGTCCAAAAACGTCTCGGTAGCGTTGCCAAAGATGCCAAGCGCGGCGACAAAGAAGCGCTCGCGCAGGAAACCGTCCTCAAGAAAATTGAGCCGCACCTCAACGCCGGCAAACCCGCCCTCACCCTCCAGCTCACGCCCGAGGAAAAAGCCATTTCCCGCCTGTTCTGGCTGATGACCGATAAGCCAACCATTTTCGCCTGCAACGTCAAGGAATCCGACCTCGCCACCGCCGACAAGAATCCGTTTGTCGAAAAAGTCCGCGAATACACCAAACACCATTTCGCGTGCGAAGCCGTCGTCATCAGCGCCCAGATCGAGAGCGACCTGATCGACCTCTCCGATGCCGAAGCCAAGGAATTCCTGAAAGAACTCGGAGTTGATGAATCCGGCGTTGGCGCCCTCATCCGCGCCACCTATCATCTGCTCGGCCTGCGCACCTATTTCACCGCTGGTGAAAAAGAAGTTCGCGCCTGGACCATTCACAACGGCAACACCGCCCCCCAAGCCGCCGGCGTCATCCACTCCGATTTCGAACGCGGCTTCATCAAGGCCGAGACCGTCGCCTACGACGACCTCGTAAAATGCGGCAGCGTCGCCGCCGCCCGTGAAAAAGGCCTCTACCGCATGGAAGGCAAAGAATACGTCGTCAAAGACGGCGACGTTCTCCTCTTCAAATTCAACGTATAACCCGTTATCACAGGGTTTTAAATGCTTACGCCAGCCGTTCAAACGGCTGCGCGTAAGCAAAATTTTACGTTGGGATTTCGTGGGATATCCCTGTTCATTCATGGTCATTGTCACAAGCTGGAAAGCCTTGAATGTTGAGCGTTGGAAGTTCCGCGTTGAATGTTTCCCGCAATCCCCCCTTCCTGTACTTCGCAAAGACGGACTCTACCCGGTTTGCCTGCATAGCAGACACTTTGAGGTATGGAAATTCGTGTGACATCCAAATCCCGCCACCCGCCTCCGCCATTCGCGAAGCGTTTGGAGTGCGTGCGCTTTAGCGCCTTGTCGCGCCGTAGCCAGGTGAAGGCGGACGCTTTCGCCTGCAACCGAAACGCGCAAGAACCCGATAAATCCCGCCTGCAAACCAAACCTGCCCCCGGAGCGCGGCTGTGTCCGCGCAGCGGATCAGCCGCATCATCTTCACCTGCAACCAACGCTCGCAAACCGTCGGCCATCGTTTGCCCGCAAATCAGTTCGTAAATCGTCATTCGTAAATCGAAAATCCCAGAGCTTTTATCTGGTCTGATTTGGCTTATTTTTCTCATTTTCATTGGCTTTTTTTCAAATCTGAGATTTCAAATTTCAGATCGCGATTCGCCCGGATTGGAGTCCTCGCCAGCGCGTCAGCGTCTTGGAGTGCGCCAGTCCTCTGGCGCTTTCGCCTGCAACCCATGCCCACAAGCAACCAGCAATCACCGCCTGCAAACAAAGTCTTAAATCGTCATTCATGAATCGTAAATAGATCAGGTTGGATTTAGTTGGATTCAGTCGGATTCGCTCAATTTTAGCAGTCGGCGCCCGGTAAAACAGCGCCAGCGCCCTTAGCTTGTAGGAGACGACGTCAGGAGACTCTTTCTCCCTTCCGTGCCTATCTTCCTCAGCCACGCCGTCGTGCCCATACTCAACCAGATATGATTCACAGCTCATGATTTTTTAGTCGCATTAGGTCGGATTTACCCGGATAAACCAATCGGGAGGACAACCTGTCTTAAGATTTTTAAACTTTAAGGTCCAACAAAGCCCAACAAGGCCCAACCAGTGGACGGCTGCCCGTCGCGTCGGCCAGTCCACCATAGTCTTGGCGAAGGTGGATGTCGGCAGCAAGGAACCAGCCGCAGCGTATGGCTTGGAACCGGCGCTCAGATCAGCCCCGCGACCTCCGCCAGCACCATTCGTCATTCGGAATTCGTCATTCCGCTTCAGATTCATCGTGGCATCTTTCGGCGCCCGCGCATGTGCAAAATGTGTCATGCACCGGCAAGCCTATCATAGCTTTTGAAAACCTGTATTCGTGTGGGGAATGTAACTAGCAGATTTATGCCATTTATTTTCATTTTTCCCGAGTGGGAACGCCCTCCAACGTCAAAAATCAAAAACACTTTCACTACCGATTGATTAAAAGCATCTTACACTTTCCACTTCGGCTAAAAAACGGCCCAGTTTTTTAAAAACATTGGCCTTTTGAAAGATTTTATATCTGACGCTCCCGTTGTAGGCGACGAGGTGACGAGTCGGTATTGGTGTCCTTACACCAACACCACCTTCATCCAAAAATCCATCCATCCCCCAGTTCAATACGTCGGGTCGATATAATCCCGCACGGTTGCGTCCTGCCACGGCCTCGTCTGCGCGTGACCATCTGCCATCGTGCAATTGGCTTTGCCGCTATGACGCAAAGTCAGCCAGTTATGCTGCGTCGTGGGGGGATTGCCCGACAATGCCTGAAAACGCCCCGTTTGCACCACCCATGTTGTATCAACCGATGGAGCATCTTTGGCATTCAAAACCGCCACCGGCTCGGCGAGCATGATTTTGTCGGACGGCCGACGAACTGCGGTCGACTTGAAATAATATGCCGTGTAAGGCGAGGCCTTATCGATCAAAGTTGTGAAACCTAGGTTTTGGCTCGCCGAAAGATTCAAGCTCGTCGCTTCATCGCTATAATCATAAACCAGTCCGCCTTGTGCCTGCGCCCCGTATGGCCCCAACCTGCCGGAATCGTCCTGGTCCAATGGACAACGGAAAATATTGGTGGAAGCCACGCTGCCGCCCAAGCAGGTTAATACCGGGCTGTTTTGAACGAGCAACGCCTGGCCGGTTCTCGCGTCCACCTGGCCGGGCGCCCAATAGATCCAGTCCTCCGCATGAAATCCATACGTATTTCCTGAAGCCGAACTGGGATAAATATCATTGCTGTCTCCGGTATAGATGATGAACCCCAGTCCGATCTGCTTGATGTTGTTAAGGCAGCGCGTTTGCCCCGCCTTCTTTTTCGCCGCTGCCAGCGCCGGCAACAACATCGCCGCTAAAATGGCGATGATGGCTATCACCACCAGCAATTCGATTAAGGTAAAACCTCTGACGCCAAGACGGTTGTGGCTGGTCTGACTCCTGGTGAGAATAATAGGGTGCTTCATGATTTTGTTGGGAAGGGTTAAACAACCTTAACAAAAAAGCCCCGAACAATGTTTGCAATTTGTGCAAACTCCATTGAATTTAAAGTACCGCCCCAATCACGCCTCACTGCCCTCTATCAACTATTAACCCTCACCTATCAACGTTCTTTCATGTCCCCCGTCACCCCAGCTTATACCGCCGCATCGTCATATCGACCTCCTGCGCCCACGCATCGATCCCCCCGCGCAAGCAGCGCACATTTTGCAACCCATGACCCATAAAATACGCCGCCGCATCCAGCCCGTTCTTCCCCGCATGATCGATTACCACGATCGCCTGCGTGTTTGAACCGCTGCCCATGAGTTGTTGCATCACCGCCTGCGACAATAACACCGACCCTGCGATGTTCACCGCCTCAAATTCCTCCCGCGAACGCACATCCACCAGCTTCGCCGCCGGGTCAATTTTCACAAGTTCCACCAGTTCCTTCGGCGAAATCAAAACCTTTGCATCCAATTCATGGCTGGACCGGATATGCGTCAACACTTCCGCCACATCCAAATTGCCATTGCGTGCACATACCTCCGCCAACGTCTCCGTCGGCTGAAAACCGCAACTGCTGCACCCGCCGATATGATAGCGACGGAACAACGCCCGCTGCGCCCCCGGAAAATTCTCCAGCACCGCGCTCATCTTCGATTCCGGACTGACATTCGCTTCGTTCATGAACCATCAATCTGCCAGAAATCCCCCAAATTTCAAACTCCTCCTCATCATCTTCCTCAATTACACCCGGTTGTCCGTAGGACAACAACACGGCTAGCCGTAGGTGAAACCTACGGTAACCTCCAGTAAAAAATCCGACCCTAACGGGGTCGTACCGCCCCCGTCGTCCTCGGATTAGAACATTCACCACCAACACCCTAAGCGGACATTCCCAGACCTTGAAAATTGGGCGTTAAATGTTCGGCGTTGAATGTTTCTTCATCCTCCCTTTGCTGATTTGTAGCGATTGAAGCCCGCCTCAAAACCTGCCACCCTTCCAGCAATGGAACTGCGCGATTTCGCCGAACAAGTCTTGTTCGCCACGTCGCTGGAGGAAAAACTCCGGTCGCCGGACGTCATCACCGATGAACGTCCCGGTTCGCCCTTGATTACCCCCTCCGCCCCCGGTCGCCCCACGACCATGCAGTTCAAACCTCACGCTGCCGGCAAAAGCGAATTTCCCGGCCTGCACCGCCTCGAAGACCGGGCCGAACGCGGCAAGCTCCTCCATTTTTTCGGCAACCACGAACTTCTCGCCACCGAGCTCATGGCCCTCGTGCTGCTGAAATTTCCGGATGCCCCCGCCGCCTTCCGCAAAGGCCTTCTGCAAACGCTCAAGGACGAACAGGAACACACCCGCCTCTACATCGAGCGCATGAAATCCTGCGGCATCGGATTCGGCGACCTCCCCGTCAGCGGCTATTTCTGGCGCTGCGTCTCGCCGATGGAAAACCCCATCGATTACGTCGCCAGCCTCTGCCTCACCTTCGAACAGGCCAACCTCGATTTCGCCCGCCACTTTTCCAAAAGTTTCACCGCCATCGGCGATACCGAAACCGGCAACCTCCTCGAAAAAATTTATCGCGATGAGATCGGCCACGTCGCCTACGGCCTCCGCTGGTTCCGCCGTTGGAAAAATCCCGATGAATCCGATTGGGACGCCTTCTGCCGCACCTTGAAATTTCCGCTCTCCCCGCAACGTGCCAAAGGCCTGACGCTCAACTTCGCCGGTCGCAAAGCCGCCGGCCTCGACGACCATTTCATCGCCGAACTCAACGTCTATTCCCAATCAAAAGGCCGCACTCCCAGCGTGTTCTGGTTCAACCCCTTCGCCGAAGGCCGCATTGCTGAAGGTAAAACGTTCAACCCCACCAAGCACCAAGCCCAGCTCGCCCGCGATCTGGAAACTTTGCCCCAATTTTTGTGCCGGCAGGACGACGTCGTCCTCGTCACCGAAAAACCATCCGTCGAATTTCTCAGCGGCATCAAGCAGGCCGGCTTTCCTTTGCCCGAGTTCGTGTCGCTCGATTCCGTCGCCACCCTCGCCGAACGTAAGCTCGGCAGCCTGCGCCCCTGGGCATGGGGACCGGACAGCTTCGAAAAATTAAAACCCGTCATGCCCAGCGTCACCGGCGAAAAACGCGCTGATGCCAAACGCTTCAATCCCGGCATTGCTAGCCTCTACGCCAAATCATGGAGCGCCCATTTCCTCCGCCAAATCGTTTCCGCCAAACCGGCCCCGCTCGCGTGGCTGTGTACTGAAAACGAGATCGGCGTCACCACCCGCTCTTTGGAAGAGACTCTCGCAGCCATCGCTAAAATCCGCGCGCGCGGTCATCACAAAATTATCCTCAAGGAAGCCCTCGGCGTTGCCGGCAGCAACGCCATGCGCCTTTTCGAACCGGAAATTCTTGAGACGCAAAAACGCTGGATGCAGAATGCCTTCGCGCATAAACGCGACCTCGTCGTCGAACCCTGGCTCGAACGCCTCATGGATTTTTCCGTGCAATTGGAAATGGGCGAACGTGGCCTTAAACTTTGCGGCTACACCGGCCTGCTGAACGATGCTCGCGGCCAGTTCATCGCCAACTTCGCCGAAGCGCACCATCACAAACGTATCCCCGCGAAAGTCATCTCCCAATTCAACGCCCCCGTCGACATCTCCGGCCAGTTGCTCGCCTCCTACGCCGAAATTTTCACCGCCCTTGAAAAAGAACTGACCGCCCTCGACTTCACCGGCCCCCTCGGCATCGATGCCTTCGTCTACCACGCCACCGATGGCACTGCAAAACTGAAACCCATCGTCGAGATCAACCCACGCTACACCATGGGCCGCGTCTTGGTTGAGCTTATGCGTCAATCCAGCCAAAATAGTTTCGGCCGCTTCCAACTGGTGAACGTCGTCCAACTCCGCGCCGAAGGTCACAAAGATTTTCCCGCCTACGCCCAGATGCTCGAAGAAAAATTCCCCTTACAACTGGAAGGCGAGCCGCTTCCCAAAATCCGTTCCGGTGCCCTCTGCCTGAACGACCCCGCCAAAGCTCAATCCTGCCTCGCCACCTTCCAAGTCTGGCGCACCCCGCAAGATTTTTGATCAGCATAACATTTACGCGCAGCCAACCTTTCGCACACAAAAATTCCGTGCGATTTTGCCAACCCGCCAGCAATTTTGGACTGCGGTGGCAGAGCGGTAGCGTCGACACCGCTTTCGCCTGCAACCACAATTCCCTGTTAAAGAACAACTACCACTTGCTAACCCACGTCCGGCACTCGCGAAGCGTCTGGAGCAAGCACGGCCGCTTCAGCGCCGCTTTTCCCCGCAAACCAACGACGCCCAAATCGCCAAACAAGGTGGACAGGGCCCGCGCTCCGTCGCGCCGTGGCAGAGCGAAGATGGATGCGACCCTGTTTACCTGCGTAGCAGGCACCTTGTCGCAGACCTCAACCCAAAACATTCTTTGCAGAAACTTCCCAACCGTAAACTGATGGCAATACCGGCGATTTACACATAAAACAAATTGAATGCTGGACGTGCTCTGTAGAAACCTTTCTTAAACCTAGCGTCTCTGGCTCCCTCTCCGCCATGAAATGGGGGAGCAGCAACAGCGACTATGGACAGGGGAGAGGTGGTGCTTTCCTTCTAAAACCATTCGCCGTGTTCTTTTTAAAACATAAAAACGGCCCCACTTCATCGGTCCGCTGCTTTGTTAAAAAAGGTTTCTACAAAGCATGTTGAGCGTTGAATGTTCGGTGTTGAATGTTTTTTCTTCTCAATTACCTCCCCACCCCGTTCGTAAAACTTTCCTGCCACGCCCGGTTCGCCTCATACAACCGCAACTGCTCCTGCAACTCCGCCACATCCTGCTTTGCCGCCGTGCCCTTATCAATCGCCACCTTCACCGTCTGCTGCGCCTCCGCAAATCGCCCCGCGCTCGCATACGCCATCGCCAACGTTCCCAGCACAAACGGTTGCTCCCCCTTCGTCAACGCATTGGCTTTTTCCGCCAGCACGATCGCCTGCACCCCATCATGCACCCGCGCATCTTCCGTCGTCACCAAGACCCGGGCAAGATAGGTCAACGTCTGATAATCCTCGGCATCGTGCTGCAACGCCTCTTGAAATTTCGCGACCGCCTCCGCATCCCGGCCGTTCCGCAGATACGCCTTACCCATCAGATAATAGGGACGCGCCTCGCCCGGCTCCAACCGTGCCGCCGTGTCATATTCTTTCATGGCCTCATCGATGCGCCCCATCTCGGCCAGTTGCGTCCCCAAATTCTCATGCCCGTGCGGCTGATCCGGTTGCAATTGCACCGCCGCCTGATATTCCACCAGCGCCGCCTCGGGCTGCCCCGCCGCCGCCAGCAAGTTGCCCAAGTTGTTGTGCGCCGTGATCGATTCCGGATCCAATTGCAACGCCTGGCGATAATGCGCCATCGCATTTTTGGGATCGCCGTTCATCTCCGCCGCCTGGCCGCGCAATAATTCCACCTGCACGGCGAGCAAATGCTTTTCACCGCCGGCAACCTGCACAAGCGAATATGGATCAAAGCGCAACGCCTCCTCATATTGTTTTAACGCCTCCTCCACCCGCCCGCTCCGTTCATACGCCACGCCAAGCATCATATGCGCCGGGCCGTTCTTCGTGGTCACGGCGATGGTATGCGTGAACAACGTTTCCGTATCACGCCAAAACGTCAATTGACGTTCCGTGATCGCCATGCAAGCCAGCAACATCACTCCACCAGCCACGCCTAACGCCGTTCGCGATATATTTCGTCGCGCCGCCAATTCAACCGCTCCAAAAACCAGCGCGACAAATAATCCCACCGCCGGCAGATACATGTAACGGTCCGCCATCGCCTGCCCGCCCACCTGCACCAAGCCGATCACCGGCACCAGCATCCCTAAAAACCAAAGCCACCCGGTCAAAAAATAACCGCTCCGTTTTCGCACCCGCCACGCCAAAACTGAAATCACCACCAACACCGCCAGCGCCATCCCGGCATAAACCGCCGAAACATGATCCGGCAACGGATAAAAAATCCCCAAGTCCGCCGGCCAGAACATTTTTTCGAGATAACCGGCACAAGCTGTCATCGCGTTTTCCAGCCGCATCACCAACGTGACTTGCTGCAATGAAATCACCGCCTGCCCCCGCTGCGCCAGATAGGTGACCGCGCACGAAGTCGCCGTCAGCAGAAAGAACGGCCATTTTCCCCACAGCCGAGATTTGAAATTCTCCACCCGTTTCAACGGCCATTGATCCAGCAACAACAGCAAAAACGGCAACGTCACCAGCATCGGCTTGGCCAGCAACGACAAGGCAAACCATCCCACCGCCAGCCAAAAAAACTTCCCGCTCTTCGGCTGCTCCAAAACAAAACGCACATACGCCAGCATCGCCAGCAACCCGAAAAATGTGCTCAGCACATCCTTGCGCTCCGCCACCCACGCCACCGATTCCACATGCAACGGATGCCACGCAAACAACGCCGCCACGACTGCCGCCGGCCAAAACGCCTTCGTCAACCGCAGCCACAGCCGGAACAGCAACACAACGTTCGCCGCATGAAACAGCACATTGATAAAATGATGCGCGCCCGCATTAAGCCCAAACAACTGGCAGTCCAATTGATGCGATAGCCACGTCAGCGGATGCCAGTTGCTCGCATGCCACCCCGAGAACGCCCAAATGAACCACTTCCAAGTCAGCCCGCCCTGAACCATCGCATTATCCGTGACATAACCCGGATCATCAAAATCGATGAAATCATGAAAACAAACCGGCAGATAGACCAACACCGTGACCAACGCCAAAACCAACCCCGCCAACCGCCCACGCGGATCCGCCATCGTTTCCTGGGCAGGATTCTCTGGTTTGTTTTGTCTACGTGGCTTCAAGTCACCTCATTCCATCCTGTCCCCCGCCTAAAATCAACGCAACTTTTCAAAGGTAGGGACATCACGCTGCGATGTCCCCTTCGCCGATCCCGCAACGCGGGAGTCAGGCGACGGAACAAGACTCCCACAAACCCACCACACCCAAATCCGCCGCTGCCCCTTAAACGCGAAGCGTCTGGAGTACGTGCCCTTCAACGCCGCTTTCGAACGTAAAGAGGCATGGCCATTACCGCGGAGCGCGGCTGTGTCCCGCTCGGAGCGGGATCAGCCGCAGCAACATGTATATTTTACGGCAACCAGACTGCCGAATCTTCTCATGGAAAAATGCCCAAAATCCGTCCATTATCCCCCAGCCGATTTATCTCTCCTTACCCCGCCTTTTCTGCTACCTTTTCTCAGCTAAAGAATATTTGCATGACTCCTAAACTTTTTTCCGAACTGGGCCTTTCACCCGAGCTGCTCAAAGCCATCGAAAAGATGGGCTTCGAACAGGCCTCTCCCATCCAGGCCGCCGCCATCCCCGTGCTCCTCACCGGCAAGGATATCGTCGGCCAATCCATGACCGGCTCCGGCAAAACCGCCGCCTTCGGTGTGCCCGCCGTTGAGAAGGTCGATGTCACCAAGAAAGAAGTTCAGGTCCTCATCCTCTGCCCCACGCGCGAACTCGCCGTGCAGGTCTCTGAAGAGATCCACAAGCTTTCCTTTTTCAAACGCGGCGTCTCCTCGCTGCCGATCTACGGCGGCCAATCCTACGACCGCCAGCTCTATGGTCTCAAACAAGGCGCCCAGATCGTCATCGGCACACCTGGTCGTGTCATGGATCACATGCGCCGCGGCACCTTGCGCCTCAAGGGCGTCAAGATGGTCATCCTCGACGAGGCCGACGTCATGTTGAACATGGGTTTTCGCGAAGACATC
>DASZCA010000382.1:0-2063 GCA_035943555.1 Verrucomicrobiia bacterium
CTCTTGCATCATTCGGATGCCTCCCGTAAAAATTTCGTTGGTAAATCGTGGGATATCCCAGTGAAAGTTTGGCGAGGTTATCCTCGCGTCTCTTACCGTCAACCACTGGGGCGGGGAGAGCCTGTCCCCGCAAAAGTCCCACCCTCCAACTCCCGCTCGACCCAAAAAAATCTCCCCAACCCCGGACCAAAATCCGGCGTCAGCCGCCACCCGCCATGTCTGCCCAAGGCATTCCATGCCGGCCAGCCTAGCATAGGTCTTGAAAATCTGTATTCGTGTGGGGAATGTAACTGGCAGATTTATGCCATTTATTTTCATTTTTCGGGAGTGGGAACACCCTCACCGCAAAAAAACAAAAATACTTTCACTAATCCTTGATCAAAAACATCTTGCACTTTTCACTCCGCCCAAAAATCGACTCGTTTTTTCAAAAACATTGGCTTTTCGAACGATTTGCTTTGTCGGCGACGAGGTAACGAGTCGGCCTTTCTTCTCGTCTTCCTCGCCACCAGTTCAGTTATCAGTTTTCAAAGATTTACCGGCAGTCCGGCCTGACGCCACCCTTTGCCGTCAAAAGACAATTCACCGTTAACCTTTCGCAAATCATCGGCGGCGGCCACCGGCCGCTTCTAGTCTAATGGGTACATGTATTGCACCGATGTCATCACTGGCGAAACCCGGTTTCAGTTCCCTGCGCCCCGCGCGGCGCGGTCCGTCATTCTGGAGGCGTTTACCGGCCAAAAACAGTTGCGCGTCCGGATGCAACATCGCGCGGGAGAATGGATCGCCCGGTTGAAGCTTCCTTCCGGCTGGTGTTTTTATCGTTTTGAAGTGGATGGCAAAACCCAGTGGGACCGGGCTTGCGGCAAAATGAAGACCCAAGACGGCCGCCCGTGCAGCCTGGCGATGATCCCGTCCGGTGGCAAATTTATGAAAGACTGATAGCGCCGCAGCAAAACGGAGGCAGACACTTTCGGTTGCAACTGAAGCGCCCTTACTTGGTGACGCCTACTTCCTTCCATTCGTCATTCGCGCCCCCCATCAGACTTCCCCGGTAACTTCACAACCCCGAAGGACGTCAAATACGGGATAAGGGATTGAATTGATTGTTCTTAGGGCGTCCGCATGCCCGGAGGTTCGTCCGTTGAAAATTGGCTGACGACGACGCAAAAAACAGTGCATAATTCAATACAGTGGCGTTGTGTGATGCCTGTCCCATGCAGGGTTTAAACCAAACATTTTGTATATTGTTGCTGGCGGCCTCTTTTTTCGCCGCTCCTGCCGTCATGTCTGCGGAACCGGCGGGCCCCGTCGATTTTCGCAAAGCTGTCCGGCCCATTTTGGAAACATATTGTTTCGATTGCCATGCGGACGGTGTGAACAAGGGCAAGGTGGCTTTCGACGGCTTCTCTTCCGACCACGCCATGCTCCAAAACCACGATCTCTGGCTGCATGTCCTCAAAAATTTGCGGGCCGGACTGATGCCGCCGCAAAAAAAAGCCCAACCGACCGCCGCTGAAAAGCTCGTCATCGAGCAATGGATCAAACAATCCGTATTCAACGCCGATCCGCAGAATCCCGACCCGGGTCGCGTGACCATCCGCCGCCTGAACCGTGTAGAGTATCACAACACCATCTACGATTTGCTCGGCGTCGAGTTCGATGCCGCCAGCGATTTCCCGCCGGACGATACCGGCGGTGGATTCGATGACATCGGCGATGTGCTTACGATCTCGCCCATGCTGTTCGAAAAGTACGTCGTGGCGGCCAACCAGGTCATTAAACAGGCCGTCCCCGTGGTTTCGAAAGTGATGCCCGAAACAATTCTGACCGGCCATCAGTTCACAGGCGGCGGCGATGCCTCCGATGAACGCGCCGGACGATCCTATCCCCAGGCATTGACCCTGTCGTATTACGAACCGGCCACGGTCTCCAACAATTTCACCGCCATTGCGGGCAGATATCAGGTGGACGTTTCCGTCATGGCCAGCGGCAAACCATGGAGCGATGCCGCCGATAGCAACCGCTGCCTGCTGACCTTTCAGGTGGATGATGCGGAATTG
>DASZCA010000383.1:0-2236 GCA_035943555.1 Verrucomicrobiia bacterium
TTTCGTGCTGGAAACCGTTCCAAATTTTATCCGCGCCTTTCGCCCCGATCCCCGGCAGCAGCAGGATGAGCCGCTTGAACGAAACTTCGTCCTTGGGATTGGCGATAAATTTTAAATACGCCGTGGCATCCTTGATATGCGCCTGCTCAAAAAAACGGATGCCGCTCGTGATGGAGAAGGGGATCTGTTGCCGCGTGAGTTCCAGTTGCAATTCCAGCGCGTGAAAGTGCGAGCGATACAGCACGGCGATCTGGTTGAGACTCGTCCCTTCTTCGCGCAATTCCAATGCGCGCTGCGCGATGAACGCCGCCTGCTGGCCCGCATCCGTACAGGCGACCAGTGCCGGCTTCACGCCGGATTTGCGCGCCGGCGCCAGTTCTTTCGCGAACTGGTTCAAGTTCGCCGCGATGGCCGCATTGGCCACGTTAAGAATTTCCGGCGTGCTGCGGTAATTCGTCTCGATCTTAAAAACCTTCGCGCCCGGATAGCGCTTGGGAAAATCAAGGATGTTCGCGAAGTTCGCCCCGCGCCAGCCGTAGATGCTCTGTGCATCGTCACCGACCACCATGACATTCTTGTGCTTCGCCGCGAGCAGGTCGATCAGGTCACCTTGCAGCTTGTTTGTGTCCTGATACTCATCCACCAAGATGAATTGAAACCGGCGCTGATATTGCTCGCGGATTTCCGGATGCTCTTGCAGCAGCTTCAGCCAGAGCGCGAGCAAGTCATCAAAATCCATCCCGTTGGTAGCGAGCTTGCGGGCGATGTAGCGTTTGTGCTGGTCGGCGATGTCCTCCGCGAAGTCAGAAAAATAGCTAAACTTGCCCTCCACCAGTTCGGCGATGGTCGCGTGGGTGTTGGCCGCGAGCGAAAAGATTTCGTTCAACACATCCGGCTTGGGGAAGTGCTTGTTCTTCGTATCGACCTTCGCATCCAGCAGGCACGCCTTGATGAGGTCTTTTGCGTCATCGCGGTCAAGGATGGTAAAATCGCGCTGATACCCCATCACCTCCGCATGAAAGCGCAGCACCCGCGCGCCAATTGAATGAAACGTGCCGCCCCAAAGCGACCGCAGCTCCTGGCCGATGAGATCGCTAACCCGGTGCATCATTTCCCCCGCCGCCTTGTTAGTAAAAGTGAGCAATAAAATACGCTCCGGCGGAATGCCTTGTTCCAGCAAAAATGCCACCCGGTACGTCAGCGTCCGCGTCTTGCCCGAACCGGCCCCGGCGATGACCAGCGCCGGCCCCGGCAACGCCGTCACGGCGGCAAGTTGCTGCTCGTTGAGTTCGCGCGGATAGTCGATGTTCAGCCGGAGCTCCGGCCTGAACGGTTTCAAGACATATTCGTGCGACATGGCCGTGAATTGAAGCGGTAAACGCGCCTTGGAAAAAGGAAATTATTTCCCGCAAAATGTGCAAATCATATTCCCCGTTCGGAGTTCCGCCTTTAGGCGGCCGGGTGTGATATCTTATTGAACCATTCGAATGAAACGAAACTCTCGACTGGGAGCGACGTCATCCTGCCGGCGTGCTGATTGTGTTATGCGAATAAACGCCAGCCGCTTCATTATGAATTCTTTGTCATAATCCACTATCCGGTTGCGTTGGGCGGCGGGAAATGAAATAAGATGACCCCACACATCACATTCATCCTATGAAATCCATTTTTCGCCTTTTGTCTCTCGCCGGAATCAGCCTGCTGGCCACCAATGGCCTGACCCAGGCCGCTGACTACAAGGTCCTCGACACCACGCAACTCATGGGCAGTGGCGGCATCGATTATGTCTATGCCGACAGCGACGGTCGCAAAGTTTACGTCCCGCGCGGCGGCAATACCTTTGTCTTCGGCCTGGATGACCACAAATATATCGGCACCATCACGAACATCGGCGGCCATGGCGTCGCCATCGATACCAAGTCGCATCACGGTTTCAGCAGCAGCAGCCCGGTGGGCATGTTTGACACCGAAACGCTGACCAAGATCAAGACCATTGATGTCACCGGCCGCCCCGACGGCATCCTGTTTGAACCGTTCACCGGCAAAGTTCTGATTTTCAGCCACGAATCGCCCAGCATCACCCTCATCGATCCGAAAGATGGAACAGTGGCCGGAACGATCGACGTTGGCGGTGCGATGGAGCAGGCGCAGAGCGACGGCGCAGGCAAACTGTACGTGGACGTGGAAGATGAAAAGAAGATCGCCGTGATTGATCTGAAAACGATGAAAGTCGTGA
>DASZCA010000384.1:0-5464 GCA_035943555.1 Verrucomicrobiia bacterium
GGTTGCCGGCCAAGAATGTTTATCTGACGCATTTTTATGGGGACTGGGCCAAGGAGATGCTGTCGCCGGTCACGGAACTGATCACGCCGGGCACCAAGGTACTGGACTCAAAAATTGGAGTGCGGGCGGATCAGTTTGGAAACCCGTCCTTTGTGTTATCGCTGGACGGACCGCCGGTGGAGAACAGCGGCCGCGTGCTGGCGGGTTCGCTGGAATGGTCAGGCAGCTTTCAGTGCGCTTTTGATGACAATGACGGGAGCATCCGGGCGTTGTGCGGGGTAAATCCGTTTGCCTCGGCGTATCATCTTAAAGCGGGTGAAATTTTTACCACCCCGAAAATGATCTGGGCGTGGAGCACGAACGGTTTGGGAGACATGAGCCGGAAGCTGCATAGCTGGGCGCGGGATTACGGGATGCGGGACGGCCACAAGACGCGCGCGGTGCTGTTGAACAACTGGGAGGCGACGGGGTTTGATTTTGATTTCAAGCGCATCGTGGGGCTGTACGACCCGGCGAAAGAGATCGGCACGGAATTGTTCCTCCTGGATGACGGTTGGTTTGGAAATAAATACCCGCGCGTGAATGATCATGCGGGCCTCGGTGACTGGCAGCCGAACAAAAGCCGGTTGCCTGATGGATTAGCGCCATTGGCCGATGAGGCGGTGAAGCGCGGATTGCGGTTCGGCATCTGGCTGGAGCCGGAGATGGTGAATCCCAAGAGCGAGTTGTTTGAAAAGCATCCGGATTGGGTGATCCGCCAGCCGAAGCGGGAATTGGAATTGCAACGCAACCAACTGGTGCTGGATCTCACGCGGCCGGCCGTGCAGGCCTTTGAGTGGCAGACGATCCAAAACATCATCGGCGTCCATAACGTCAGCTACGCCAAGTGGGACTGCAACCGTTACCTGACGCAACCGGGGTCGTCGTATCTCGCGCCGGACCAGCAGTCGCACCTGTGGATCGATTACGTGACGGCGCTGTATGCGCTGATGGACAAAACGGCGAAGCAGTATCCGGACATCGAACTGATGCTGTGCTCCGGCGGAGGAGGGCGGGTGGATTATGGCGCGCTGAAATATTTTCATGAGTTCTGGCCGAGCGACAACACGGACCCGGTGCAGCGGGTGCCGATGCAGTGGGATTATTCCTACTTCTTTCCGCCGATGGCGATCGCGAGTCATGTGACGCATTGGGGGAACCGGCCGATGCACTTTGCGTGCAGCGTGGCGATGAGCGCGCGGTTCGGGATGGATCTGGATCTGAACAAACTGTCTGCCGATGACAAGGCCATTTGCGCGGGGGCGATCAACGCGTATAAACAAATCCGCGAGGTCACCCAGTTGGGTGACCTGTACCGGCTGGAAAATCCGCATGAGACGTTTCGCGGCGCGCTGGATTTTGTGTCCGGAGACCGTTCAAAGGCGGTGGTGTTTGCGTTTCAGTTGAAGGAGGGTCAAAACGTGGCGGTACATCCGCAGGGGCTGGATCCGGCGAAACAATATACGGTGCATGAGATCAATCCCGCGCCAGGGCGCGCGGCGATCCCGCAGGAGGGGAAGACTTTTAGCGGCGAGGAACTCATGCGCGATGGCATCACGCCTTCGTGTTCACAGGCCATCGAAGCTTGCGTCATTCAACTGGGGTCATGATTTTCAAGCAGCTTGTGATGACTAATAATTATATGAAGACGGCAACTTCGCGTGTTTCGCTTTGCGCATTGATGTTAACGCTCACGGGCTTGATGCCGGTGGTGGGCGCCGCCACTAAGCCGATTTCACCGGAAACGACGGTCTGGTTTCAGGCGCCGGCGAAGGATTTCACGGAATCATCGCCGCTGGGCAACGGGCGGCTGGGGGCGATGATGTTTGGTGGCGTGGATGAAGAGCGGATCGTGCTGAACGAAAGTTCGGTGTGGTCCGGTTCACCGCAGGACGCCGATCGCCCGGAGGCGTACAAGGCTTTGCCGGAAATCCAAAAATTATTGTTGGAGGGGAAAAATCCCGAAGCGGAGGCGTTGGTGAACGCCAATTTCACCTGCAAAGGGGCGGGTTCCGGTGGCGGGCAGTATGGTTGTTACCAAGTGTTGGGCAATTTGCATTTGACGTTTGAATCGGGCGAGACAAATGCGCCGGTCGCCAATTACCGGCGCGAATTGGATCTGAATGAGGCCGTGGCGCGGATGGAGTACGAGCGCGGCGGGGTAAAGTATGATCGCGAGATGTTCGCCAGCGCGCCGGACCAGGTGATGGTTTTGCGGCTGGGCGCGGACAAGGCCAAACAAATTTCTTTCGATCTGCGGCTGGACCGTCCCGAACGGTTTGCCACGACGGGCGAGGGTGACCACGGCCTGATCATGACCGGCTGGATGGCCAGCGGCACCACGAACAAAGGCGTTCATTATGTTGCCCGCGTGCGGGTTTTGAACCATGGCGGCAAGGTTTTGGTTCGCGGAGATCATCTGAGCGTGAGCGGCGCGAATGAAGTTGTTTTGCTGATCGCGGCGGGAACGGATTATCAAGGTTTTGCCGGGCGGCAGAGCAAGGACCCGCTGGCGGCGACGCTGGCCGACCTGAATTTGGCGGCCAAGAAATCCTACAAAACGCTGCGAGGCGCACACGTCGCGGATTATCAGAAATATTTTAACCGGGTGGCGCTGCACCTTGAGCCGTTGGATGCGACGGCGGCGGAAAAGCCGACGCCGGAACGGTTGAAGGCGGCCAAGGACAGCGCCGGTGACCCGGGGTTGGCGGCGTTGCATTTTAATTTTGGCCGCTATCTGCTGATCTCCTCATCGCGGCCAGGCGGGTTGCCGCCGAATCTTCAGGGCATCTGGGCGGAAGAGACGCAGACGCCATGGAATGGTGACTGGCATCTGGATGTGAATGTGCAGATGAATTATTGGCCGGCGGAAATCGCGAACCTTTCGGATCTGACGCCGCCGCTGTTCGCGCTGATCGCTTCGTTGCAGGAACCGGGCGCGAAGACGGCGCGTGATTATTACAACGCGCGCGGCTGGGTGGCACATGTCATCGCGAATCCGTGGGGTTTCACCTCGCCGGGCGAAGGCGCGAACTGGGGTTCGTATAGCGGCGGTTCGGCGTGGTTGTGCCAGCATCTCTGGGATCATTACGAGTTCACGCAGGACCGGAAATTTTTGGAATGGGCCTATCCGGTGATGCGCGGCGCGGCGCGGTTTTATGCGGACATGTTGATCGAAGAACCGGAACATCACTCGCTGGTGATCGCACCGGCCAATTCGCCGGAAAACGGATACCGGTTGCCGGACGGGCGCGTGGGCGGGGTTTGCATGGGACCGACGATGATGCAACAGCAGGTACGGTATCTGTTTGAGGCGTGCATTGAATCGGCAAAAATTCTCGGCGGGGACGATGGTTTCCGAAATGAACTGATCGCGAAATGTGCGCGGCTGGCGCCGACCCGCGTGAGTTCGGATGGCCGGATCATGGAGTGGATGCAGGAATATGCCGAGACGGAACCGCAACACCGGCATGTCTCGCATTTATGGGGATTATATCCTGGGAATGAAATTTCGCCTTACACCACGCCACAACTGGCACAGGCCGCCCGCAAGAGTCTGGAAGTGCGCGGGGACGATGGCGTCGGCTGGTCGCTGGCATTCAAGGCGGCTTTGTGGGCCCGGTTGGGTGATGGCGATCATGCGTGGCTGCTTGTGCGAAAGGCACTTTATCCGGTGACGACTCAGGAAATCCGCTATGACAATGGCGGGGGCGTGTATGTGAACCTGTTCGATGCTTGTCCGCCGTTTCAGATCGATGGAAATTTTGGCATCACGGCGGCGATCGGCGAGATGTTGTTGCAATCGCAGGTGGACAAAATTGAGTTGTTGCCCGCGCTGCCGAGTGCGTGGAAGAACGGGATGGTGTCTGGTCTGCGCGCACGGGGTGGATTTCAAGTGGATGAGACGTGGCAGAATGGAAAGTTGATTTCGGCTACCATCCATTCCGATACGGGTGAGCCGTGTGCGGTCAGTTATGGGGGCAAGACGGTGGAGTTGAAGATTAAAAAAGGAGGGGCGGTCACTTTGGATGGGGGGTTGGGGGTGGTTGAGGCCCGGCCGAAATTTTGATCTTGGGCTGGAGGACCAGGGAAGGAACTGGGCACTGGAAAGTCCCCAGCACTGGCAGGCTGGAAAGCTGCTTTGTAGAAACCATTCATTCCGAAAAGATCAGGCCGAGGCGATTGCCTAAATGCGGGCACGGCGGTTGCAGGTCACGCGCTGCGGCTGGTCCCTGTCTCCCCAACACAGCCGCCGCCCATTGGGGCACCGGGTTTTAGAAAGGTTTCTACAGAGCAGCTGGAAAGCCTGGCCTACGTGGGGGGCGGAGGTTTGGCGGCTTGTGGCTTGATATCGGGGCGGTTTCGGGTTTGTATGGGCGTCAACTTTATTTCGGGCTGTGTCGATACAACTTGTGAACCAAAAATATAAGACGGTGGCCATCCTGGGCGGGGGCCCGGCGGCGAGCACGCTGGCCACGCTGCTGGCGCGTAAAAAAATCAAGGTCGCCATTTTTCATCTGCCGAAGCGCGCGCCGTTGATCGTGGGCGAATCGCTGGTGCCGGCGATCATCCCGATGTTGCAGGAACTGGGCGTGGAGCAAAAGATCGCAAGCTTCAGCACGCTCAAGCCCGGGGCGACGTTTAACATCCGACCGACGGATAACTATTCTTTCTTCTTTGACAAGCTGATCGGCAAGACGGCGACGTACGCTTACAACGTCCCGCGCGATAAATATGATGACGCGTTGCTGGAAACGGCGCGCGAGGCGGGGGCCAAGATCGTCGAATTTGCTGCCGGAGTTGAAAAAGTTCCGGGGACGGACAAGATCAAGTTGTCGGACGAAACGCTGGCGTCGGCGGGCGAATTTTTTTCGGGGCAGCCGGATTTGATCGTGGATGCGACGGGGCGATTGCGGCTGGTGCCGAAGTTATTGGGATTGTCGGCGGCGGAATCGAGCCGGGGCGATTCGGCCTTGTTCGCGCATGTGGATGCGACGCATCTGGATCATATGGGGCATGTACACACGACGCGCATTGATCATGGGTGGAGCTGGCGTATTCCACTGCCGGGCCGCGTTTCTGTGGGGATGGTCATGGGGCCGGAACACATGGCCAAATTCGGTGCGACCAAGGAGGAGCGGTACGATAACATTTTGAAACAGGATTCGGTCTTGAAAAAAGTGGCGGGCAACGCGAAGCGCATCACGCCCGTGATGGAGTACACGAATTATTCGCTCATTTCCGGGCGCATCACGGGCGAGAACTGGGCGTTGGTCGGCGACACGGCGGGATTCATCGATCCAGTTTTTTCCAGCGGACTGTTCTTGGGCATGAACAGCGCGTTCATTTTGGCGGGGGCGATCAGCACGGGCACGCCGGAGGCGTTTGCGGCGTATGAGAAAGAGGCGCGGCATCATCTGGCGAC
>DASZCA010000385.1:0-4090 GCA_035943555.1 Verrucomicrobiia bacterium
CACCGAGGCCAGCAAGCGATGCGAATGTTCCCAGAAAATACCGCCCACCCACTTGTCCAACGGGAACGCAAACATGTTGTACCCGTACGTCGTCGGCCAGTCCGGCACCGACATCCCCGCCTCATGGCTCGTCACCAGCCCGCCCAGGCCGATCAGCAAAAAGGTCGTGAACGCCGTTAATGCGGCGAACCAGAACAGGGCGGGATTGTATTTGGCGTTCATGTCGGAAAAAGAACGACCGCTGCGTGATTCCGCAGCGGTCGCCGTCCCGTCGGAAAGTTATTTGGCTTCAAACGTGTAGTCTTGCGTCGCACCGCTGTCTTTCACTTCCACCTCCACCGTCTTGGTGCCCAGCTTGCGATGCGCAAATTCCACCGTGTATTTGCCCGGCGGCACGCCCTTGATCGTGAACTTGCCGTCCTTGTCGCTCACTGCGAAATATTGGTTCTCCACCACCGTCACCCACGCGAACATCCACGGATGCACGTCGCATTGGAACTTCAAGAACGGTTCCGGCTTGTCGAAAGAGAAGTTCAGGTCCGCCGAACCCGGTGCCTGCAACTGGTTCTGCATTTCATTTTCTTTCGGCACCGTATGGACGTTGTGCACGCACGGATCCGAATTCTTGACCACGATCTTCTGGCCCGTCTGCACCGCCAAAATCGTCGGCACATACAGGCAGCCTTTTTGATCCAGCACCGCCGGCTTGGCCTTGTCACCGGAAGCTGCCGGCAACCCCTTGATGGAGACAACCACGTCACCCAGTCCGCCGCTCGCGCTCACCGCGTAAAAATGCGTCGTCGGGAATGTGCCGGAATACAGCGCCGCGCAATTCGCATCCGACTGCAACTTCTCGGAATAATCAGATTCCGCCGGCGCCGTGCCCTTGAAAGACACCGTGCCCGTCAAATCACCCGCCAAAGCGTTGAGGCTCAACGAAGCCAGCGCCGAAACCGCGATAAAAAGGATTTTTTTCATAAAATTAAGCTAAACCGCCATGCCAAGCCTATCAAATCCGCACCCCACCCGCAAGTTGCGCCCCACGGTTTCACCCCCGCTGATACTGCCCGTGACCCCGCCTAATCCCCCTCCCCTAAAAATTTCCGTTGGGATTTCCTGATAAGCCTGTCCCGCCAACTGCAGGATCCCTGCTCATTCAGCTGGAGTTCAAGCTTTAGCTTGCCCGGAGATCCAGCCACATCCAAACCCCACAACCTTCGTTGCAACCGGGCGCTCCTCCCATCATTTCCATTATTTATCTCTTGGCATCGCCAATTGATAAAACTCATGCAACTTGCGCTGGAGCAACTTCCGGTCTGGTAACCGCGTCTGGTATTCTGCGATCAATGCCGGCGATAACGCCCGGCTTAACGCATATTCCACCACTTCTTTGTCCTTGCTCGCGCACAACAACACCCCGATGGACGGCCGTTCGTGCGGCTTCTTCACATCGCGATCCAGCGCCTCCAAGTAAAACGTCAACTTGCCCAGATGCTCCGGTTCAAACTTTGTGATCTTCAATTCAAACGCCACCAGGCATTGCAAACCGCGATGATAAAACAGCAGGTCCAGGTAAAAATCCTGTCCGCCCACCTGTAACCGCAATTCCTCGCCCGCAAAACAAAAATCCGGCCCCAATTCGATAAGGAACTGTTTGAGATTCTTCACCAGTGCCCGTTGGAGATCACGTTCCGAGTGATCTACCGGTAGCTCTAAAAAATCCAGTAAATACGTATCTTTGAAGATGGTTTCGGCTTCCGGATGCAATTGTGTCAGCAGTGCTGACACTTTTGGCGGTTTAACCACCGTACGCTCAAATAGACAACCATTTAGCTGCCGTTCCAATTCGCGGGTGGACCACTTTTCTTTTACTGCTACGCGAAGATAAAACTCACGTTCTTCTGATCGTTTGCATTGTGAAAGAATCAGCAAATTATGCGTCCATGGCAATTGTGCCACCAGTGATGACACTTTTGTATCGGCGCGATAAGTCACGTAAAACTGGCGCATACGGAAGAGGTTTCGACGTGTAAAACCCTTGATATCCGGATGCTTTTGCGCAATAAACCGTGCCAGCTCTTCCACTACGCCTTCGCCCCAAGCCGCCGTCTCCAGCTTGCGGCTGATATATTCTCCCACGCGCCAGTAAAGCTCGATCAATTCCGTGTTGACCGCCTGAAATGCCCGTTGCCGGGCCGATTGGATCAGCCCGATGATCTCGCGAAACGACGACGCATGACCTCGGACCGCCACAACTTTCTTGGCCGGTTTACGCTTGGAAACTTTGGCAGTTTTTCGTTTAGCGACAGCTTTCATTCCAAATTAAATCATTTCACGAAAGCTTTTGCCGCCACCTTCCCAACTGCTTCGCCACCTCTTTTGTCCCCGGTGCACCCGTAATATTCCGCTTCGCCATCGCCGTCTTGAGATTGAATACCCCCAGCGCATCGCGACTGAATGTTTTGTCCACTGATTGCAATTCCGCCAGTGTCAGTTGATTCAGCAGCTTGCCGGATTTTTCCGCCAGCGCCACCACCGCGCCCACTACGTGATGCGCCGGACGGAACGCCATGCCCTTCCGCACCAGATAATCCGCCAAATCCGTCGCCAGCAATGCCGGGTCGCTCGCGGCCGCCGCGCAGGCGCGCTCATTCACCGTCGTGTGCCGCAACATCGCCGCCAACAACCGCGTCGTCGCGCGCACCGTATCCGCCGTGTCGAACAGGCGTTCCTTGTCCTCTTGCAAATCACGGTTGTACGTCATCGGCAAACCCTTCAGCAACGTCAGCAACGCCATCAGGTTACCCACCACGCGCCCCGTCTTGCCTCGCGCCAGTTCCGCAATGTCCGGATTCTTCTTCTGCGGCATCAGCGACGACCCCGTCGTGTACGCATCCGCGATCTTGATGAAGCTGAACTCGGTGCCTGCCCACAAAATGATGTCTTCCGACAACCGGGAGAAATGCACCGCCAACAGCGCTGCCGCCGCCGCGAATTCAATCATGAAATCACGGTCGCTCACCGCGTCCATGGAATTCTGTGTCACTTGCACTTCGCCCGCGTCGTTCACGAAACCCAGCAGCTTCGCCACCAGTTCGCGCTTCAACGGCAAGGTGCTGCCCGCGATCGCCCCGCTGCCCAGCGGACACACGTTCACGCGCGAATGACAATCCCACAACCGCTCGCAATCGCGCTCCAACATCTCCACATACGCCAACAGATGATGCGCCAGATACACCGGCTGCGCCCGTTGCATGTGCGTGTACCCGGGAATGATCACGTCCGAATTTTTCTCGCCCAACAAGACCAGCGCCCGTTGCAAATCCGCGATCTCACCCAGTAACGCCGTGATCTCATCGCGCAGCCACAGCCGCACATCCAGCGCCACCTGGTCATTCCGCGACCGCGCCGTGTGCAACTTCGCCCCCGCCGGCACGCGTTTCGTCAACTCGGACTCAATGTTCATGTGCACATCTTCGAGTTCTTCTTTCCACTGAAATTTGCCGGCCCCGATCTCCTTGGCAATGCCCGTCAGGCCCTTCACGATCGCGTCCAGTTCCTTGCCCGTCAGCACGCCGATCTTCGACAACATGGTCGCGTGCGCGATGGACCCCTGGATGTCATGCTTCCACAACCGCCAATCGAATGAAATGGACTCGGTGAACAGCGCGACATCCGCCGCCGGACCGCTCGCAAACCGGCCGCTACGGGAAACAGGAGATTTCTTGCTCATAAAAATAAATTCTCGTTAATTAAAACCACAGAACGCCCCCGATGCACACAGATTTTTGCATCATTTGCGCCGGCGCGCCGAGCATTGCTCGGCCAATTTCAAACCACCTGAAGCGCACCCTTTGTCCCGTTTACTGGAATTAGCCGTCGTGCTCGCCGTATCCAACATCGCGCCAGCGAGCCTTGGACTGCGGTGGCAAAGCGCAGCAACGACACCGCTTTCGTCTATGACCTCTCAAAAAAATCCACCGCGACGCTGGCCATTCACTAATCCATAAATCCAATCACGCTTTTTCTTCGTGCCCTCCGCGCCCTCTGTGTGAAAAAAGATCTTCCCCACCTTGTGAAAAATGTCACA
>DASZCA010000386.1:0-12866 GCA_035943555.1 Verrucomicrobiia bacterium
CTGTCAGGGTCCGCCCCGTCATCAATAACTCCACCGCTTCCTTCCGGAACGCTTTGGAATGCTTCTGTTGGCTCTTGAGTTGTTTCATAAGTCGCTCCCGAAAGCTTACATGCTTTGTCCACTTTCGTGGGGCAAGCTCAGCCTTAATTTGGCTTAATTTTTTCGTTTTCATTGGCCTTCTCGCAGATTTTTAAGTCCAGATTTTTGCTTTGTTCCCCTTCGCGTAAATTCACGTGATTCGTATCTCATAAATTTTTTAAAAAGGATCGGAAACAACCGAAATTCGGCGAAAACAACCGAAAGCCCGACGCCAATGGGCGGCGGCTGCCTGTCCGCCATAGCCTTGGCGAAGGTGGATGTCTGGGAGAAGGGACCAGCCGCAGCGTGTGTCTTGCAACCGCCGTTGGAACCTCGCCGCAACGTTCGCCCGCCAATTCTTCCTTCTTCATTCGCTTCCATATCCCGACCCTAGCACACCTCTCTGAAACCTGAATTCGTGTGGAGAATGTAACTGGCAGATTTATGCCATTTATTTTCATTTTTCCCAAGTGGGAACACCTCCCCACACCAAAAATTAAAAACACTTTTTCTAACGATTGGTTCAGAAGAATTTACAACATCAAGCCCTGATCAAAACTTGATCGGAATTATAAAAACATTGGCATTTCTGAAGATTTTGTCACCGCTCGCATCCATCTTCCACGCTTGCCCCTTAATTAAAAATTAAACACTTAAAACCCAAAACTATCCGCCCGTTCCGGCCTAGACATCCCCCGCCCCATTGCCGATTCTCACCTGATGCCGGTTTCCGAAACCACCTCGGCCGAAGTCTTTGAACGCTATGTCGGCGGCCAATGCATCCGCGCCTGTCGCGATACCGCATAGCACGATATCCAAGCCTGGATCATCGCCCCGCCGCGCCGATTAAAGTGGAAGGCGCCCGCTATCCGGAAAAGCTCGAGCAATTGACCGGGAAGTGATCCAGATGTTTGAAGCGCGGTGTGACCGCGCGTACGGTTGGGAACTGCACAACCCAAAAGGGAATGGAGCTTCAAACACGGATTGTTTGGCCCGTTCTGCCGTTCATTCCAATAAATTTAGGTCAAACAATTCGCCGGGCCTGAAGAATCCCGTCTCGGATCTCCCATCCGGACTGTCTTCATGCAACCAATCCGCCAAAGTTGGGTAGAATTCGTTCACATAGGCCCTGAATTCACGACGGTCATTGCGGTAGTAATGCGACAGCCAAAAGCGGAATGAAGTGGCTAACAATTCGTCAGGCACTTGCCGGGTGTAGCGGATCCCATAGATCAAAATATAAAAATCCAGCATGTCATCTATCGGCTGGTACACCCATCTTTCGTCCACCCCCTGCGCCAGTAAAGTTGAGGCCTCCGTCCTGTATTTTTTATCGTCATCGATGAGTTGCCTGCCATCTTTCAGTGTTTTGAACTGTTCGCTAAGTTTCGAAAGGATGTCCGCCGCCCTATCCTGCCGCTCGTTCACCCACTTGAACACCGCCACCAACCCGCCCAGGATGGCGGCTGTTTCGAAGACATTCTTCACCGTATCGGACCAATCCTTGCCCACCGTATGGCAGACCCAAAATACCGCCAACGGGCTCAGGATCATCAACGCGATAAGTATGAGCAGCAACCCGGATAACCTGGAATGCTTCGTCAAAAATCTCGCAACTTTTAGCTCCGTCCTTTTCATCACTTGGGCCAGGGTTTCCTCAATTGCTTTGCCATTTGCGTTTATCCCCCCGGTTGTGTCACGGTAAAATGCCATGCAAACTAATGCCGCCAGAAACAATAACGGCAACCAGTTGGCCCATTCGGTCTTATCGGGGATAACCTTGACGACAGATGTATTGACGGGTGCTTTAAGCACGGCGGGATTTGTCTGCCCCGGTGGTGCTTCGACCTGCCCCGAGCCGGTCAGATTGGTCCCGGCATGGTCGCTTTTTTTAATTCCGGCCGGGCCGGAATTGCCACCTCCCGGATGATCGTATGTTGTGCTGCAGGAAGTGATGGCCAAAACAAGCCCAAGAACCAAAAAAATACAGGTGGTTTTTTTCATGATTTTCCCTTTCACGATTTATTACCCCGCCAGGCAAGATTGATGATGAAATTTGTTTAAGTCAAGTGATTGGGTGCTGGCAGGCAAAACCCATGCTTGTTCGTTTCAAGCAACCTTGCATCAGGCACGCCAAGTCTGCATGAGACAACTGCCTGTAAATGAAGTAGATTCATTCTGACGTTTGCCACGATGGTCAATCCAAACCTTTAACTAAGCCGCTCATCCAGAAAATCAAAATTATGGAAATCAAACGTAGCGGTTCACAACCCTCCGCCAAAGGCCCGGCCGATTGGTTCACCGGCACCGTCCGCATCGATCCTCTCTTTCAAGTGAAAGACCCCGCCCGCGCCGCCGGCAACGCCGTCACTTTCGAACCCGGGGCCCGGACCGCCTGGCACACGCATCCCTTGGGGCAGACGCTCATCGTGACCTTCGGCTGCGGACGGGTGCAACGCGACGGTGGTCCCATCGAAGAAATCCGTCCCGGCGATGTCATCTGCTTTGCGCCCGGCGAAAAACACTGGCACGGCGCCGCTCCCACCACTGCCATGACCCACATCGCCATCCAAGAAAGCCTAAACGGCAAACCCGTTGACTGGCTCGAAAAAGTTACCGACGAACAATATAACGGATGATGTAGCGTCAGGCTTGCAGCCCGGCGGATAAAACGCTGTGCGATTCAAGGCGCGTTGACACGTTTGAGAGGCGATGATGCCATCATAGCCTTTCCAGACAGCCATCCGGTTCGGCTCGGAATCAACCGATAATCACAATAAAAAATTGATTATCACCTAAACCGTTGATGCCTTCGCGCCGATTTGAACCTGATAATCAAAAATTTATCAGTAAAAACCCATGAAAAACCTGTTCAAAATCGCGGCGGCCATCATTTTATTCGGTACCACCATCCCGGCTTTGGCGGTTGGTGGCGGTAGCGTCCTAGTCACCTTGGCCGATGCCGGCAATGGCCAAACCACCCTTTCATGGACCGTCGGCGGGGGATTCACCAGCTTCGGTATCAGCGCCCTCGCTCCCGGTTTCAGCCGCTTCGATCCCCAGTTCAGCGGCTGGGTCAACAATCTTGGTTCTTATACCAGCCCCTTTTCGGTGACCGGCTTCGGCACCTTCACCAACTCCAGCAATCTCAACGTCGCCCATCTCGGCAACGTGCAGTTCGTGGCCAATGGCGGTTCCAGTTACTCGCTCGATCTCAACATGGACACCACCCTGTACAGCGGCAGCGGCAGCACCGTCGTATTTTTCCAGCCCGGCGCCGATTCGGAAACGATTGATGTGCCCTTCTCCACCTTCAATACCGGAACTTACACCGCCTCGACAAGCTTCGGCCAGGACGGTTTCAACTCGTCCATGAACTATACCCTGAACGTCCTCGCCCCCGTCCCCGAACCCACGACTTTTGCCTTGGGCGCGCTCGGTCTTTGCGGCCTGATCGCCGCCCGCCGTCGGAAACATTGATTTACTGTTGTAATGTGGCGTCAGGCCTCCGACGTAGAATCCGGCTTGTGGCCCGGCGGTTAGCGGCTCAATTAAAACTGCGGTTTTATTTCAAAAACATTCAACATTTAATTTACAAGGGGACTCTATTCACACCTTGCTTCGACGTTGGGTATTGAATGTTGGACGTTGAATGTTTCCGCCTTTGCCTCCCCCCTCCAGCCCCGCGCCCCACACCTCGCGCCTACGCCTTCAACCACTTCGCCACATCCATCGCCGCGTAAGTGATCAGAATATCCGCCCCCGCCCGCCGCATCGCCAGTAGGCTCTCCAACGTCACCGCGCGCTCATCGATCCATCCGTTCGCCGCCGCCGCCTTGATCATCGCATGCTCGCCGCTCACCGCGTATGCCGCCGTCGGCAGGCCAAATTCCGTTTTCACGCGTTGCAAAATATCGAGGTACGCCAGCGCCGGTTTCACCATCACGATATCCGCGCCTTCCTGCACATCCAGCGCCACCTCGCGCAACGCCTCGTTCGCATTGGCCGCATCCATCTGGTAACTGCGACGATCCCCGAACTTCGGCGCCGACTCCGCCACTTCGCGAAACGGCCCGTAAAATGCCGAAGCAAACTTCGCCGCATAGCTCATGATCGGCGTATCCAGAAAACCGCCATCATCCAATGCCGCGCGGATGGCCCGCACGCGCCCGTCCATCATGTCACTGGGCGCGACGATGTCCGCGCCCGCTTCCGCATGGCTCGCCGCCGTGCGCGCGAGCAGTTTCAAAGTCGGGTCATTTAGAATCTTGCCGTGCTGCACGATACCGCAATGCCCGTGCTCCATATATTCGCACAGACATACATCCGTGATCACGAGCAACGTGGGCAGTTCCTTTTTCAACAACCGCACCACTTGCTGCACGATTCCCTTCGCCGCATACGCCCCCGAAGCTTTTGCATCCTTGCTATCCGGAATGCCAAACAGCAACACCGCCGGCACCCCGAGCGCATGCGCCGCCGTTGCTTCCCGTAAAATCTCATCCGGCGAGAGTTGAAACACCCCCGGCATCGCGCTAATGGGCCGGCGCAGCTTTTTCCCGCTGCGCGCAAACAGCGGCAACACCAGTTGGTCCACATTCAAGCGCGTCTCCGCCACCAACCGGCGCAACGCCGGCGACGTCCGCAACCGCCGCGGCCGCGCCACAGGAAATCCGGGCAAAGTCATGAAGCTAGTCTAGCGTTTTATGCCCGGCAGGCAAATGGGGAAAGTTCCAGTAGGGAAGCCGCGCTGCGGCGTCCCCGCCGTCGAGCGCAGCGTCAGACGGCGGAATCAAACAACTAAAGCGCGCATCTTCTATCAACGCCTGGTGGCAAACCCTCCCAGCGCCGTAGGCGCGACATCTTTGTAGTTCGCCATCCCAATCAAAATCCAGCTCCGTCAGGAGCGACATATGGATCATGGAATCAAGAACTCATTGGTTAGAAAACCGCTTTGGCGCAAGCAATCCGTAAAACCAGAATTTTTTTAACGAGCGAACACTGCCATCAGTAAAAACTATATTGCCGCTGCGATGACGGTTTGTAGTCCAGTTGACGAAGGCATCGGCGGTAAGATTTATGATACCAGCTTTGACAGCTACGCCGTTCACTTCAAGATTATCGTCACCAGACAATATCGTCGCTGGCAAATTTCTTGCCGCGTCCAAACCGATAAAATAGCTGATATTTTTGGCGCCAAAGCCGGCGGAGAAGTTGGTGGCGATAAACCGGCTGCCGTCCGCTGGGCAGACCAACACTTTTGGCACGCTCAATTCGTTAGACATGCTTCGGAAAATCGCTGCCGCATTTCCGTCAAGAGCGGCTTCCCTTGCCCCGCCATTGGTTCCGGCGACATCCATCGGAAACTTCCCATCGTGATCATTTCTCCATACAGCAAAGGCAATACCGGTTTGTTTAAGATTATTAACGCAAGAAATTCGCCAGTTCCTTTTTCCGTTAGATGACTCAGGCCAGGGGAATAGTAATGCGAACAGGAAACCTAAAACCACGACTACCACCAAAACTTCAACCAGCGTCAGCGCAACGCTCTCCCGATTAGAAATACCCAGCTTCATGGCCACGACTCTGCCTGCCAAAAAACCTTTGTCCAGCCAAAGCGCTCCCCCCGGAGCCCGGCTGTGTCCCGCTCGGAGCGGGACCAGCCGCAGCACGCCCACCAACCTATCGCCATCATTTTACCATTCGTCATTCGAAATTCGTCATTCCCCCTGTCACTGCACCACCAGCCGGAAGTACTTATGCGCCTGGGTGGGTGGCACACTGACTGACGAATTGGTTCCGTCATCGGTGACCGGCAAGCCCGTGTCGTTCCACGGCCCAAACGGTCCGTCCGCCGACTGTACTCCAAAATTTCCCGACGCCGTCAGCCATGAAAGTTTGACGTAGCCTCCGGCTTGACTGGTCCGCGCCAGGGCCGGCGGCGCGTAGGCCATGGCGTAGGACGCATGGGCCACGGGTGACACCAGCCCCAGCGTGAATCCTTGCAGGCTTGGCGCATTTGTATTGAATATCGACGGCGTGGGTATGCTCGCGCCATCACCCAGCACCAAAGAGCCGCTCACCGACGACTGGCCGATCCATCCGTCCGAGGCCGGACTGCCATTGTTGAACCAGGCTTGGGCGGACGAAATGTCCGGACCGACATTCCCCGACCACCCGATGACCACAAATTGCGCGCCAACCCCCGGCGCGATTCCGGTGATGAGCGTGCGGCCTGTTCCCGCGCCGGTCGTGCTCGTGAACACGCCCCGGTAAGAATTGGTCCCGGTGGCCGCCAACGTCCACGCGCCGGCATTGAAGGCGTAATTGCTGCTCGCCCCGCCCACGATCGCCGCCGTCTGCCCGCTCACACTGGTCGCGGTCGTGGACACATACAGCGCATAATTGTAAGGGCCCGCCGTCAAACCCGTCGCCGCGCCGCCCACCGACGTGTTGGTGAAGATTTTGGTCACCGAAACGCTGCTGTTCCCAAAGATCACATAGCCGTTGCCGGAGGGCGCGTTCACCGTCAGCGTGGCCGCAAAACTGTTGGTCGATCCGGACGAATTCGTGATCAGCACCGAATAGGTTCCGGCATTCGTCAACTGCACATTGTTAAGGGTCAAAGTGGAACTGGTCGCCCCCGGCAGAACCGTGTTGGTGTTGAACATCCACTGGTACGCCGGGGATGGCGTGCCATATGCACTCGCTGAAAAATTCACCGTGGCCCCCACCGGCACCGTTTTATTCAACGGTTGCGTCGTGATCACCGGAAATACTCCCGACAAAGGATCGGCCCGTCCCAAAATAAAACCCGGGATGGCGGGTGCGCTGCTGCCGAACAAGGTGGCGGGCGTGGTGCTCCCACCTAGCGTGATCGCCCCGCTCACGGCCGATTGGCCGATCCAGCCGGGAAAATTCGGATTACCGCCGTTGAACCAGCTTTGCAGCGCCGAAACCGTCAACCCCACGTTTGCCGACCATCCGATCATCACGAACTGCGCCGTGGCGCCGCTCGCCACGCTGCCCACCGTGTTCGCACCGCTGCTATTGGCCGCGATACCGACAAACTGGCCGCCACTGAATGAATTTGTGCCGTAAGTTACGAAGGTCCAGTTCCCGTCATTGAAGGCGTAGTTCACATTCGTACCGCCGGCGATGGCGGTGGTCTGGCCGTTCACGCTGGTCGCGCTGGTGGAACGGAACAGCGCGAAACGGTATGGCGGGTTGACGGCCCCGGTCAACCCGGTCGTCGCGCCGCCCACCACCGAATTGGTGCTGCTTTTCGTGGTGCTGTCGTTGCTGAACTTGATCGTGCCTTGCGCCTGCGCCGAAACTGCCGCCAGGCCCGCCAACATGGAAACCAGAAGAATGTGTTTCATGGGATTTGTTTATAGATGATGCGTATGACAGATCGAATCATAGATCAAATATCCCGCCCGGGAACTGTGCGTCTCGCCGCACAGCAAAACCATCATTTTCTTCATTCTTAATTCTTCCTTCTACATTCACCCCTTCTCGCGCTACATTTCCGCCATGCGGCTCTTAAAAACCATGGCCATCTTCGCGTTGATCTTTCTGATCTTCGCGACCGGCATCTGGCTGGGCTCCCGCCTCCTCGGCTTTCGCGGCGGACCGCACATGGAAAACACCACCACCGTCGTGCAACAGGTGCAGACGTTGAACGAGCTCGTGACCGTGAAATACGTCATGCAGAAGGTCGTCATCGAAACCGCCCCGCCGGACTCCACGCTCGGCCAGTTGCTCCAGGGTGAAAACCGCCTGCTCCTCCTCGCGCAAGGCAACGTCCAGGCCGGCATCAATCTGAAAAATTTGCAACCCGCCGATATCGTCATCGCCGGCAAGAAGATCATCATCCATCTGCCTCCGGCAGAGATCACGGATGCCTATCTGGACGAAAAACAGACCAAGGTCATCGATTGGCAACGCGGTTTTTTGCGCGGTTTCGACAAGGATCTGGAGACGACCGCCCGGCAGTCGGCGGTGGATGATATCCGCCGCTCGGCGCGGGCGGCGGGAATTCTGAAGGATGCGGATGACCGGGCGCGGCTGGAACTGGCGGTGTTTTTGAACCGGGCCGGCTACGACCAGGTGGAATTCACGGAGCGATCTGAACCGGCACCTTTGGCAGTTCCACGGTGACCGTGCCCAATTTTTGGCTGATGTGTCTTATTTTCACCGGTTGCGGCGCCTCTTCAAACCGCTGGATCATCAAGCGACGGCGCGGTTGATGCACCCGTTTGGCCTGCGGTACGCGCGGCGGCACCCCCATGGATGCCAATTGAAACGACGCCATCCGCAAGTTCATGTTCGCCGCGGATGACGGTATCGGCGCGAAACTTTGATTATGAAATTTTCTGGCCACGCAAGTTTACTCGCAACTCGTGTGCCAGAAAAAATTTCGCAACCTAAAGAAAAATACCGCCCCGCAAAAAATTCCTAAAGTCGTCCCGCATGGGCATCCTCTGCCGGTTTAATCTTTTTCATCGGCCGGATTTTCCCATTCCGGATAGACGTCCGCCGGCAGTTGGCCGCGCCGGATGAGTTCCTGCAAATCACGGATGATCGTGCGCCGCGCCACCTTGAACTCGCGCGCCAGCGCCGAGATGTTCGGCCTTTCTTTGGACGGCCCCAAGCGGGCCAGCATCTCGTTCTGCCGCGCCAGCCGGTCTGTGGAACGGCTTAACAACTCCGTCGCATCGATGCGCCGCGAACGTTCCAGCGCTTCAAACTGGCGGATGATCTCCGTTCCCGCGCATTCCTTCAGCGCGGTTTCCACCGTGCGCCGCAGTTCACGGATGTCCACCGGCTTCGGCAGGCAATAATGCGCCCGGCGCGGCCCCTGCAACGCCGTCATCTGCTGCCGCACTTCCAGCGCCCCCGATACGATGATCACCGGCACATGCGGCAGCAGTTCCTTGAATTCCGGCAAAAAATCCAGCCCGCGCTCGCCAGCTTCCAGCACATGATCCAGCACCAGCGCGTCTGGCTGCATCTTCGGCAACAACGCCAGCGCGGCGCTTCCGGTTTTGACCCGCGTGAGCCGGCAATGTTTCAGCGCCTCCTCGTAGATCTCATATTGCAGGTCATCATCCTCGATGATGAGCAGATGCGCTTTGGGTGGCGACTTCGGTTGTGGTTTCGTGTTCATGGCTTCACTGGAAGGATCAATGTGAATGTGCTGCCCGCGCCCGGCTCCGATTCGACCGCGATGCCTGCCTCCATCTTGCGCGCCAGCTCATAGACCATGGAAAGCCCCAGCCCCGTGCCGCGCCGCGTGGACAGGTTCTTGGTCGTGAAAAATGGCTCGAAAATCCGCGCCCGTATCTCCGGCGCGATGCCCGCGCCATGATCGCGCACGGAAATTAAAATAAAACGCGGTGCCGTTGCCGGCGGCAGCACCAGTTCCCCCGGCAATTGTTCCACCAGCCGCGTACTCAGCCAGATCTGTTTGCGCCCTGTCATGGCCTCGCTCGCATTGAAAATAAAATTGAGCAGGATCTGCTGCACAAAATCACGCGGCACCGAAATCTCCGGCAGCGCGTCACCCGGCTGAAACTGCACTTCCGCTTCATGCAGAAACCGGTCGCCCAGCAGCCGCCGCGTGTCCGCCACCACGGCATTCAGATCGCACGCCGCCGCCGGTGCGTCATTGCTGCGGCTGAATCCCAGCATCGCCTCCACCACTTCCGCGCCCTGTTGCACCACCGTCTGGATGCGCGCTGTGCGCGTCCCGATCTTTTCCGGATCCTCCACATTGTCTTCGATGATCTGCGCCGAGCCTTTGATGATCGAGAGGATGTTGTTAAAATCATGCGCAATCCCCGCCGCCAGCGTGCCCAGCGCATTCATCTTCTGGCTGTGCAACAGCTCGCGGTTCGCCAGTTCCAACTGCCGCGTGCGCTCGGCCACCAGTTCCTCCACCGCCGAATAACTGTGCTGCAGCCGCCGGTGCCGGTTCAACGCCAGCGCGGCAAAGAACACCGATACCACCAGCGCCATCCCCAGCACCGCCACCAGCCTCGACTCGCGATACCATGGCACCACCACCGTGAATCCCATTTCCGCCGGGATGATCTCCACGTTGCCGTTCCGGTCCATCGAACGCACCTGGAACACATGCCGTCCCAAGCCCAGCCCCGAGAACGCCACCGGCGCCGCCGGCTGGAATGTCGACCACGCCCGCTCATCCAGCCGGTACGAAAAAAGCAGGTTGTCCGGCGCGGTCTGGTCCAGATGGTCGCGGGCCTGAAAACGCAACGTGATGGCCGCGTCCTCTTGCACATTGGCGGGGTTGAAGTCAGTGGGCAAGATTTCCGTCCGGGGCGCATCCGTGTCCGCATCCGGCTCATACCGGCTCCAGCCCTTCGCTGTCTCGGCAAAGACCGCGCCGGATTCATCCTCCTGCACCGACCAGATTTCATCCGCCGCCAGCCCGTCCGCCGTGGAGTTCACAATCCACACGCCATGTGCGAACCGGAGCAGCCCGTGCGCTGTCGCCACCCACAACGCACCATCGCGTGTAACGGTAAGCGCATGCACCGCCCCCGGCGCCTCATGCGTCGCCAGCCAGTCGTGCCCGTCAAATTCCCAGATGCGGTCCGGCGTCGCGCACCACACCCGGCCATCGGACGCGCCGGCAAAAGCGACCGGGTTTTCCGGGCCGATCTGGTTCGTGGAAGCAAACACCCGCCACTGTCCGTGATGTCGCCAGGCCAGATGATTGCCACCGCCCAGCCAGACATCTCCTGTCAGATTGGTGAACGATATTTTCCAGTCAGCGACACCGGCCAGTTCCGGTGGCGGCACAAAGGAATTGGTCGCCACCGGCGGCGATGAAAGCAGCGGTGTTGGCTGCCAGATATTTTCCGCCCACGCCTCTGCGCCCCAGGATGATGCCACAACCAGCAGGGTGGCCAGGGTTGCGGTGCGCGGGTTCATCCGCCGCGAGTATTCCATCCCGGCCCCAAGCTGTGCAACCAAAAGCACAGGTGTGCGTCGAGACGCACAGTTTGCAGCCCTCTTCCGCAGGTTAATCTTTTGGCTGATCGATGAACTCCGCCGCCACCACCCACAGCCCCCGGCCCGTGCGCGGTTTTACGTTGATCGAATTGCTCGTGGTCATCGCCATCATCGCGATTTTGACCGCGCTGCTCATGCCTGCGCTAGCCGCCGCCAAGGCCCGGGCCAAAGCCATCGGCTGCACCGGCAACATGCACCAGCTCGCGCTCGCGTGGCGAATGTATGCGGACGACAACAATGGCACGCTGGTGATGAACGCGCCCCAACCCGGCAATGGTTCATCTTGGGTCACTTGGAGTTCTGGAACGAATGCCACTCAGGCCACCGGCATACGTCAAGGCAGCCTCTTTGCTTATGTCGCCAACCCGGCGGCTTACGCCTGCCCGGGGGATCCGCCGCCGACAAATGGGCCTTCCCGCCTGAGTTGTTCGATGAACGGCTGGATGGGCAGCCGCACCATGAGCCTGACGGAGCAGTCATATCGGACCTTCGTCCGCGAGGCCGAGATCGCAAATCTCGGGGCTTCACAATTTTGGGTCATCTCGGATGAAGACACCTCCACATTGAACGACGGCTTTTTTAAGGTGACGATGGATGACTCCCAGCCTTTCACAAGTTTTCCCGGCATCCAGCATCAACACGGCAGCGGGATGAATTTTGCCGATGGCCATGCCCTCATCTTCAAGTTACGGGATCCCGGCAGCGTGCCAGGCCGGACTATCAGTTCCACCAATCCGGACTGGCTCCTCTTCAAGCAGATGACCACAGACCGTTAAAAACGACCAAATAACCACCGTTTATGAATCTTTATACTCTGATAAAACCGGTGCTAACACCTCAACCTCAATGGCTGCGCGGAGCGTGGTCTGGATTACGCCAAAAAGGTCACCAAATTGTCAGTTTTTTTGCTTTGCCACCCCGCCAAAACTCGACTACAAAAGATGTACCGATCAGACATCTGCCCGGCGGCTGGTCCACTTCGTCAGCACCCAATACCATGAAAACGATCCTCTCATCCTTTCCTGCAACCATTGTGCTTGCCGCGGGCGCCCTCTTTGCGCCGCTGGCGGCTGTCCCCGCTCATGCCGGTTGCACTCCGCCACCCACCGGCATCGTCGGCTGGTGGCAGGCCGAGAGTAACGCCGTCGATATCATCGGTGGTGATAACGGCTCCGTGGCGGCGGGCGTGACCTATGCCGCTGGTGAAACCGGGTTTGGCTTTAATTTCCCGGGCAATGCCAACGTCACCATCCCCGACGAGCCGGCGCTCAATCCGACCAACGCCCTGACCATTGAATTATGGGTCTATGTCCGTGCTGCTGTTCCCTCTCATTGGTCGCAAGATCTGGTCAACAAAGACGGCGAGTGCGGCAGCCGGCAATACATGCTCAACGTGGGTGATTCCACGGCCAGCCCGGGCATGGGAGATTTTCGGGCGCATATCGGGGTGAGTTCAGGCCTGCAGATCTTTGACGGGGCCACCATCATCCAATCCAACACTTGGTACCATGTGGCTGAAACCTATGATGGCACCAACCTGATATTGTATGTGAACGGCAACGTTGATGGAAAGATGGCCGTGAGCGGGCCGATCATCACCACCACCGAACCGTTGCGGCTCGGCGGCGGAGCCGACCCCGGTTGCCCGGCATATTATTTTAACGGGATGATGGATGAAGTCTCCATCTACAACCGCGCCCTCTCCTCCAACCAGATCGCCGCCATCTATCAGGCCGGTTCCGCCG
>DASZCA010000387.1:0-3722 GCA_035943555.1 Verrucomicrobiia bacterium
CGAACGCAATCTCTTCCGCGCTGGTGATGGCCCATGAGGTATGACGCACGCCATCCTTGCCGGTGAAATCCACGGCGGGGGTTTCGGCGGTTTTCTTCGCCACAAATTCATCAAACGCCGCCACGGCGCGGTAGGTCAGAAAAACCGGTCCGGTCTGCGAATTCAACGCCTCGATGTGGCGCACGCGGTCGTCTTCCTTGTCCGGACGGGTGAACTCGTGCTTTTTGATGATATTGGCCAGGTATTCTTCGCAACTGGCGGCGGCCACGAGCCCGGTCTGCACATGCTGGCCCATGATCTGGCGGTAAAGGTAGAAATGAGGCTTGTCGTCCTGCTTGAGCGCGCCCTCGGTGATGAGCCGGGCAAAATTCTCTTTACCCTTCGCGTAAACAGCCGATGAGTAGATGTCCGTGCCTGCCGGCAGGTCGATTTCGGGTTTGCTGACATGCAGAAAGCTGTGCGGATTGCCGGCCGCCATGACGCGGGCTTCGTCCGACGACATCACGTCGTAGGGCAGTTCACAGATCTGGGCGGCGATTTCAGGTTTGGGCCGCAAGGCGGCGAAAGGTTTTAGCGTAGCCATAAAAAGAACGAAGATTTTACGGCATCGCGCCGGCAACGCACGAACATTTTACATATACACGACTGTTTTTCGCGCAAAATTTATTTTATGGACAATATCCGGGCCCTGCTGGACAAGGTGGAGATTCTGCCGATGTCACCGTCATTGCTGCCAAAATTGCTGCCCCACCTCAGCGATGTTAATGCCAATTTTGATGAAGTCGTCCGGATCATCTCCATCGAGCAGACTCTCACCGCCAAGCTTCTCCAGATCTGCAACAGCGCTTTTTTCGGACAGGATGAACCTGTCTCCACCGTGACGGAGGCCGTCAACCGTGTCGGCTACCAATCCATCTATCTGCTCACGGCCATGATCAATGGCAGCGCCAGTTTTCCACAACGGCCGATCGGTGGCATGAGCCCCCTTCGGTTGTGGAAACATAGCGTGGCCACCGCGTTCACCTCCAAATTCACCGCCGAGGCCGCCGGAGAGGATGCCAGCCTGCTTTTCACGGCCGGTCTCATGCATGACATCGGCAAGCTCATTCTTGCCCAGATCCCGCCCCAGCAAAACGCAACCTATTTCCACCAACTGACCACTGCCGAAACTTTGGCGGATGAACGTCGCCAGTTCGGTTGCGATCACGCCGTCGTCGGTGCGCAACTGGTAAAAAACTGGGGCCTGCCGGAACCGCTTGTTGCCTGCATTCACTATCATCACGACCCGCAACAGGCCCACGATTTTCAAAAAATTGCCGCCTGCATCACCGTGGCCGATGGACTGACGCACGGAGTGGATCATCCGGAAGCCACGCCGGCGGTGGCCTTCACCGACGCCATGGCCATCCTTGAATTCAATGCCGGCCACATCAAAGGCCTGCAGGAACAGTTCGGCAAAAGTCGCGAACTGATTGATTCCATGAGCAACCTGCCCCTTTGAGGCCGACCATTTTTGCCCAAAATAATACTTGCCTTCGAAAGTTTGACTGATAGTCTTTCCGGCCTTTTACGAGAGTTTTTAAGAAAGAATATTTATGGCACGCATTTGTGAATTGACCGGTAAACGCCCGATGAAGGGCAACATCATCTGGCGCTCAGGTAAGTCCAAGAAATCTGGCGGTATCGGTACGCACGTGACCGCCATCACCAAGCGCCGGTTCTTCGTGAACCTCCAGCGCGTCAAGGCCGTGATGCCGAACGGTGAAGTGCGCTATGTGCGCGTTTCCGCCGCCGCCATCAAAAAGGGCCTGATCACCAAGGCGCCCAAGCGCACCTGGAAAAAAGGCGACGAAGCCAAGAAGAAGGCGTAAGCCCCACCGACCAATCTCTCAAAGCGAGGCCCCACGGCCTCGCTTTTTTTATTGGTAGGGAGATCGCGCTGCGCTGCCCCCCGTCGCCGAACGAAGTGTCTCGCGACGGACAACGGTCTCTACTTCTCCTCCCCCTCCAGTTTCACAAACTGCATCGGCCGCCGGAAGCCGCCTGTCCGCCACGCCCCATACAAAACACCCGTCAGCAGCCAGATGGTGCCTGCGATATGCGCCGTCCGCCCCAGACTCCACCACAGATAGGCGCACACCACAAACCCGATCACTGGCGATAAAAAATTCCAGAACCGTTTACGATCACCACGGATGTAATAATGCAGCAGCGCCGACAGGTTCACCCCCATGAAGGCAATCAACGCACCAAAATTTAAGAGCTCACACCCCAACGCAAAGTTCATTGTGAATACGCCGACGAGCATGATGCCGCCGATCAGCAGGATGTTGTTGCTGGGAATATGCGTGCGCGGGTTGATGGCCGAAAAAAACTTCCGGGGAATGGCGTTATCGCGTCCCATGCTGTACAGCAACCGCCCCGCGCCCAAGTGCGCGCCCGCGCCTGAACCGATGTTCGCCACCAGCAACGCACAATTGATCGTCAGAAAAAGCCAGTGCCCGCCCGCCTTGCCGGCAACATAGCAAAACGCCGTGTCTTGATCCGGAAAACTCGTCCCCGGCCAGACCAGTTGCGCCAGATAGACCTGGACCGAAGCCAGCACACCTGTGATGACACAGACCAGCACGGTTGCCAGCAGGATGTTCCGACGCGGATTGTGCGCCTCCTCCGACAATGTGGAAACGCCGTCAAAACCGATATAGGTCAACACCGCCAACGCCGCCCCGCCGGACACGGTGGTAAAGGAGAACGTCTGTGGATCGTAAAACGGCCGCGTCCAACCGGCCAACCCGTCCGGCGGTTGCATCCACAGATACCGCACCGCCGCCGCCACGAACAAAACGATCACCACCACCAACCCGGTCGCGATGATGGCATTGGTCCGTGAACTCGCCTCGATGCCGCGCAGGTTCATGGCCGTGAACAGGGCCACAAAAAATACCGCGTACACCGGAAAAGGAATCGTCGGAAAAATATTTTTTGCCGCCCCGCTGATCCAGATCACGCAGATGATGGGATTGATGATGTAATCAAAGATGATGCTCCAGCCGACAAAATAGCCCAGCGCCGGATTGATCTCCCGGCTCACATACGCATAGGCCGAACCGGCGCTGGGATACGCATTGGCCATGCGTCCGTAGCTGATGGCCGTGAACAACATCGCCACCATGCCGATCAAGATGGCCGTGACCACATGTCCCCCGCCCTGCACCGCCGCCGCGCCAAACAGCGGCATCGGCGCGGTGGGCTGGATGAGGATGATTCCGTACAGAATGAGCGAGGACAGTCCCAACGTGCGCTTCAATCCTGGTCCTGCGGACACGGTGGAATCAGTTATCATCACGCACGGGTAAACAAAAGGTGGGGTCCGGTCAATCCGCCATTTATAGGGGGTGCCTAAACATGCTTTTTGCTCGCCATCCCGCCGGTTCATCCCAAACATCTCGTCAAGTCCTATGCGAAAACCCGCCCACCTCCTGCTCGCCCTTGCTCTCACCGGTTTTATCACCGCCATAACCCTCGGCGCCGCCGCCGCTACCGATGAAAGCATCCAGCCTCTTGCCGTCGGCTGGCAGATCCAGTCTGCCGCCATGGCCCAGGCCGGCGGCGCGGACATTTCGACGCCAAAATACGCCACCACCGGCTGGCATCCCGCTTCTGTGCCCATGACGGTGTTGGCGGCGCTGGTGCAGGACGGCACCTACAAGGACATCTATTTC
>DASZCA010000388.1:0-9531 GCA_035943555.1 Verrucomicrobiia bacterium
CTGCAAGGACTGGGCGAGGAGGACGCGGCGGAACGGTTGGAAGTATTCGGTCCCAACGAAGTGGCGCAAGAGCGGAAGCACGAATGGCTGCACCGGTTTTGGACCGCCATCCGCAATCCACTGGTGATCTTGCTTACGGTGCTGGCGACGATCTCCTACGCCACCGGCGATATGCGCGCCGGCACGGTCATGCTGTTGATGGTGATCTTGGGAGTCTCGTTGCGGTTCGTGCAGGAGACCAAGGCGGACAATGCGGCGGCCAAGTTGAAGGCCATGATCAAGGTCACCGCCACGGTCCTGCGCGAGGGCAAGACACGGGAAATTCCCCTGCAACAATTGGTGCCCGGCGATATCGTGAAACTTTCCGCCGGGGACATGATCCCGGGCGATGTGCGGCTGATCGCGGCGAAGGATCTGTTCATCATCCAAGGAACGCTCACCGGCGAATCTTTGCCCGTGGAAAAATCCGAGGCGCGCGATCTGCGCCCGAACGTCTCCTCCATCGAGCACACCAACATCTGTTTTCTCGGCACCAGTGTGGAAAGCGGCGCGGCCACGGCGGTCATCGTCGCCACCGGCGTGCAGACTTATTTCGGCAAGATGGCCTGCAGCCTGGCCGGCCAGCAGGTTGAGACCGCTTTTGACAAAGGTGTCAAAAAATATGTCTGGCTGATGCTCACCTTCATGCTGGTGATGGTGCCGATGGTTTTTCTCATCAACGGCCTGTTCAAGCACAACTGGAAGGATGCCTTCTTCTTTTCCATGGCCGTGGCCGTGGGGCTCACGCCGGAAATGTTGCCGATGATCGTTTCCGTCTGCCTCTCCAAGGGCGCGCTGGCGATGTCGCGAAAAAAAGTCATCGTCAAAAAACTCAACTCGATCCAGAACTTTGGCGCGATGGATGTGCTATGCACGGACAAGACAGGCACGCTGACCATCGACCACGTCATCCTTGAATTGCATGTGGACGTTTTTAAGAACGAAAGCGACAGCGTGTTGCGTGATGCGTATTTGATCAGCCATTTCCAGACCGGCCTGAAAAATGTCCTCGACCGCGCCGTGCTGAAATACAAGCAGCTGCACGGTGAACTGGGCATCGATAAATACAAGATGGTCGATGAGATACCTTTCGACTTCTCGCGACGCATGATGTCCGTGGCCATCGAGTGTCCCAATGGCGAGCGTCAGTTGCTCACCAAAGGTGCGCCCGAGGCGGTCTTCGCCAAGTGTTCGCATTTCGAAAGTGACGGGGAAATTCTGCCCATGGAACCGATCCTCGTCGGTGATCTCGTGCAGCAGGTCAATGATTTGAGCGAGGACGGATTCCGGGTGCTCGCAGTCGCCACCAAAAGGCTGGGCGCGCAAACCACCTTCACCAAGGCGGATGAAAACGACCTGGTGCTCGCCGGTTATCTCGCTTTTTTAGATCCTCCGAAGGATTCTGCGGCCAAGGCCATCACTGCGCTGCGGCAGAACGGCATCACGGTCAAGGTCCTGACCGGTGACAATGATCTTGTCACGCGCAAAGTGTGCAGCGAGGTCGGCATCCATGCAGAAAAGATTCTGCTCGGCAGCCGGGTGGAAAAAATGACGGATGAGGAGCTGGGCGTGGAGATCGAGACGACGGATGTCTTCGCGCGCCTTTCGCCCGCGCACAAGAAGCGCGTCGTGCAGGCGTTGCAACGCAACAAGCACGTCGTGGGTTTCATGGGTGACGGCATCAACGACGCGCCGGCGTTGCGGGCGGCAGACGTGGGCATCTCCGTGGATACCGCCGTGGATATCGCCAAGGAATCTGCCGACATGATTTTGCTGGAAAAAGATTTGATGGTGCTGGAGGAGGGCGTGTTGGAAGGCCGGAAGGTGTTCGTGAACATCCTGAAATACATCCGCATGGGAGCGAGTTCGAACTTCGGCAACATGTTCAGCGTGCTGGGCGCGAGCGCGTGGCTGCCGTTCCTGCCCATGCAGCCCATCCAAGTGCTGTCGAACAACCTGCTGTACGATTTTTCGCAAGTGCCGATCCCGACGGACAACGTCGGCTCGGCCATCATCTCGAAACCGCGTCCGTGGCACATGGGGGAGATCACCCGCTTCATCCTGTTCATCGGCCCCATCAGTTCCATCTTCGATTATACGACGTATGCGCTGATGTATTTTTATTTCAAATGCGGCAACCTGGGCCTGGTGCCGCCGACGCCGGAACTGGCCGCGCGTTTTGCGAACGCCAGTGACGCGGATCACACCTATGCCGCCGCGCTGTTCAGCACGGGCTGGTTCGTGGAATCGCTGATGACCCAGACATTGATCGTGCACGTCATCCGCACCAACCAGATTCCGTTCATCCAGTCGCGCGCGAGCTGGCAGTTGACGCTGACGACCTTTGCCATCATGGGTGTCGGCGCGTATCTGCCGTATTCACCGCTGGCGCAATATCTGGGCTTTGTGCCATTGCCGTGGCAGTTCTGGTTGTTTATCGCCGCCACACTGGTGTGCTATGTCGCCCTGACGCAAGTCATCAAAACATGGCTTGTCCGCAAAAATTGGATCTGAAAAACATCATGTCACACGACCATTCGCATGAAAGCCACGACGATCATGATCATGACCACGACCATTGTCACGGTCATGGGCATGGCCATTCCCATTCGCCGCCGGATAACAACGCGATCTTTGCCATCGGCGTCGTGCTCAATCTCGGGTTCGTCATCGCCGAGGTCGTATATGGCCTGGCGGCCAATTCACTCGCGCTGCTGTCGGATGCGGGGCATAACTTGGGCGATGTCTTTGGCCTCCTGATCGCCTGGGGTGCCATCCATATCAGCAAATCCTTGCCGACGAAAAAGCGCACTTACGGCTGGCGGCGCTCGTCCATTCTTGCGGCGCTCACGAATGCGATCATCCTGCTCATCGTCGTAGGTGGCATCACCTGGGAGGCGGTTGGCCGGTGCTTTCATCCGGAAGCGGTCGCGGGCAGCACGGTGATGTGGGTCGCGGCCTTGGGTGTGGTGATCAACGGCAGTTGCGCATTGATGTTCATGGCCGGACGCAAGCATGACTTGAACATCAGGGGCGCGTTCACCCACATGCTCGGGGACGCGGCGGTTTCCGTGGGCGTGATCATCATCGGTTTTGCGATCAAGCTGACGGGCTGGCATTGGCTCGACCCGGCGATGAGCATTCTCATCGGCGCGGTGATCGTGTGGGGAACGTGGAGCCTGTTGCGCGAGTCAGTCAACCTGGCGATGGATGCGGTTCCGGCCGGGATCGATCTGGAAAAGGTGGAGAAATTTCTGGCCGGTTTGGAGGGCGTCACGGCCGTCCACGACCTGCATATCTGGGGTATGAGCACCACGGAAAATGCGCTGACGGTTCACTTGGTCATGCCGCAGCCGCCGGCGAGCGATGAATTTCTGCATCACGTCAGCCACGCGCTGGAGGAGGATTTTGAGATCGGCCATGTCACCATCCAGATCGAGCATGGTGACAAGGAATGTCATCAGGCGGCTGCCGGGGTGGTGTAGCCGGCGAAGCGAACGACCTCACTTCTCCAACAACGCCCACGCGCACCAGAGCATCGGTGACTGCCCGTGCAGATCGCCGGTCTTGCGCGCACGGTCCAGATAATATTGCGTATCGTCTTTCTGGTTCGTTCCCTCGCACACATCGTGCAGGTTTCCGCTTTCATCCAGCTTGCCGCACAGGCCGATCCAGCCGCGCCGGGCGGTATCGGCATAGCTTGCGTCCAACCAGCCGTGTTTCACGCCGACGATCATCGCGTAGGTGAACATGCCGGTGCAACTGGTCTCATCCCAGGCCTGGTCGTTGTCCAGGAGCTGTCGCCACAAGCCGGACGGTGCCTGATACTTTTTCAGCGAGGCCATCATGGTTTTGTAACCGGCCATCAGGCGCGCATATTTCGGATGATCCGGCGGCAGCGAACTCAGGACTTCTGCGAGAGCGGCGGCAAACCAGCCGTTGCCGCGGCCCCAAAAATGCGGGCTCACATCCGCGTGATAAAACAGGCCGTTGGGCTGTTGCAATTTATCGAGGTAGGCGGCGAGCTCGGTCGCGACATGGTCGGCATACTTGGCATCGTGCGTGGCGCGGTACGCCTGGATCTGGAGGCTGCCGATCATGAAGCAATCATCCACCCACCAGCGCGTCTCGGTGCAGAGGCCGTCGGGTTGCGGGTTGAGCCATTGGTCATCCGCCATGTGCAGGCCGAAATCGCGATACCGTTGATCGCCGCTCACGAGATAGATCTCCAGCGGCAAGACCCCGAACACATGGAAATCAACGTGACGGTTGGTCGAAACGCTCTTGCTGCCTTCCGGCGTGAGGATGAAGGCATAGCGCTCGATCAGTTTTTGCTGCAACGCGTCATCACCGGCGGCATGTGCAAACCGCAGCGCACCGAACGCGGCGCAGACCTCGGGATACACGATGTATTTGTCAGTGTTGTAATAGATCGGGCGCGGCAGAAAATTGGCGGCAACTTTCTCCCCGATTGTCCTGGGGTCACACTCGGCGGGCAGATCGGCCAGGGCGCCTCTCGCCGCGACGGTGGCGGTCGTCGTCACGCTGCAACAGGACTGGTTGGCGGCGCAACCGGATAAAAGCAGCGCGCCGGCAATGAGGGCGGCGGGCAGGGAAAGGCTTTTGTGCATCGGGAAATTAAACCGCTTTGCCCCGGCGCACGCCATCACCAATTCGGTGGAGGAGGTTCACCAATCTTTCCAACTGATGGGCGCGGGTTTGCCGCGGGAGGCGCGGCGGTTCACGCTGAATTTCTTTTGCAGATGGCGCAGGATTTTTTCCACCGCCTCGGCGGAGGAGAGCTTGTCCGTGCGGACTTCGATCTCGGGATTCAAAGGCGGCTCGTACGGCGCGGAGACGCCGGTGAAATTTTTGATCTGCCGGGCGCGCGCCTTGGCGTAGTGTCCCTTGGGATCGCGCGCCTCGCAGACTTTTAACGGCGCGTTCACGAACACTTCCACAAATTTATCACCCGCCATCGCCCGAACCTGTTTGCGGTCCGCGCGATAGGGCGAAATGAACGCGGCAACGCAGATGAAGCCCGCGTCCGCAAACAGCCGGGCCACCTCGCCGACGCGGCGGATGTTTTCATGCCGGCTGTTCTCTGAAAAATCCAGGTCGCTGCACAGGCCGTTGCGCACCCGGTCGCCATCAAGGACGAAGGTCTGGCAGCCGCGCGCGAAGAGGGCGGCCTCCAGTTCGTTGGCGATGGTGGATTTGCCCGCCGCCGAGAGGCCGGTGAACCAGAGCACGCAGCCGCGATGGCGGTTGCGTTGCTCGCGCGCGGTGAGCGATACCTGGCTGATGCTGGCGACGAGATTTTTGGAGGCCGGTTGCTTCATTTGACGTGCGGGTCAGACGAGTGGAAATCCAGCCGGATGCGGCCCAGCATGAGGATGAGAAGTTCCATCAGGATGAACCGGCTAATGCCGTTCCACATGAAAACGAGCGTGGAGTGATAATCCGAATCCGCATCATACTGCACGATGGGCGCCGTGACCGAGGCGATGACCACGAACAGCGTGGCCCAGCGCGTATTGACCACCAGCGCCAGCAACGCACAGGGCGCGGCATAAAACAGCAGGAACATCAGGTGCGGATTGCTGTGCGTGTGGGCGAAAATGACGCCCGCCATCATCAGGCTGGCGGTCAGGACGGTCGGCCAGTGTTTAGTCAGGTCCTTAAGCATGGAGGTTTTTTCATCCACGGCCCCGGAAGGCGGATTGATCACCCAGTTTTTTAACAGGCGATACACCCGCAACCAGGGGAGCGGCAGGAATTCAAAACCGGCCCGCACCAGCGAGTCGTAGAATGTCAGGGTTCGGCCCATGTAATTGTGATAATAAAACTCCAACGCTCCCGGTTTTGCAAGGCCGCCGCCGGAGGGCTTGAGCCAGGCGGCCTGCATGGTTTCCCACCGGCAACGATAGCGGGCGAGTTTTTGGATGACTGACGGCGTGACGAGTTCTTTCTCGTATTTTTGGCGTTCAATGACCCCGCGCCGGAGATAGGCATGGTGCGGCGCCTTGTAGATGGCGGAGAGGTCCGCGCTGTTCAGATGGAGCATCCGGTCGTCAAAAGGCACACCCAGAAAGGCGCTGATGTCGCGGCAGGCTTTTTCAGTTTGGTCCACCAAGGCGGCATAATCCACCCGGAAAAGGCGCGCGCCCCGTTTTTCAATCTCGGCGGCCTGGCGGATGGCCTGTTCCTGATGATAAATCATCCGGCTCAGCATGCCCGGTTTGCCGAAAAATCGCGAAGTTTTCCCCGCCTTCAACACGCTGCGATATACTTCCGCCGGGTTGCGCCAGACGATGATGAACGCCGCCCGAGGATATTTTTTGTGCAACTGCACCAGCCGGTCGCAGTAGAAAGGCGATTTTTCCCCGCTGACCGCCGCGCCTTTCGCATCACCAAAGGTGTGGTACAGGTCCAGGGGCACGCGGATTTTTTCCAGCACCGAAAAATCGTGGGTCTTGACCATCTGATGCCGGGATAATGCCTGGTTGTAGAACTCGATGCGCTCCGCCCAATTGTGTTGAAAGCGGAGGTTGAGCAGGGGACGGGGAAAGTTCCAGACATCGCACTCGAACATGAGGGCGATCCGGGGATTTTGGTTGAGGATGGAGCAAAGCAGTGATGTGCCGGATCGAAAGACTCCGACAACAAAGACCGGGTCATTGCTCAACATAAAAGCGTATTTTTCTGTAAAACTTGTCAATAAATCCAGTCAAACGGAACGGTCTCCCTCCTGATTAATTTAAAGATGCAAAAAACGAGACGGATGTTTCAAGTTTAAATCATGCAGATTGCATCAAGTTTGCCAATTGGGGCGCCTTTGTGTCCGATAAAAGTCACAATTTTTTGATAAAAAAGCCAGTTTGGCCAGTCAACTGGAAGGGTGAAAACTAAACGTCGGATTCGGGAAACCGTTCGCGGATCTGGCGGCGCAAGAGCATTTCATCATCCGGCTGGTAACGCCGGCGCGTGATGAGCCGTTGCAAGGACTCCAGCAATTCCAGCCAGTCTTCCAACGGCGGTTCTTTGACAGGTTGCCAGGTGTCGAACCGTTTGGCGCGGTGAAAAAATTTCCAGTCACGGCCCACGTGCTGCACGTAGACCTGCAATTTCTCACCGTCCTCGGTGACGCGTTTCCAGGCTATTTCGGCTTTGGGCATGAAATTAAATATTTTCCGGCAAGTCGATGCTCGCCACCGCCATGGCCGCGATGCCTTCTTCCCGACCGATGAAGCCCATTGTCTCGTTGGTCGTGGCCTTTACGCCGATCTGCCGGGCCGTCACTCCCAGCGCGGCGGCGATGGCTTGTTTCATCTGGGCGATGTAGGGATAAATCTTAGGAGCTTGCGCGATCAGCGTGGAATCCACATTGATTATTTTTCCGCCGCGTTTGGCCACCTGCTTGGCCGCCTCTTCCAGGAAGATTTTGCTCGGCACACCCTTCCAGCGCGGATCGGTATTCGGGAAAAAATGGCCGATGTCCTCCTCACCCAGCGCGCCGAGGACGGCATCGCAGATGGCGTGCATCAGCGCATCCGCGTCCGAATGGCCATCGAGGCCTTTCGTGTGCGGGATCTCCACGCCGCCGAGGAAGAGCTTCCGCCCCGCGACCAATTGATGAACGTCATAGCCGGTGCCAACATGAACCATGGGCACAAGATAGCTTTTTTCCAGTTCACTAAAAGGAAATTTCCATTGAGAAATTGCGGCGGCGGCGACAATATCGGTCATCTTTTCGCTGACCAAAAAAATCAAGACGGCTTTGAAGCCCCGCCAACCGCGCATCGTGCATTTCTTGCACATCGGCAAAACCGGCGGCACCGCCGTGCGAACGGCGCTGGAACCTTATGCCACCGCCGGTCATTATACCTTGGTCCTCCATGGTCACGAGCAACGGCTGCGCCAGCTTGCGCCGGGAGAGGGCGTCGTATTTTTTCTGCGCGACCCGGTCACGCGCTTCGTGAGCGGTTTCAACAGCCGTTTGCGCCAGGGGCTGCCACGATACCATCTCCCGTGGTCGCCGGAGCAGAAGGCTGTCTTTGAACGTTTTCCCGCGCCCAACCTGCTGGCGCTGGCGCTCTCCTCCTCACACGCGGAAGAAAAGGCGGCTGCGGAAAAAGCCATGGACTGCAGCGGACATCTCCGCAAAATTGCCGGGCCATGGTTTGACGGCGAAGCCGGCCTGCTGGCGCGGCTGCCGGATATTTTTCACATCGGTTTCCAAGAAACTTTGGCGCAGGATTTTGAAATATTGAAGGTCAAACTTGGCCTGCCCGGCGAAATCCAACTGCCGACCGATGAGGTTGCAGCGCATAAAACTCCAAAGAATTTTGAGACCCGGCTCGAACCCCAGGCGGTGGCGAACCTGACCGCGTGGTATCAGGAGGACATCCGTTTTTACCAGTTTTGCCGGCAGCTTGTGGCAGATGGCAGGATCGGCTGATTGCGTTGGCCCGGCCGTAGAAAAAAATAAAAAAGCCGGAACTAAATCAAATTCCGGCTTAGTGTGTATGCGTGTTGGTTTGGGGCGCTTTAAAAGAGGAAAAGCGCCGGCGAGAATATCAATTCATGTAAGATTTTCATAAAATCAGGTGGATGGTCACCCGGTGTTCGCGCCCTTGAAAGGACTGGAACACCGGGAACTTTAGCAGCCGCCGTGCCGAGAAGGTTGCGTGGCGAATTCCCAGTAAAAGCCGTTATAGCGGAAAATTGGAGCCGGTTAGGAAATGCATTGCGCAACTCGGCGGGTGACGCCATTTGCAGATTGCAAACGAAGCCGGTTATTTTTCGGCCGGCAAGGTGAAGAAAAATGTCGCGCCTTTGCCCAATTCGCTTTTAGCCCAAACCTCGCCATCGTGCGCGTGTACGATGTGTTTCACAATGGAAAGCCCCAGGCCGGTGCCGCCCTGGTCGCGGGAACGGGCCTTGTCGACGCGATAAAACCGTTCGAAAACACGGTCAAGCGCCTCGGGCGGAATGCCGGGGCCGTCATCCTGCACAAACATCTCCAGCCGGCCGTCCTCCAGCTTTTTGCCACCGACTTTCACATGGCCTTCCGACCGGCCGTATTTGATGGCGTTATCCACGAGATTGGCGATCACCTGGTCCAGCCGGATCATATCGGCGCGGGCAATGAGTTCGGGCACCTCGTTGAGCAGCGCCACGTTTTTGTTTTCTGATTTGGCGTGGAGATCGTTGAAAATTTTTTCCGTGAGCGTGTGCAGGTTCACCGGTTGCAATTCCAGCTTCATCCGGCCAGATTCCAGCGCGGAGATGGTGAGCAAATCCTGGATCAGCAGGTCGAGCCGCTGGGTGTTGCGTTCGATGATTTTTAGGAACCGCTCGGCCACGGCGGGGTCATTGCGTGCGCCGTCCAGCAACGTCTCGGTGTAACCCTTGATGAGCGAAAGCGGCGTGCGCAGCTCGTGGCTGACATTGGCGACAAATTCCTCGCGCTGCCGCTCCAACTGTTTC
>DASZCA010000389.1:0-10738 GCA_035943555.1 Verrucomicrobiia bacterium
ATTGATAACCGATGGGCGCGGTGCCATTGGCCACGGCGCTAAAGCTGGCGATACCGCCCACCAATACGATCTGCGATGCCGGTTGCGAGTTGAAAGCCGGCGCCACCGGTGTCGTGTTGATCGTGAGGAACGCACTCGTGCTGCTGATGCCGCCGGCCAGATTGCTGATCGTTACCGAGTAACTGCCCGCATTGCCCGCCTGGACATTCGCGATGGTCAAACTTGAACCTGTCGCATTCGTCAGCACCGTGTTGGTGTTGTAATACCACTGATAACTCAATGGCTCGGAACCGCCTGCCAGCACGCTGAAAGTGGCGTTATCGCCCGGGGAAATATATTGGTTTTGCGGTTGGGTGATGATGGAGGGCGGGTTCGGAATGTTCACCGTCAATGCCGCCACACCGCTCGTCACCGAGCCGAAAGAATTGGTCACGATGACGTAATAATTATCAGTATTCGATGTCTGCACATTGTTCAGCGTCACCGATGAATTTGTCGCCCCTGCCAGCGGTGTCGGCGTATTGGTATTGTAATACCATTGATAGCCCAACGGCGCCGTCCCTGAAGTCAGCACATAGAACGTGGCGCTTTGCCCCACATATACCGTCTGGCTCTGCGGATCTGTGCCGATGGTTGGAGCCGTGTTTGCCGTGATGGCTTCCACTTTGAAGAGGCTGGTATCCCACTGCGCGGCGGTATTGGCGGAACCGGTCGGTCGCAAGGAAAACGTATCGAATGCAAAGCTGCTCGGTGTCGTGTCGGTGAAGGCAACCGTGCCGGTTCCGGTGCCGTTGTAAGTCCCGCCGGTGATGGTAGCCGTGATATCCAGCCCGCTGGTTGCATTCCGCGTGAACGTCATCGTGAAAGTGTACGACGTTCCGCTGTCAAATCCGTGAACGCCGCTCGCCACCCCGTTCGCCAGCGCTGTAGTCCAGCTTCCGGAAGAGCCGAGCAGGTTGCCGCTGGTGCCGCTGGCCAGGCTCCATTTCTTCAACTGGAACGGCGCGCTGCCGCCCAAGGTCTGGGCCACGTTCATAAACATCGCATAACCGGCGTATGCTGCCGAGGCCGGGCTGCCATCAGCCGTAAGCCGCGAACCGCTCGGCGTGTTCACCACCGCCAGCGGTAGCCCTTGGCTTGTATTGGCGCTGCTGACCGTGGTCGGGGTAAAAATCCAGGTGATTTTAAGTTCATCCCCGGTGTTGACCAGGTTCACCTCGTTCCCTTCCGGTGTGAAATAGGTCGTCAAAAAAAGTGACGTGGTCGGCTGGGCCGCCCGCAGGTCTCCCACCGTGGGAACCGTCAATGCCGAACCGGTTGATGAATACCATGCCGACTCCAGATCTCCATCCCCGTCTGCATCCGCGCCATTCTCCGAATAAACGGGCGCTGCCGGATCGGTACGCGTGCCGTCCCGCCATGTGTCGTTCACCACAACCGTTGCGCGGCCAGAAACTATGCTAAGCGACGCCAAAAGCAGTATCAAAAATCCGGCCTGCGGGCGAAAACGGTTTGCTGCCTCCTTTGCACGAAACGACCGGCCGGTTTCAGTATCTGGAACAAACATGGTGATAGTGTGGTTTGAAAGGAGATGTGGATTTGTCGCTACCACTATCCCAGATAAAGGCCGTTTGTCACCGTGGGGTAGCTGCAATTAACATTGAATTTTATGCACTCGCCTAAAATCTGGCGCAAGCATGTCACGGCTTCTGCGTGGAAACTTCCAAACCTGCCACCTCCGCGTTATCCAGCCTGAACGACGCTCCCTCCGCCACCGTGACCACGACGTTTTTCAACTGCACCCCCTTCGCATTGGAAATAGAAAAGCTTTTTGCGGCCGTGATTTTGACGTTTTCCAGAATGACATTGGAGATACAACTCTCCGGCAGGCCTGCGATCAACCCCGCCGCCTTTGGGCACGTCGCCGTAAGGTTGCTGATGTGGATGTTCCGATACACGGGAATGTTGCCCGCCAACGGCATTGCATTCGTTTGGGAACCACCTGTTTGCTTCGCGTCACCGGCGGAATTGCCCTGATAAGCACAGGTGAATGTGATGGCCTGGTTCACGTTCTTCATGGTGATGCCATCGCAGACAATATTTTCCACGATGCCGCCCCGTCGCGTGTCCGACTTGATGCGGATGCCGTTCTCCGTGTTCTCAAACGTGCAGTTTCTCACCGTCACATTCCGCACCCCGCCCGCCGTCTCGCTGCCGATGCTCATCCCGTGGCCGTGCAAAAACGTGCAATCCGTCACCATGATGTCCTCGCTCTGAAATTCATGCCCGGGCATTTTCTTGCTCGCCTTGATGGCAATGTTGTCATCACCCACGTCGATTTTGCAATGCGTGATCAGCATCCGCCGTCCGCTTGGGTCGATCGCATCCGTGTTCGCCGCGCGCTCCGGCGCCAAAATGGTCACGTTCGTTACCACCACATCCTCGCAATCCGTCGGCACAAAATGAAACTTCGGTGAATTTTGCAACGTGATGTTTTCCAGGCGCAAATTTTTGGCGTGCTCGATGACGATCAGGTTGGGCCGCGGCAGTGTGTAACCGGATTTGATTTGCCGCGCCTTTTCCGCCTCCGGCCACCATACGGCCCCGCCGCCATCAATCTTACCGCCGCCAGTGAAGGTGATATCCGTCAAATCCTTGCCACTGATAAGCGGAATGAAATTGCTCCCTTTCGCCTTCAACCAATCCCCGGGCGTCTTCATAAAATCCATCTGGTTCGTGCTCGCCCGCAATGTCGCTCCCACATCCAGTTGGACCGTCGTTTTCGTACGCAAGGTCAGCGGCTGGCTTAAATACGTTCCGCTGGGAAACTCCACCGTGCCGCCGGCTGGTTTGCACGCATCCAAAGCCTTCTGGATGCCCGCCGTATCGAAAGTTTTTCCATCACCCGTCGCCCCGAAGTCACGGACATTGAACGTGGCCGCGCATAGTGGCAGGCCAAGGCACAATAAGAATACGGCAATTTTCATTGGAATGCCCACAGCATGCGCCATAACCCATCTTTGCGAAACCGGCTATTTCGGCATACCGCCTTGAAAAAATTGCACTCGCAAAACCGTGCCGCTCATTTCCCGCCTGCCCCGGCCATTTTCGCCGGATCAACCCGCAATAGAACCCACTCATCCAACGTCTGCGCGCCCAAGCTGCGGTAAAACTCCAGCGCCCGCGCATTCCAATCCAACGCGATCCATTCAAACCGTGCGCACCCGCGCTCCGCCGCAACTTTGGCCACCGCCTCGATCAATTGCCGCCCCAGCCCCTGCTTCCGGAATTGCGGCTGTACATAGAGGTCATCCAGCCATACACCGGCACGACCGGTAAAACTGGAAAATGTGGAAAAATAGATCGCATACCCCGCCGGCTCGCCATCCACCCGCGCCAGCAACGCCCCTGCCGCCGGTTGCGGTCCGAAGAAAGCCGCCTGCAATGATTCCGCCGTGGCCGTGAACTCATGCTCCAGCTTTTCAAACTTGGCCAGTTCACGGATCAATTCCATCAATACCGGAATTTCATCGGGCTTAACTGGTACCAGGGTGATATTCATGTCACAAATTAGAGAACGCCTGCCATCTTCCGCAAGCGGAGACCGTGGGCTATTACGGATACGGCCAATATGCCCGGTAAAACCGGGACCGGGAACCGGCAGTATTCGTATCTTGAAAGAACATCAACCCGTTGGTGCCCGTAAAACCTGAGCCGATATTCGTCCATCCGGTCAGGTTCGTCGAAGCCTGCACCCCGAATGCGATGTTGGTGCTCGAAGTTAGCTTAAAATTAAAATAGCCGTTCGTGCCGAAGCCTTGCGCTGTCAAAACCGGCGTCGCGGGCGGCGGGACCACGATATTGTAATCCCCAAAGATGGGATAATGGTCGCTGCCGACAAAAGTGCCGCCGATGGGTGAAACGGTGTCACCCGCCTCCACCAGGTCGGTATATACCGTCGCGGCGCTCGGGGTCGTGCTGGCAAGGTCGTTCAAGGAATGGTTGCTGGCGCTGGTTGCCGCGCCGCCGCGCGGCGTCGATCCGTTATTGCCGAAGGTCTCGAAGGCATAGGGATATTGCGCGGCCGGAAAATTGGACACGTCATAAGGATCGGCCGTGTCCGGGGCCAGTTGCACACCGCCATTGCTGTTATAGGCGGCAAACATCAGGGCGTTCATAAGCTGGATGTCGATGCGCGAGCTCATTGCGAAGGATCCCTCCGTCGCATCGTCATAAAAATAAGTGCCGCTGTCGGTGGCCGCATTGGTCCAGGTGAAGATGGTCGGCGGCGAGGTTTTGGATATGGGATCGAACGCCTGTGTCTGGTTGGTGTTGGCCCAAATCGCGCTGCCATCGCTCCAGTCAATCCCATCGGAAGTCGTCTGCCCGGTCAGGCACTTGTATGCGTTTTCATAGCTGCCGTTGAACAGGTTCCAATCCCCGCCATAAAGGATGTGCGCCCCGGCTGGCAGGTTGTATTTCGCATCACTGCGGATCGCTTGGGCTTCGGCATAGCGCGCATCCCCCACCGCATCGTCACTCGAGCTCCGCGCATGGCTCACATAAAAATAAAAATCGTAAGCCGCTCCGAAACCGGCCGGCCGGATTTGATACACCATCGGCGCACGGGTGACACCGTTCACCCCGCCCCCCGGGGAATGTGCCGTCGTATAAGTGCCGTTCGCCTGCAAGAGCACCGTTTGCCCGGTCTTCATCGCCCGTGCCGACACGACTTGCACCGTATTCGTCCGGTAAATGATCCCGTCCGGCCCGCCGCCGGTGTTTGGATCTGTCGTCTTGTCGTAAGTATACGTTCCCGCCCCGTAGATGACATTGAGTTGCACAACAAAATTCGACAGCGTCGTCGAATTCAGCTCTTCACAGCTCATCAAATCCATCGCCTGCGCATTGGTTCCCAGATGGTGTAATCCGATCCCTTGAACCACCGTCGGCAGGCTATGAAATGAATTGGTGATATTTCCGTCGCTGCTCTGATCCTCGCAATCAATGTTGTAAGAGACGATGCGAAGCGTCTTGCCCCATGCGCTACCGGCAAAAAATAGCATCCCCGTTGCCACCATTAACGTGGCGCAGCTTCGAACCAATCTAACACGGCGTGGATGACCTGAAATCATGCTATGAATGTTTGATTACGCGCGGAAATCTTGCTCCGTCGGATAATTTTATCACCTTGTTTCCTAACCCCTCCAATATAACAGAAGACAAAAGATTGCGTCAAAAAAATTAAAAATAACCAAAAAACGGCGTACCTCGCTTACCCGGCTATCTCCAGACATGCGCCGCAAGCGGCGATACGATGAAGAAACCCCATGTCAAAGACGCAAGCAACGACTTGGAGATGCTCGCTGAGTGCATCGGAGACACACTCAAATGAGAACCCGTTTCCACAATCGCCCGCCCTTACTTCACTCCGGGAAACGCCATGTAATTCCGCGCGTTCTCGTAACAGATGTTTTTGATCATCGGTCCAACCAGCTTCTCGTCGTTCGGGATCGCCCCGGCTTCGATATCCTTGCCGATCATGTTACAAAGTGTCCGGCGAAAATACTCGTGACGGCAATAGCTCATGAACGACCGCGAATCCGTGATCATGCCGATGAACCGCGAGAGCAGGCCCAAGTTCGACAGCGCATTGATCTGCCATTCCATGCCCTCTTTCTGGTCGAGAAACCACCAACCGGAACCGTACTGGATCTTGCCCGGAATCGTGCCGTCCTGAAAATTTCCGATCATCGTGGCGAACGCGTAATTGTCCGCCGGGTTTAAATTATAAATGATCGTCTTCGGCAGCGAATTTTCCGAGTCCAGCTTGTCGAGATATGCCGACAACGTCTGCGCCTGCGGAAAATCGCCGATGGAATCAAAGCCCGTATCCGGCCCCAGTTGCTTGAGCAACCGCGTGTTATTGCTGCGCAACGCGCCCAGATGAAGCTGCTTCGTCCAGCCGCGCTTCGCATCCAGATGCCCGAACAGCAACATCATGTACGAGGCGAATTGCGAATGCTCCAGCGGTGTGACCTGCTCGCCCTTGCGCGCCCTGTCAAAAATTCCCGCCGCCACTTTCTCGGAACAAAAATCCGCGAAGCAATGGTTCATCCCGTGATCGGACAACCGGCAACCTTGCGCATGAAAGAAATCATGCCGCTTCGTCAATGCCGTGACAAACGCCCCAAACCCGTTGACGTCGATGTTCGCCGCCGCCGACAATTGCTCGACCCATTTGTTAAAACCCGCCGGCGCATTCACGCCCAGCGCCTTGTCCGGACGAAAAGCCGGCAGCATCCGCGTCGGATGGTTTTGCGCCGCGAACGAGCGATGATGTTCCAGATTATCCACCGGATCATCCGTCGTGCAGACCACCTTCACCTTGAATTTTTTCAAGATGCCCTGCGTCGTCATCCCCGGCGTGGCCAGCTTCGCATTCGCCTGCTTCCAGATCTTCTCGGCGGTCTTTTCGCTCAACAAATCGCTGATGCCGAAATAGCGTTTCAGTTCGAGATGCGTCCAGTGATATAGCGGATTCCGCAGCGTCTCCGGCACCGTCTTCGCCCACGCCATGAATTTGTCGTGCGGCGATGCCCCGCCCGTGCAGTACTTCTCCGCCACGCCGTTGCTGCGCATCGCGCGCCATTTGTAATGGTCTCCCTCCAGCCAGATCTCGAACAGGTTGTTGAACTGCCGGTTATCCGCGATGTCTTTCGGCGGAATATGGCAGTGATAATCGAAGATCGGTTCCGCCTCGGCGTATTTGTGGTACAGCTTGCTGGCCGTCTTTGAGCCAAGCAAAAAGTCGTCGTGAATAAAGGCCATAATGTTCCCCAAGTGTCCGGTCAGGCCGGCACAGCTTCGAGATGTGGGGATTTTTTAACCGTTTCCCGCCCGCCAAGCAACAACGGTTTCATATGCCGCTCGAACAGGTTTTCGGTGACGTTCTTCGCCACCACCGCCTCATGCTTCTTCAGCGCGTTCAGATAACGGTCCCCCTTCTTCGCCGCCACCTTGAAACTCACATGCAACAACTGCCGGAAACTCGGGTTATACCCCGGGTTCTTCTGGTCATGCCGCAACGCATCCGTGAACTGCTGCGAACTCCACCCGTTCACGGTCGCCGCGCTCGGCAATTTCTTCTTATCAATGTCGATCACCGACGCATACGGCGCGCAAAACTCATCCACATGTTCCATCGCATACGCATAGATCTCTTTCACGATCTCCAAACCATCTCCACCCGCTTCTGCCAGGCCAATGAGCTCTTCCAACCACGTCGTCCCCGCCGTCTTGATATGCACGCCCGCATCAAACTTCTTCAACGCCCGGCGCATCGGTTCGTAGATCGAAAACTTGTCGCTCCCCGAATGCACGCTCAGCTTCAATGATGCTGGCAGGCCGTACTTCTTGATCGCAAACGCGATGACCGCCAAATCCTCATTAAATTCCTTCTCAAACTGCTTCACATCGCCCACGTAATCCACGCCTTTGTTAAAGCGCCCCGTGAACTTCGGCGCAATCGTCTGGATCGGGATCTTTTGGTCCGCGATCGCCGCCAGGATGATCAGCAGTTCCGGCGGCGTCTGCGGGCTGTCCGTCTCGTCCATCGACACTTCCGTGATGAAATTCTCCGCCCCCTTCGCTTTCACGATATGCTGGTAGATCTTCCCCGCATCCTGCGTTGCCAACAGAAACTTGTTCGCCACCCGCTCCACTTCCGCCCGCGTGATCGTGAACGGATGGTCGATCTGCGGGATGGAGACCGTCCCGACCAGTTCCGGATGCCGGTCCACGAATGCCTTCACATCCGCTGCACTGGCCGGTTTGCCGATGCTGTCCGCCACGTCGATCGTGAAGAAATCCGACGGCGCAATGAAACGATCCACCGTTTCCAGGCGGATATGGTCCGCATCCACATGATACGACTGCTTCCAGCCCAGCGCCTTCACCGCCGCATCCGCCTCCGCCCGCAGGCTCGACGGTTCGGTGCCGATGAAAGAGTGTTCGCGGTTGGATTTGTTCCAGACCGGGACAAAATGCGCCCCCATCTCCGTCGCCAGCAGGCACGCGCGCAGTTGCGCCTTGCCTTGATGACCAAACCGGTCACCCATGCCAAACGACAACTTTCCCAGCGGTAGATACTTATTCATAATGATTCGTGTGAATGCGGTAATTTAGCAATTTTCTGATGAAATGCGCCATGTGAGTTCTGCAATATTATTTGAGAATTCTGCACTGGAGAATCGCCAAAACTGGCTATGGATACCATCGGATGTTTATACTACACCCCCTCCCACCGTCAAAAGTCCAAATAACCCCGCATCCCATGGAGCGCGGGCGGCCCGCCCGCCAGGCGCCGGACCGCCGAGCTCCAGCTCGGCAAGTGCTTGCTCGTACCGCAGAATGGCATTCTGTTGTATCGCCGACTGGCAGTCGGCAGCCCTTTGCCCGTTCCAACGCCCACAAATCACCTGAAACCTCTAAATCATCGTTCTTGAATCGCAAATTTCCCCAGCCCGATCGCCCCGGATCATCGCGAAAAAACTGTCGACAGGCGGTATAGATCAAATTTTTCATGGCATTTAAAATAAATTAGGCTAACGAAGGCTAATACAGGCTAACCGCCTTTGTTTTCCGCGCGCTTGCCCCTGCATAAACGTGTCCTTTCCAGCCACACCCTCGGAGCCCCGCTGCCCGTACGGCTCGCCTGTGCTTCCCCCGTACCGCAGAATGGCATTCTGCTGTATCGCCGACTGGCAGTCGGCAACCCTTCGCCCGTTCCAACGCCCACAAATCACCTGAAGCCAGTAAATCGTAATTGCCCGCATGGGTGCTTATCACCTCTTTCATAAATCTTTTAAAATAAATAGGTCCAACAAAGCCCAACAAGGCCCAACGGCCCGTGATCTCCGATACCCACCCGCGCAAAATTTCGCCATTTCTCGGACCGCTGATGCCCGTGCGGCCCGCACCTCCAGCTCGGCAAGCCCCCAATCGTACCGCAGAATGGCATTCTGCCGTATCGCCGACTGGCAGTCGGCAATCCTTCGCTCATTCCAACGCTCACAAACCACCCGAACCCCATAAATCGGAATTGATCCCAACCATCCCGAGAAAACGGCCCGCCTGCGGTGTGCATCATTTTTTTCATGCCATTTAAAACAATTAGGGCTAACAACGGCTAATAACGGCTAACGACCTTTGAGTCCCGACACCTTGCGCCCCAAAACCCTTTCCGTCGTTGCCATCCCCAACACATGCAAGCATCATCCCGCTTTCGTGTGTTTGGTGTATTTCGTGGTTCATAAATTTTTTTTAAAATGGCCGGAAACAGCCGGAATTGACCGGAAATCGCCGGAATCAACCGGAAGTGGCCATGACTTTGCCAATGAACGACCGGAATGACCAGAGACGATGATTGATGATTGGAGCTTTCCGCCACTATGTCTGCCGCCACCAGCCAAAGCTCCGCCCTGAACACCTCTGTGTCCTCCGCGTCCTCTATGTGAGGCGGTCTTTTGGCGTTCCATCTCACCTATTAAATCACACCTCCGTGAAATCCGAATTCGTGTGGGGAATGTAACTGGCAGATTTATGCCATTTATTTTCAAAAAACCGGAGTGGGAAGGGGGTCCGACCAAAAAAATCCAGATAAAATCATAATCGCCCCGTAAATATTGGATATAATCGGCCTCACAAGAAGATCGACCGGTCGTAAATCCGCATATTCCCTAACAAATTGCTAGATTTCTAAAAAACAAAAATAAGGTAGGGATGGTCGCGCCGCGACGTCCCCGCCAGCGCTTCCCCGTCCTCTGCTGGCGGTCCCCTCTGCCTCACCTTCGCGTCATTTCACGCCTCAGCGCCATCGGCGCGACATCTTTGTAGTTTCACGCCCTAAAAAAATCCCCAAGCTCCGTCAGGAGCGACATAAGACTGGTAGGGCGGACTGCTGCCAACCCGGCTCGGACTTCTGCCCTAACTTCCTCCGTCGCGCCAACTTGTCGCGCCATAGCCTTGGCGAAGGCGGAAGCCAGAACGAGCGCAGCAACGTTCTGGCTTCCCCGCTCCTTTCGTGTGTTTCGAATATTTAGCGATTAAAACCTCTCCTTTGAAATCTGAAATTTCCAATCTGGAATCCTCCACCTCCAACACTGGCGCCAACCAAAACAGGTGGGGCTGGTCGCGCTGCGACCAGCCCCGCCAGCGCTTCCCCGTCTTCTGCTGGCGGTTCCCCGGCCTCCTGCGACATCCCACAATTTAAAAAATCCACCCATCCAAAAAGCCAATAATCCATCCACCATCTGCCATCGCCTCCAAACCTCGCGAAGCGTCCTGGAGTGCGGTAGCCCTCTACCGCTTTCCTAAAAACTCAGCTCATCAAAACACTTCCTGATGGAAAACCCAAAACCCACATCCGGCCGTAAAACAGCCCCATCAGAAACGGCCAACAATCCACCCATCCATAAATCCTGCAGGCCCACAATCAACCATCAACTCTCAACCATCAACTTTCCGTCATCCCCCACCCCAAGCACCAACGGTGCGACCTCATATCCCTGTCGCGTCGTAGTGCAGCGAAGACGGAAGCCTGGGGCAACGCCCCATAAGCGCTAACTTGTTGCAAGGCTCATTGCGTTATATTTTTCCGCCTGAGATTTCCGCTTTCGGGTGGTTTCCGATAATCCCAAGGCGATCATTTTCCAGTTCTTAAGGATGACACCCAAGG
>DASZCA010000390.1:0-1801 GCA_035943555.1 Verrucomicrobiia bacterium
ATTCCCAAAAATTCAAGACGTGGGCATGGCCGCAACCAGACGACCAATAAATCCCGTTGGCATGACATTTGTCGCCGGTCACCATCGTGATTTGTTCGATATGTTTGCTCATCTTTCAAGAATCATATCCGTGTCTTAAAAAACGGATATGGGGTGTTCTCCCCATGGCTTTGAATTTTTTGCCAGCCAAGTCAGGGCGCTGCCACCCGAAAGTCCTTTGACTTGATCTTGATGCTTTGATCAGATTGCTCCCACACGCTTCGAAAGTTTTTTTTCTGACAGGGCCTCGAAGCCGGAAATTACATCGAACAGCTCTTCATCAATGCCCGCCTGACGGATGTGGTGGAAAGTGCCCTTAAGTGTCCCCAGCAATTCATCTATGTTCCTATTGGCGCGATCCATGGCCGTTAGGCGGCTGGCATTTTCGCTGGCAAGGGATTCAGCACATGCCCGAAAAAGTGAAATAAAAAGATATTCCCGGATGAGCGCGCGCAGGGTTTCCGTGCCGCCGCCCATGACTTCGGGCACCATCTTCGCCGGCCACAAAGTTTTGGTCAGACCCTGCTGCCAGGGCGCGTCGAGCGGCAGCAACCGCTGACCGACCGGTTCATAAAGCGCTCCAGATTTCGGCCGGTTATGGAAAATGTAGAGCCGGGCATACTCGCCCCTGGCCCGTCGCGCCTCGCTTTCAATTTGAATCTGCCCAACGAGCGGCGTGATGGCTTGCACGGAATTAGGCACCGCAAAAAGCCCCATGGGTGGCATGCCTGCGTCCGCCAGCCGCGCATGCACCCGTTCGCCGACCGCCCAGACTTCCGGTCTGCCGGGCAATTTGGCGAGCGTCTTGACCGTAAAATCGGCCACCACATCGTTGAACTGTCCCACCAAACCCTGATCCGATCCAAATACGATGGCGCCAATCGCACCGATGTCGGCTTTTCCTTTCATGATCGGAGCCGCGGGGCTGCTTTCCCGGAAGCACGCACCCAATCCCAATTCCACGGTGCGGTAATAGTCACCCAATGCGTGGACTGATTTCTCGTATTGCCCCACGTTTGAAGCGGCCAAGGCCTTCATCGTGCGGACAACGGATTGCAGATCGCCAGCACTGGTGATTTTTCTGGTCAGGCTGGCCGTGGTGTCGCTCATACGTTCTCGTTGGATTCAATTTTTGCAGACACTTTGACTTCCTTCGGCGGCGATCCGGCTTCCGGTTTGGTCCCGGCATTGTTCTCTTTTTTTGCTTCGGACTGGGGCTGAAATGAAGCAAGCGTTTTGCGGGCGATTTCAATTATTGTTTTTTTATCCTCGTCGCTCAATTTTATATCGGTTTCCAACCGCGCGTTCACCTCCATTGGGATCGCGGCCGCCGCCTGACGCACGGCATTGCCGGCATCGGGCATCTGCGCCAGTGGCACCGGATCGAACAGGTTCGCCGTCAGCGCCAGCAACACGGTGATTTGTGCCGGCACGCTGGCCGGCGTAAACTCCGGCTGCCGGAGGCAGGCACGGATTCGTCGCCCATGCTCAATAATCTTGCGGGTGTTGTCATCAAGCCGCGCACCAAAACGCGCGAACGTTTCGAGTTCCTCAAACTGCGCATAGGCCAGCTTCAGGTCGCCCGCCACGGCCCGGTAAGCCGCCCGTTGCGCCGCACCGCCGACGCGTGAAACAGATTTACCAACATCCACGGCGGGCAGCACGCCCAATTCAAACAAAGTCGGCGACAGATAAATCTGCCCGTCCGTGATGGAGATCAGGTTGGTGGGAATGTAGGCGGAAATATCCTGCGCTTCGGTTT
>DASZCA010000391.1:0-3085 GCA_035943555.1 Verrucomicrobiia bacterium
GTTACATCGAAGCCTTTTACAACCCCAGCCGCCTCCACAGCGCCATCGGTTATCTCTCCCCGGTGGACTTTGAACGCCTCCTACCCTAGCCTAACCATGCAAATCAAACTCTTCACCGTCCGTTACTTCGGGGGAAGTCCACGTGATATCATTGCTCACACGGAGTTCAGAGGGATGCAGGCGACAGGTGGTGCGGCCTTTGCCAAATTGCATTGGACTTTGAAAGTTAACTCCACTAAAAAGCACGTTACATGCGCTCGGGAGCCGCTCATATCATCAAACCAAAACCTCATCTTCGGCGGATCCGTTTTTTCACGCCGGGATTTCTGACCTTGGTGACCGGCTTCACCGCCTTTGCCCAGAATGGCGCGCCGCCTTCTCCGGAAAAGCCGTGGTCGCCGCCCGGAATGGATCAATACGCCAAGCAACTTACCAACCAGGATCTTTATGAGAGCCATGGCGTCACCAATGCCATCGATCCGGCAAAGGTCTATGACCTGCCGGCGCTGATCGATATCGCGGAGCGCAGCCATCCGGAAACCCGGGTCGCTTGGGAACGTGCCCGGCAGGCGGCCCGGGCCATCGGCCTCAATCAAAGCGCCTATTATCCCTATCTGGCCGCTTCGGCCGCTGCGGGCTACCAACATGGTCCGGCCCCATTTTTGACCGATGTCGTCTCCGGCAGTGCGGCGCAAGAAAATGTGGCGCTGAGTTTGGAGTGGCTGCTCTTTGATTTTGGACAACGCCGGGCAGCCGTCGCCGCCGCGCGCGAACAATCCATGATGGCCAATGTCGGCTTCAACGCCACACATCAGCGGATCGTTTTCGCCGTGACCAAAAGCTTTTACGATTTCAACACCGCCCGGCAAAAAGTCGCCGTGGCGGAAAGTTCGCTGCACGCGGCGCAAACTGTCGGCGATGCCACGCAAGCCCGTTTTGACAACGGCCTGGCCACCAAAACCGATCTCCTGCAAGCGCAACAGCAGACCGCCCAGTCCGAGTTCGTCCTGGAATCCGCGCGGGGCGACCTCAGCGACGCCCAAGTCGCCCTCGTGGACAGCCTCGGCATTTTACCGTCCACCCAGTTACAGATCGCAGACGTGGAAGAAAAACCGTTCGCGGAAAATGCCGATGACTCGTTGGATACGTTGATCGACCGCGCGTTGGCGCAACGGCCCGATCTCATCGCCAAGCTGGCCAGCCTCCGGGCCGCCCAGGCCACGGTGAAAAAGGCGCGTGCGGATTTTTATCCCAAGCTCTCGCTGGAGGCGAGCACCGGCTGGGAAAAGCTCGATATCAATGCTTATGACAGCCCGTACGTGGGCAACAGCAAGCCCACGTATTCCGTCGGCATGGCAATCCAGTTGCCAATCTTCGACGGTTTTCTTCGCGCCAACCGTTTGCATATCGCCAAATCCGAGATGCGCGCCGCCGAGAGCGAACTGGCCGATTCGCGCGACCAGGTCGTCCGCGAAGTGTGGAAGGCCCGCACCGATCTCAAAACCGCCGTGCAAAAGCAGGTATTCGCCGCCAAATTTCTCGACGCCGCCCAAAGCGCTTTTGACGCCACGCTTGAATCCTACAAGCAAGGTCTCGCCACCTATATTTCGGTGGCCAATGCCCAGCAAAACCTTGATTCCGCCCGCAGCGTGGTGGTGACCACCCGCGCCGCGATTTTCACCAGTGCCGCCGCCCTCGCGTTGAGCGTCGGCGATCTGGCCAAACCTGATCCGCACCAGCCATGAAATTTTTTCAACAACACGGTTGTCTGCTCCCCATGGACCGGGAGAAACATTCAACGCCCAACATTCAACGCCCAACCCGCAACTATGCGTGGCGGCCGCCCTTGGAGGTTGAGCGTTGGACGTTGAATGTTGAATGTTTTTTGAATTCAATAGCTGCAGACTGTAAATTTTATTTTAAGGCGATTTTCGTACTGCCCGCCCTGCTCCTCAGCGGCTGCTCGGCGGCGGATCACGCACCCACCGTCGATGTTCTCGGCTCTTACTTTCCTGCGTGGATTGTCTGCATCGTGATCGGCCTGGCGCTGACGCTCATCACCCGGCAGTTGTTCATCGGCTTTAAATTACATCCGCACATCCGGCCGGTGGCGATCGTGTATCCGTGTTTGATGATTTTTTACACCCTGGCCATCTGGCTGCTTTTTTTCAAAAACTAATATTATGGACGACCCCAAACCGCAACCCGCTTCACCGGTGGATAATCCGCCGCCAACCGCCCCGGCCGCCCGTGAGTGGCACCAAGCCGCGGGCCGCATCATCAGTATCGTGGTCATTTTGGCGGCAGCCTGCCTGATTCTTTTGGTCTGGGGCTTGATCGAACGTCATCCGCGCACGGACGATGCAACCGCCCAAGCCAACGTCATCGGCGTGGCTCCGCGCGTTCACGGCCAGATCATCGCCCTCAATGTCCAAGACAACCAAGACGTGAAAGCCGGTGATGTGCTATTCGAAATCGACCCGGCTGATTATCAGCTAGCCTTGGCAAATGCCGAAGCCGCGCTCGCGACGTTGGACCAACAGATCGAGGTCGCACGTTCGCATGAAGACGAATTAAAATATCAGGTCAAAGCGGCCGAAGCCGGCGTGGAACAGGGCAAAGCCCAGCTCAAGCAGGCCACCGATACTTTGCAACGGATCCAGCCCCTGCTCGCCAAAGGCTTCGCCACCGCCGATGACGTGGAAAAAGCAGAGACGGCCGTGCAAGTCGCCAATGCCGGTTTTGCCGGACAGGAACAACGCTCCAACCAGGCCAAAGCCAGCCTCGGCAACCTCGCCACCCTGCTCGCCCAGCGCGCCGGCGCCGTCGCCGCCGTGGACCTCGCGAAGCTGCAACTTTCCTACTGCAAAGTGACCGCCACCTTTCCCGGCAAGGTTATCAACCTCAACATTTCGGTCGGCGCCTTCGCCAACGCGGGCACGCCGGTCTTTGCATTGCTCGATACGCGCAAATGGTATGTCCTCGCAAATTTCCGCGAAGGCGAACTCCGCCATTTCACCACCGGGTCGGCAGTCGATGTTTATCTGCTCTCCGCGCCCGGTCATCATTTCAATGGCAAGGTGCA
>DASZCA010000392.1:0-19028 GCA_035943555.1 Verrucomicrobiia bacterium
ATGCCCCGCAAAAAAAGGATGTGCTCGAAGTGAAGGGCCACACGCACCTGCCGGTGTATCTCGGTTCCGGGGTCACGGCGGCGAACTTAAAAAACTTTTTCACGGCGGCGGACGGGTTCATCATCGGTTCTGAATTCAAAACGGGCGGGCACTGGGTCGGGGCGGTAGACTCCAAACGTGTGAGCGCCTTCATGGCCGTTTATGCCCGGTTGACCAAATCTTCCAAATGAAAAATCTCTTTAAAGCCAATCCCAAGCTGTTTATCGGCGTCGTTCATCTCAAGCCGCTGCCCGGCGCCCCCCTCCACAAACATTCCATGGCGGACATCATCAAGTTCGCCGTGGCGGATGCCATCGCTTACGAACGCGGCGGCGCCCACGCCGTAGTCGTTGAGAATTTCGGAGATATACCTTTCACCAAAGGCAGCGTCGCTCCGGAAACCTTGGCCGCGATGGCCGCCGCCGGTTGCGCCGTACGCGCCGCAGTGAAAGTACCGTTGGGTTTCAACGTCCTGCGTAACGACGCCCGCGCCGCGCTGGCCCTGTGCGCCGCCTGCGGCGGTGATTTCATCCGCGTGAACGTTCACAGCGGCGCGATGATCACGGATCAGGGCATCATCGAAGGTGATGCCTACAATACCGTCCGAGAGCGTACCCGTGTCGCACCGGACGCAGAAATCTTTGCCGACGTCCATGTGAAGCACGCCGCCCCGTTGGGCGACTGGTCGCTGGAAGATGCCGCCAACGACACCTTGGAACGCGGCCTCGCGAATGGGCTCATCGTTTCCGGCGTCGGCACGGGCCGGGTGGCGGATATCGCGGATGTGGAATGCGTCCGGCAAGCCTGCCCCGATGCAAAAATCCTCCTCGGCAGCGGTGTGAATGCGGGTAACGCGGCCGAATTTTTGCGTGTTGCCGATGGCGTCATCGTCGGCTCCTCCTTGAAGCGCGATGGCAAGCTGCACAATCCGGTGGATGCAAAGCGTGTTGCGGCGCTGGCCAAAGTGATTCGCAATCTTCATTGAAGCTTCACCTCTGTGGCGGAGTGGTCATGGCAGGTTTTTCAATGTTTATTGCACAATCTGCCATTCCATCACGTCGACATCTTCGGCAGAATCAAATGATTGATTCCCCGAACCATGAATAAGATTCTTCTGTGCGCCGCTTTATTTGCGGCTGCTGTTCTTTCCGCACCGGCCCAAATCAAAATCGTGCTCGTCGGCGATTCCACCGTCACGGATAACGCCGGCTGGGGCTTGGGCTTTAAACAATTTCTTACCGCTGGCGCGGTGTGCATCAATACCGCGCAAGGCGGACGCAGTTCCGAAAGTTTTCGTCGTGAAGGCCGCTGGACCAACGCGCTTGCACTGAAGGGTGATTACTATCTCATCCAGTTCGGTCACAACAACGAACCCGGCAAGCCCGGTCGCTCGACCGACATGCCAACCTTCGTCAGCAATATGGTCAGCTACGTCGAGGAAGCGCAGGCTGTCGGTGCCAAGCCGGTGCTCGTCACGCCGCTCACCCGCCGTCAATGGGACAAAGACCATCCGGGCAAGATTAAGTCGAGCCTTGCGCCCTATGCGGAAGAAGTCCGCAAGATCGCTGCCGGGAAGCATGTGCCCCTCGTGGATTTGCAAGCGCGCAGCATCGAACTGTGTGAATCGCTCGGGCCGGAAAAATGTCTGGAGTTCAGTCCGCCCAAAATCATAGATGGCACAAACACGGGCGGCTACGACGGCACGCATCTGAATGCAAAGGGGCATGTAATGTTCGCGCGGTTGGTCGTGGAAGAATTGCGCAAGGCCGCACCGGAACTGTCACCCGTTTTGCGCGCTGAGCCGGTGGATGCGAATCCGGTGGCGCGCGAGGCGAAGTATGACGCCGTGGTTTCGGCTGACGGTTCCGGCACACACACCACGGTGCAAGCGGCTATCGCCGCCGCACCGGACGACTCGGCCAAGCCGTTCACGATTTTGCTCAAGCCCGGCAAATACGAAGGCCAGATTCTCGTGCCAAAATCTAAGCGCAACCTTCGTTTCGTGGGCGAAGAATTGGAGAACACGGTTTTGACCTATGCCTTGAATCAGAATGAGCCGAATCCTGGCGCGGATGCGCATTACAAAGGAATTGGCGTCGTGGTACTGGGCGATGATTTTCGCGCGGAGAACATCACGTTTGAAAACACCTCCGGCGATCATGGGCAGGCACTGGCCTTGCGCATCGGCGGCGACCGGGCGGTGATCAACCATTGCCGTTTGCTGGGCTGGCAGGACACGTTGCGGGTGGATGACGCCCGGCAATATTTCACGAATTGCTACATCGAAGGCCGCGTGGATTTTATTTATGGCTCGGCCGCGACCGTCTTTGATCATTGCGAAATCCACAGCAAGAATGGCGGTCACGTCACTGCGGCGAACACGCCGCAGGATCATCCGTTCGGATTTGTGTTCATGGATTGCAAACTCACCGGCGACCCGAAACCGTGGCTGGATGCCACCGGAGTTCCCGCCAACACCAACAGCCCGCCCAAGGCTGATCTTGGCCGCCCATGGCGTCCGTATGCGAGCGTGACGTATCTGAATTGCGAACTGGGCGATCACATCAAGCCCGAAGGCTGGAACAACTGGCGCAATCCCACCAACGAATTGACCGCGCGTTTTGCCGAATACAACAGCAGCGGCCCCGGAGCGAACCCGGATGCGCGTTACAAATGGGCCAAACAGCTTGCCAAAGATGAGGCAGTGAAAATCAGCATCGCCTCCGTTTTGGGCGGAAACGACGCTTGGAATCCGTCCAAACCTTGAAAACTATGTTGCGAATCATTTGTGCCCTGACCTTGGCAGGCTCGCTGGCTGTTTCCGCCCAGGCGTATGTCACGCCTGCGTTGCCAGTGATTCCGTCGGGGATTTATAATGTCACCAACTATGGTGCGTCAGGTGATGGCGTGGCAACAAACACAACGGCCATTCAAGCTGCCATTGATGCCGCGAGCGGTGCCGGTGGCGGCTTGGTGGAAATCCCGGCGGGAATTTATCTAAGCGGTCCGTTGAAGATGGCCACCCAGGTCAATTTGCGGGTGGACGGCACATTGCAGATGTTGCCATTGGATAAATATCCCGGCGGCACAACCGAGCCGGCGGCTTTCATCAGCGGTGGCGGATTGCACGATATCGCCATCAGTGGCTCGGGCTCCATCGACGGCCAAGGCAGCCCGTGGTGGCCGTACGCCAAGACCAAGGGCGCGCGGCGTCCGCGGATGATCGCGTTTTCTTCCTGCCAGCGCGTGCTGATCGAGAGCCTTACGTTGAGCAATTCGCCCATGTTTCATATCGCCATCAGCGGCAAGACCACCGATGTCACGGTGCGCAAGGTCACCATTCGCGCCCCCGCCTCGACCGATCCGGTGAATCCCAGCCACAATACGGACGCGTGCGACGTCACCGGAAAACGCGTTCTCATCAAGGACTGCGATGTCAGCGTGGGTGATGACAACTACACTTGCGGCGGCGGTACCTCCGATGTGTTGATCACGAATTGCACCTATGGGTATGGCCATGGTGTCTCCATCGGCAGTCCGACGGCGGGCGGCATCTCCAATTTCATGGTGATAAATTGCACCTTCAACAATACGGACTCGGGTATCCGCATCAAATCCGACCGCGACCGCGGCGGCTATCTGCACAATCTCAGCTACATGAATCTTCGCATGACAAACGTGGGCAGCCCAATTTTGATATACGCCGCCTACATGGCCACTGAGAAACAATACCGCGCGCTGGATAACCTCACACCGGCCATCGCCACAACCTATCCCGCCGCCGCCATCGCCGCCCGGACGCCGATTTATCGCGACATCACGTTCAGTAACATCACCGCCACGGTGCAACCGGGGCGCCGCGCTGGACTGATTTGGGGATTGCCGGAAATGAACGTCACCAATGTCTTGTTGCAACAGATCAATATCACCGCCGACAAACCTTTCGGCATTTACGACGCGCAAAACGTCCGGCTCGTGAATCTTAAAATCACCACGCCCGATGGCGTGAACAAATTGTCCTGCACGAACGCGCAAATATCTTTCACGCCGTGAAGTGCGGGCTGGATTGTTTGGCTTCTAAATTTACGCCGGTCGAATGGGGATTTAAACATCTTCCGTATCGTCTAAATCATTTCTGAGATTTGGATTGGCCTTCGATCCTCATTTTCTATCCCCCTGTCAGCTTTCGAACCTGTCATAACAACTCAGTTAACTTGGCAGTCCAGAAATCTATCGGACGGGCCAGAAAAACCAGCCTGCGGGAAAAATTGTCCGTTAGGATGATTTTATGAACCTCGTTAAACGCTCCGCCGTGACGCATTGTCGTCGCCCGGGGGCATTCACCCTTATCGAGTTGCTGGTGGTGATCGCCATCATCGCCATTTTGGCGGCCATGTTGCTCCCGGCCCTGGCTGCTGCGAAAAGCAAAGCCCTGAAAATCGCCTGCTTGAACAATCTGCGGCAAGCCGGCCTTTACACGCAGCTTTACACGGATGCGAACAACGACACTTTTCCGGTCGCAAATGTGGATGTCTACAATGTCTGGTGGGAAGCCAAGATCTGCGGCGATAACACCAACTACAGCCAGGCGTTCCACGATCGCCAACGTCGTGATCACCGGCCTGGTGAATCAGGTGAGTGGTGTCATCACCAACGTGGGCAACCTGTATTTCGATCCCTTCTTCACGCAAGGTCACGGAATTTACAATCTCACCGGCGGCAGCTTGTACATCGGAGCCGGCGGCATCACGGCCTTCGCCGGTGGCGGATATGAAATGAACCTCGGCGGCGGAACCATTGGTGCCGTGGTCAACTGGTCTTCGGCGGTGAATATGGCGCTGACTGGCATCAACGGTCCGGTCACGTTCAACGCGGGCGGCAACACCATCACCCTGTCCGGCGTCCTGTCCGGTACGGGTGGTTTGACGGTGAATGGTGCGGGCGTGCTGGATTTGACGGGTGCGAACACGTACACGGGTGACACCACTGTAACGTCGGGCAGCACCTTGCAATTTGATACGACCGGTACCAGCTTTGGTGCGATCAAACTCGTGACCGGTTCAACCTTGAACCTCAACTACAGCGGCAACCGCATCGCCGCTGCTGCCTACGTCAACGGCGTGGCCTTGGCCGTCGGCACCTATAATTCTGGCAATCTTCCCGCCTACATCACCGGCTCCGGTAAGCTTGATCGACCTCAAAACGCAATTCACCGCCAGTTCGGGACAAACGCTTACATTCACCTTCCAAAATGTGACCGTGACTTACAATGGTTCCACGCAGCAAATCTCCTGCAATGGCGATACGCAGTCGCTCCCGCCGGTGAACGGAAGCGTCCAGCTTGAGATCGTTGCCGATCGGGACACCATTGAAATCTTTGGCAACAACGGCCAGCTCTACATGCCGCTGCCGGCGAATAATTCTTCCGGCAATTCGCTTATTTCGCTGACGTGCAGCGGTGGAAGCGTCACCTTTAGTTCGCTGGTTGTGAACCAGCTAAAATCCATTTGGAACGGCCTGACTCATTGATTTATACGTGATGAAACATTCGAACATCGGCCTTTGCGGACTCGCTATTATCGGGCTGAGCCTGACGATCGCCCGCGCGCAAAATGCCGACATCCTCGTCGCGGATTTTGAAGGTGCTGATTATGGTGCTTGGGCGGTGACCGGAACCGCTTTTGGCAATGGCCCGGCGCAGGGCGCCTTGCCGAACCAGATGCCGGTGGAAGGATTTAAAGGACACGGCCTGGTCAACTCCTACGCCGGTGGTGATGCCGCGACCGGCAAGCTGACTTCGCCTCCGTTCAAACTTCAGCGGAAGTATCTTCAATTTTTGATCGGCGGCGGCGGATGGGAAGGCAAGACCTGCATGAATCTGCTGGTGGATGGCAAAGTCGTGCGCACCGCGACCGGGCCAAATGTGGATCCCGGCGGCAGCGAAGAATTGCATCCCGGCCAGTGGGATGTGTCCGTGCTGGCAGGCAAAGAGGCAAAGTTGGAGATCGTGGATGACGCGACCGGCGGCTGGGGCCACATCAATGCGGATCAGATTGTCCAAAGCGACACCCGTATCAATGCTTCGATCATGCAATTTAAAGTCACCCGGGACATCTCCATTGAAAAGCCGTATCTAAATTTTCCGGTAAAAAACGGCGCGTCGAAACTGCAGATCACGGTGACTGTGGATGGCAAAGCAGCCCCCGCCTTCGATATTGAATTGGCCGATGGCAAACCAGATTGGTGGGCTTTTTTGGACGCGACACCTTTTCATGGCAAGAAGGTTACGCTCACGGTGGACAGGCTGCCGGAAAATTCAACCGGCTTGAGTTCGGTTGACCAATCCGATGGCGTGAAAGGCGGTGATAATTTGTATCACGAGGCCATGCGCCCGCAGTTTCATTTCACGTCGCGCCAAGGCTGGTTGAACGATCCGAACGGTCTCGTTTTTTATCAGGGTGAATATCACCTGTTCTATCAGCACAATCCTTACGGCTGGAATTGGGGCAACATGCATTGGGGCCATGCGGTGAGCAAAGACCTGGTCCATTGGCAGGAGCTTCCCATCGCGCTGTATCCGGACGAACTGGGCACGATGTTTTCCGGTTCCGCCGTGGTGGATTGGAAGAACACCGCAGGTTTTCAATCCGGTAATGAACCCGCGCTTGTGGCGATGGCCACGGCGGCCGGTCATCCGTTCACCCAGGAGATCGCTTACAGTAATGATCGTGGACGGACGTGGAGCAAATATGGGAAGAATCCCGTGCTCGGCCATATCGCCGCCGAAAACCGCGACCCGAAGGTCGTCTGGTTCGCGCCCGGGAAAAAATGGGTGATGGCGCTCTATTTAGATCACAATGATTATGCGTTGTTCAGCTCGCCGGACTTGAAAAGCTGGCAGAAGCTGAGCGATGTGAATCTGCCCGGCGATTCTGAGTGCCCTAATTTTTTCCAACTGCCGGCGGATGGAAATGCACAGAACACGCGCTGGGTTTTCTTTGGCGCGAGCGGCATTTACCTGATCGGAACATTTGACGGGCAAAAATTCACGCCGGAAACGCAGCCGCAACGTTTGCAGAACGGCAATTGCTGGTATGCGTCGCAAGTGTTCTCGGACATCCCCGCCAGCGATGGCCGCACCGTCTTGATTCCCTGGGGCCGGTTGCCGGATGGCGAAATTTTCCGCGGCATGCCGTTCAATCAGATGATGGGATTGCCGGTGGAACTCACGTTGCATTCCACGGGCGCCGGTGCCTGGTTGCTGGTCAATCCCGCCCGCGAATTGAAATCGTTGCGGCAAACCGCCAGGGTGATCGAACCACAGACGTTGGCCCCGGGAACCAATCCGCTGGCGGCGGTGCATGGCGATCTGTTTGAGATCGAGGCCGAAATCGCCGTGGGAGACGCGAAAGAAATCTCCCTGGGTCTGCGGGGCATGTCGGCGGTGTACAACGTGGCCGCGCAGCGGCTTTCCTGCCTCGGCAACCAGGCCGCGCTGCCGGCGGTTGATGGAAAAATTTCACTCCATGTGTTTGTGGACCGCGCGGCGGTGGATATATTCGGCGGGGGCGGGTGCCTCTATATGCCCATGGCATCGGCCATGGCCCCGGAAAATCAAACATTGGGCCTCGCCTGTCAGGGAGGCAGTGCGCGGATCCTTTCATTGAAGGTGTATCCGCTAAAATCATCATGGTGATGGCTGCGGTCTGGTCCTAAAAATATGAAAAAACAAATCTTCTTCTGGTCGCTGGTTTCCGCGCTCGCGGGATTTCTGTTCGGCTTTGACACGGTGGTCATCTCCGGCGCAGAGCAGCACATCCAGAAGCTTTGGAGCTTGAGCGACAGCCTGCACGGGTTCGCCATCGGTTCGGCCTTGTACGGAACCGTGCTCGGCTCGCTGTTCGGCGGCTGGCCGACGGATCATTTTGGTCGCAAAAAAACCCTCCTGTGCATCGGGCTGCTGTACGTTGTCTCGGCCATTGGCTGCGCGTTTTCCAATGACGTGACGATGTTCCTCGTGGCCCGGATACTGGGCGGCATCGGCATCGGCGTCTCCACGGTGGCGGCGCCGCTGTACATCTCGGAGATCGCCCCACCGGCCTATCGCGGGCGGCTCGCGGGCATGTTCCAGTTCAATATTGTTTTCGGCATCTTGGTCGCCTTCGGGTCCAATTATTTGCTGGGTGGCATCGGTGAAAATGCGTGGCGTTGGATGCTCGGTGTCGCCGCCATTCCCTCCATCATTTACACGGCATTTTGTTTTGGCATTCCCGAAAGTCCGCGCTGGCTGATCGGTCGCAAAGGAGATCGCGCGGCGGGCGTGAAAGTCTTGAAGCTCATCAAACCGGAAGCGTCGCCGGCCCAGATTGAGGCGGAGGCGGATGCAATTGCGGCCGCGTCTTCGGAGCGGGCCAGTTCCGGAAGCTTTTGGTCGGCTTCGTTGCGGGTGCCGATCCTGTTGGCGTTTCTCATCGCGTTCTTCAACCAGCTCTCGGGCATCAACGCCATATTGTATTTCGCCCCGCGCATTTTTGAGATGACCGGCCTCGGGGCCAAGGCGGCGCTGTTGCAATCGGTCGGTATCGGCGTCACCAACCTGATCTTTACCTTTGTCGGCCTATGGCTGATCGACCGGCTGGGACGTCGTACGTTGCTGTACATCGGATCGTTCGGGTACATCATTTCACTGGGCCTGACGTCGTGGGCGTTTTTCACTCAGCATTACAGCATCGTGCCGGCGTGCATCTTCGCCTTCATCGCGGCCCATGCGGTCGGGCAGGGCGCGGTGATCTGGGTGTTCATTTCGGAAATTTTTCCCAACCGCCACCGCGCGGAAGGGCAGACATTGGGCAGTTCGACCCACTGGATCTTTGCCGCGCTGTTGACGACTTTTTTTCCAAAAATGGTTTCGGCCTTTGCGCCTGGTTACGTGTTCGCCTTTTTCGGCGGCATGATGGTGTTGCAGTTGATCTGGGTGAAATTCATGGTGCCTGAAACCAAGGGTGTGCCGCTGGAAGACATGGCTGCGCGTCTGGCGCAGGAGCGGTCCTGAGCCCGGTAACACAGTAAAAGTTATGCATGCGAATCGCAAAATGACCGTCGTCGGGCTGGGAAGCGATGAAACAAGGCCTGACATTACAGGTGGCACTTTTATCCAAACAAACCGAGGCAGGCGAGATACAGGTCATGACGCTGGCGCAAGCAGGCCAGTGGTTCCGGCAACATTATCAAGTCACGCCGCCGACCTCCGTCGTTTGTTTGGATGACTGGAAACAGGAAGGCCGCAAAACGGTCTGGTATGACAGCCGGTGTTACCGCCTCAATCTTCTCTGGGAAAACGGCAGTTTCCACATCCGGGATGTTCACTGCTTCAATGAAAACGTGGCGGCGGTGACTCATGATGCCGCCATGAATACTACGGCTCTGGCCTACGAAACGATGCCGATGATGGATGGAGCGCTATGGTCAGGGACACAAAAGGCGGGCATGTGGCCGGTATTGCTTTCAACCAACACGGAAGCATCTCCGCTGGCACCGGACGGCCCGCCGGTGGTAAAGGAATTGAACCGGACAGATTTGAGCATCCGGCAGCCGTTGTTGGGCGGCGGAATTTTTTCAATGATTTGTACCGAATCCAAGGTGATCTGTTCCGCCATGGATGAGCGGGGGAAAGCGCTGAACTGGGCATGGGATCTGGTTGGTGGAGCCGGGCAAAAATCCGCCGTACAAGCGGTCACAGCAAATGACATTTCTTACCAGTTTGCCGGGACGAACTATAAACTGAAGCTGTCGGCCGGTTCCTGTGAACAGGCGGGAGATGGCATAATCCGGCTCCATTCCGACAAAAAGGGGAAAATCGGCCTGGATTTAAATGTCACGAAATGAACGGTTTTGAAATTCACGCGATGCCACATGTGCAGTCCGCTCCGTGATACTGCTTGCCGCAAATGCAAAACATCGCATAATGGACGCCTGTTTGCGCTGCGCGCGTAGCTCAATTGGATAGAGCGTCGGTCTCCGAAGCCGAAGGTTATGGGTTCAACTCCCGTCGTGCGCACCATCTCCTAGTTTCAGTTGTCCAATATCCCCGGAATTGTTTTAGGCAGGTTTCATATTTGACCTGACCGGCGGGGCAACCTATTGATGGAGCCGCATGACCTCGGACCCTATCACCGGCCAAAAAAATTTCTCTCGCTATTTTCCGGTCAGCGTGCGCGACCGGAAATGGGGCTGGCATGTGACGACGGCGGGCGAGATGCGGCGGCTGTCCGGGGAGCTGTACCCGCCGCCGGGGCATCCCAAAGGCTATCACTTTGATTGGACCAAGGGCCGCGTACTGGACGCTCACGCGCTGGTCTATATCTCGCGCGGTTCCGGCGTTTTTGAATCGCGCCACAGCGGCCGGCAGGTGATCGATGCGGGACAGGTGATGTTTTTATTTCCGGGCGTCTGGCATCGTTACCGGCCGGATGCCAAGACCGGCTGGAACGAACATTGGGTCGGTTTCGATGGCGAGATGGCGCGGCGCTGGGTGAAAAATAAATTTTTTTCGCCGCGCGCACCGGTGTTCAAGCCGGGACAGGAAGAAAAATGGCTGGCGCTCTTCACGGAACTCCTCGCGGTCATCAAGCTGAACCGTCCCGCGCTGCAGCAGGTGATGGCCGGTTTCACCGCGCAGATGTTGGGCATGTTGTACTCCGGCCAGCAGGCGGGACTGGCGGGCGATGACCAGGCGTTGCTGATCGTCCAAAAGGGAATCGCCAAAATGCAGACCGAACTGGATAAAGGGCTGAACGCGCAAGCGCTCGCCCGGGAATTGAACGTGAGCTACAGCTCGTTCCGCCACACGTTCCAGCAACACACCGGATCGAGCCCGCACCAATATCTGCTGGAACTGCGCCTGGTGCGCGCCCGCAATCTGCTGACGCAGACAACCCAGAGCGTGAAAGAAATTTCGCAACAGACCGGTTTCGACGACGAACATTATTTTTGCCGTTTTTTCAAGATGAAGACCGGCCTCACGCCCGGCCAATGGCGGTCACGCTCCGCGCCCCGCCAGAAAAAATAACGCAATTTCCCCCAAGAATCCCGGATCTGGTTTGCCAAATTATCCACTCAATTCGCCATTGTCTCCATTGTTGAAGACGGATTTAACTGGTTTCATTTTGAGGTAAAACCAAGCACGGCTGAATGCGAAACACGAAAAGCCGTCAAAAATAATAATTTGTCAGATCATAACTCTGCCCTTAAAGACTCACATGCGAATTAAAAATAACCCGGCGGTTTTGGCCCTGCTGGCTTTGGGCTGGCTGGCCGCTCCGGCTTTTGCGCAAATCACCGTTACGGGTGCAGATCAGGCGGGCGTTGTACCTTTCACCCCTTCCTGGATTCGCGCTAACGGCAGTTTGATCGCGGGAACAGTCCCGAGCGTTGCCAATGGTAATTTCAGCCAGTATACCGGCGCCAATGCCAACAACCTGACGCAGCCGGGCATTCCGCTCACGATCAACGCATTTAGCAGCCCGCAAGCCACGAATCTCGAGGTGTGCGGCAATGATGGCACGGCGGGCGCGTTGCTGGTCTACACGCTGCCGGTTTCCACATACGGCTATGATCTCACGAACATCACGGTCTATGGCGGCTGGCAGGACAATGGCCGCGATGCGCAAGCATACACGATTTCCTATTCCACCGCCGCCAACCCGGGAAGTTTCCTCCCATTGACGCAGGTCAATTATTCTCCGGCCGGAGTTCCGGGTGGCGTTGCGTCAGCCAACCGCGTGATCATCAATGATGCCAGCGGCAATACAATTGCCCGAAGTGTTGCTGCCTTGAAATTTGATTTTACGAGCCCGCCTTCGGAAAATAATTCGGTGGGCTATACGGCCATCACTGTTCAAGGAGTCCCAGCGGCAAGTTTCACCGCCCCGCCGATTGCCATCACGGCGTCCAACCAGAACAGCGTCGATTCCTTCACTCCCACTTGGACCATCGAAACCAACAGCCTGATCGCCAGGCAATCACCCGCCGTATTTGGCACAGGAAATTTCGCGGTTGCGTCCGGCGCCACCGGCTTGGGTGCGTTGACGGATGGCACGGTTGGCAACGTCGGCACACCTGCGAACTATGCCACGTGCGGCACAAATGCCGGACAGTCGATCACCTATTCTCTCCATGGGGCGACGTTGACCAACATCGTCGTCTACAGCGGATGGCAAAATGGCGTCCACGACGGACAATTTTACGACATCGCGTATTCCACCCTGGCTGCTCCAGCGAATTTCATTCCGCTGGCGAGCATCAATTATAATCCGGCGGTCACCGGCTTTTCAGCCAACCGCGTGGCCATCGGCAGTTCCATCGGCGTGCCGCTGGCCACCAACGTGGCGTTTGTTAAATTCAATTTCACCGTGCAAAGCGCCGGATTGGATGGTGGGTATTCCGGTTACGCAGAAATCATTTTGCAAGGCGCAACGAATTCAGCCGTCCAGCCCGCCGGTGGCGCGTCGCCGATTCCGGAACCATACGCGGCGGTCAGCTCCGGCGCTTTTAGCGGACCGGCCGTGCCGCTCTCGCCTGATCCGCTGGTCGCGTATCGCTGGCCCAGACCGCAGGGGAGCGATGGTTTGGAGGTGTATCTCATAAAGCCGGTCGCAGTAACCGCAGACACCAATGCTTCATTTGCCAATCTTCACTCTTTGACGACGGATAATCCGAATGTGACGGTCCAAGGCGCGGGATCAATCCAAATGGATTTTGGCCAAGAAAACGCCGGGTGGTTGGAGTTCGACAGCCCAGATCTCACGGGCGATGTGACGATGAGCATCAGCGAATACAATCGCCCGGAAATCAGCATGATGGGCGGCGCCAATTTTGTGAAGACGTTGACGCCGATCAAATATGGAAACACCTACCGCCTGGAACTGAACAGCCAATTATACGAAGGCGTGCGCTTCGGCTGGATCCATGTGAATTCGTTCAGTTCCGCGTGGCATATCACCGGGCTCCGGCTCGTGTGTCAGACCAAGCCGGCCAATTATAACGGCAGTTTTTCGTGCAGCGATCCCATGCTCACCCGCATCTGGTATGTCGGCGCGTACACGGTGAAACTGAATCTTTTGAACAGCGCCTTTGGTGCCGTTCTCGTGGATCGGGGTGACCGCATTTCTTGGACCGGCGATGCCTATTGCTCGCAGGCCGCCTCGCTCGCGGCGTTTGGTAATTATGATTTTATAAAACAGAACCTGGCCGGCACCGCGAATGACGATAACGGCATCGCCAGCTATTCTCTCTGCTGGGTGCTGAGCTTGATGGATTACTACAACTACACGGGCGATACGGCCATGCTCGGCACCTATCTCACCAACGCCATGGCCAAGCTCGATGGGGCCTATGCGAACTACGGCACAAATCCCAATCTGACATTTTACGGCTGGGACGAACGACTCGGAGCGGGCTTTCAAAATGCCAGTTGTACGGAATCGCAAGATGCCTACAAAATGCTTTCCATCCGAGCGTGGGAACAGTTCGCCGCGACGATGGGCGCGTATGGCCGGGCAGATCTCCAGGCCAAATACTACGGCTATGCCAATGAGAAGCTCGCGACCCTGCGCCAGAATTCCGTCTGGTATCAAGGTTTCAGCCTGCATGCCTGCGCCGATGCGGCGAACACCGGACTTCTAAATGACTCGGAAAAAAACGCGATCTTCGCCCAAGAATTTACGGGCAGAGCCAACCGCATTTCCTATTCGCCGTTCAACGAATACTTTGTCATCCAAGCTTTGGCGGCGATGGATAAAGACGACGACGCGCTCAGTTCGATCAACGATTTGTGGGGCAGCGAAATCAACTACGGTGGGACCACTTTTTTTGAACTGTCACGTCCGTCTTGGAATGCGGGTCTTGGCCTCAATGATCCGGTGCCGAACGCACAGTGCGGCTTCACCAGCCTTTGCCATCCGTGGAGTGCCGGTGTCGTGAAGTGGCTGAGTGAAGAAGTCTTGGGAATCAAACCTGCCTCGCCCGGATTCGCGACCTATCAGATTCTTCCACATTTGGGCAGAACGCTGACCTATGTCACGGGAACTGCCACCACGCCGTTGGGTAGTATTCAGGCCAGCTTCAACGTTTCCAACGGTCTTTGCACCATATCCGCCCCTGTCGGCACGGTCGGAAAAATTGGCATTCCCAAAGTGGAAAAGACTATCAGCGGCATCACCATCAACGGCGTCCTCGCGTGGGATGGCGCTTATCATTCCGTTGCCGGCATCGGCGGTGCCAGCGAAGATTCTGAATTTGTTTATTTCACCGGTGTGCAGCCGGGCACCAATTCCTTTTCCGTATCTTACGCCGGCTCAACGCCAACCTATACCGCGCCACCGGATCAGTTTGCCGCCCAGTTCGTGAAGGAAGATGCCCTCACCAGCGGCAACTGGGGCGGCGTCTATGGCAAGGACGGCTATGCGCTCTGCAATTACAACGGCAACGGAAATGACAAAAAATTCCTGCCGCCGTATGTGGCTTCAATCAATTATTTTATGATCTACGGAAACGGCCTGCCCAATGCCGTGGTTTGGGCGACGGCTACCAACGACACGCGCGCGTTGGCATCCGATGCGAGCAATCAGAATCTCAGAAATGCCGCGTGCGTCTATACAGACAAAGACGTTGGCGGCCGGAATACCATGACCTTCACCATCAATACCGCCGGGACGCGGAACTATCAGGTGGCGCTATATTTTGTGGATTGGGACAACCAAGACCGGCGGTTAGCCGTGGAGATGTTCGATGCCAATACCTTGGATCTGGTTGCGCCGGTCCGGGTGGTGACCAATTTCTCCGGCGGTAAATATCTGGTATATACCTACAACAAGTCGGTGAAATTTCGGATCGATCATGTCTGGGGCGATAACGCCGTGTTAAGCGGAATATTTTTCGACTCCGGCCCCACAAATCTATTTTCACTGAACAACAACAGCTTTGAACTGGATGCGGCTTCGCCCGGGCAGGTGGTGACAACGGTTCCGGCGGGTTGGACGGCTTTTAACGAAGGCGCGCCTTCCGACATCGGCTCGCAAAATGCCGGCGGCACTGATTACATGGCCAATAATCCGCTGGCCGCGCCCGCAGCCGGCAACCAGTATTGCTATATCAACATGTTCAACCCGAATGTCACGGGTGGTATTTATCAGGATGTGGGAAAGTTGCTGCCCAACACGACCTATTCGCTGACCGTTGCCATCGGATCGCGCGCGGACCGGATCAATTCGCCGGGAATCATTTCCCTGCTCAACGGCACCAATCAGACGGGCACGGTGTTGGCGAGCGGTGGAGGCCGGCCGGAAACGCAAAACACCTGGCGGAATTACACGGTGACATACACCACCGGGCCATCCGTGAGCGGTGATCTGACAGTTGAACTGTCAGCCTTGGGCAATGCCACAAGCATCCAGGCGGATTTTGACAATGTGCAACTGACCGCCACGCCAGTGGTGATCAAGGCGCCAGGGCTGGCGACGCCAAAAATTTCAGATGCCAATCTGATTTTGACCGGCACCGGCGGCACACCCAGCGGTGGTTACACGTGGTTGACCACCACCAATCTGTCGGATCCCGGCAATTGGAAGACCAGCACCATAGGCACGCTGGATGGCTCGGGCTCGTTTTCGAATGCCATTCCTCTTAGCACCTCCCAGCCTGCCGGTTTCTTTAAATTGCGGATGCCTTAAGTCCGTTGTCCGGTCAGTTGGATAACCCGGATGGAAGGGTTGCTTCTTTTTTAAATTCCGTCGCGCTTTCCCTGTCAGTCCAAATGCTTTTATAAATCTGCCGTCTTTGTCCTGTCAGATTCTCCACTGGTTTCGCCAGTTTATCCACTTCATGCCGGATGAAAGTCGGGCGCGATTGTTTTATGGTTTGCAATCAGCACCGTCCAACCGCACCGCCACAAAACCATCATGATCAAAAACCATTCAGCCGCCAAAACTGCCGGATTCAATGCCGCCAAACGCCGCAGTGAAAAAACACGCCAGCTTGCCGTTGGGAGACCATCACCTGTTTCGGTGATGGGGTCTTAACCTGTTTGGGGCATATACGGATTCTCACACCTGACCTAGTATAAAAAAGACACCAGCAAAACCAGAGCAATACAACCAACTCTACAACCGTCTCCTATGAATAACCCATTTAGAATGAAAAACCCGTTCCGCCGCCTGATCGTGGCTGCTTTGCTGCCGTTGATTGTTCAAGCAGCCCCGGCGACAGTTCTGCTCACGGACAGCTTCATTGTCAGTTCAAATTCCCAAAATGTGAACCAGCAGCTTGCCACGCGCCAGACCGGCCCGTTGGCGCCGGCCACTTATACCGGGGTGCAGGTGCATCATCAGGTCGGCAATACGACCACGGATATCGGCCAGCCCGGCGGCGCTTCCAATGGCAACTACGTGCTCCTCGCTTTGGACGGATGTTTTTACAGCAATGTCGCCCTCGAGGCGATCGCCACCGGACCCTTGACGGTGGAATTTGACCTGTATGTGTCCGGCACGGCCAGTCCTACCACCGACCCGACTACGTGGTTGTCGGTGGCCGTGACGCATCCGGATAACAATCATTTTTTCCCGGTGGTTCCGACCGCTGGTGAGTTCGGTTTTCTGGTGCGGAACAATGGCGGGGTGCAGGTTTTCCAGAACAACGGCAGCATCACTCCTTCCGGGTTTGATACTCCCGGTTTCGCCCTTGCCAATCATTGGACGCTGATCTTCAGCGATACAGCCGGCACCGGCTCCGCCTTCAATGGAAACGGCTCGCAAGTCACGATGATCAATGGCACGACCACCTTGGGCACAGTTTCCTTGAGCCAGTTGGACAGCGCGGGTCTCCGCCTCGGGTTTCGCGATGGTGGCAACCGTTTCGGCGGCATCAGCAATCTTAAATTTTCCGGAACGCCCTCAGGTCGCGCTCCGGCCGGTCAGAACTTGAGCTTTGAGTATGACACGGCGCCGGTTGGCAGCCAGATTCAAGGCATTCCGGCCAGTTGGACCGGATTCAATGTGAATGGATGGGCTGATGTGGGCTCCCAAAACGGAGGTGGGGTTGATTATACAACTTTCAACCCGTTAGCTTCGACAGCCGATGGCAACCAATACCTGTATGTCAACATGTTCAACGGGAATCCGCAGGGCGGCATCTATCAAGATTTTGGTCCGTTGAAGACCAACAGCATCTACACGCTGACTGTGGCGATCGGGTCGCGCGCAGATCGCATCAACTCACCGGGTGTCATCCAGCTTATCAACGGTACCGATAACACCGGCACGGTGCTGGCCACGGGCGGCGGGCTTCCGGGCACGCAAAATACCTGGCAGGACTATACCGCGACTTTCACCACCGGTCCTTCGGTCAGCGGTGATCTGACTGTGGTATTGTCAGCCGTTCCGGCCGGAACTATCCAGGCAAATTTTGATAACATCCGCTTGAACGTGCAGCAGCTTTCTTTTCCGCCGCCGTTCCTAGTTTCAAACACTTCGCCATCCAGTGCCACGGTGGCTGTGAGCAACAACGTTGCCTTTACCGCCTCTTTCAGCAACTCGCCGTCCGTCACGCTCCAATGGCAGCAGGTCGTGAGCGGATCACCTAACGTGACCAATAACATCAACGCCGGTGTGGTGACGGTGACCAATAATGGCGTGGTGACCTCTACGCTCACGCTCAATAATGTTCAACTGAGCAATGCCGGTTCTTACCAGTTGCGCGCCGTCAATCAGGCGGGTACGCCGGTCTACACTGTCGCCGCGCCGCTCACGGTCGTTCCCACGATCACTTGGTACGCAGCCGGAACGTACAACAGCACTTTTGCGGATGACACCGTGCTGGCTCTGGCCGGCACCACGGCCAACGAAGCGTACGGGGTGGACTTCGGCGGCTCCGGATTTCAATCGACCGCCAACGGTTACAACTTCGATGACTACGCCTCTTCCGGAAACATGAGCCTCGCCAGCAGCGGACTGACCACGTTTGGCGGCTATCTGGTTGGCGGTGCCACCACGGGTGATGGCGCTTTGGACATCATGCTGGCGAACGGACTTTTTGGTTCGTCCGCCAACACGGCCATCTTGAATAACCTGACAATTGGCCAGGCTTACACCGTGCTGGTGCTCCTTGATGACACCCGCAGCAGCCCCGGCGGACCGAACTTTCAAGTGACGGATGGCATCACCTTCAGCCCGTCCCAACGCTATGCCTTTGTCAACGGTACGACGGCGGTCGGCGGTTACATCATGGGCACATTCACCGCCCAGGCGACGACCCAGCCTTTGTCCATCATCAATAATGGTGGCTCCCAATATAACGCCATCCTCCTCGAAAAAGGCATCGCCCCGGCGCCGCCCATCCCGCCGACGTTGACGGCCGACCTGCTGCCACCCGTGCTTCGGGTCACCACGGGCGGGACGGTGAATTTGTCCGTCGGCGCTTCCGGTTCGTTGCCGTTGTCCTATCAGTGGTACAGCCAAGGCGTCCCTGTCAGCGGCGCGAACAACACCAACTACTCGTTCAGCGCGGTGGCCGGCACCACGTCTTACCAAGTGGTCATCACCAATTCATTTGGCTCGGTGACCAGCTCGGTCGCTCAAGTGATCGCTTCCACAAATATCGTGACCGTCAACAACTTCAGCTTTGAAGCGGGGACCACGGGCGGCGGCAACATCGTTATTCCGGCATCCTGGACGCCTTTCAACAACAATAACTTCAGTGCTGTGGCCAATAACAGCTACAGCGTTGTCAATCCGCTGGCCGCCCCGGCTGATGGAAATGACTTTTATGCGATCAATGAAGGCCCGGCTGATCCGACCGGCGGACTTTATCAGGATGTGGGTCCGTTATTGCCCAACACGACCTACACGCTGACGGTTGCACTCGGACGTCGGCAGGATTTTCCGAATCCGCCCGGAACCTTGGGCTCGCCGGGAATCATCTCGCTGATCAACGGCACC
>DASZCA010000393.1:0-2995 GCA_035943555.1 Verrucomicrobiia bacterium
TAAAACCCGGCGTATCAATGGGCGGCGGCTGTGTTGGGGAGACAGGGACCAGCCGCAGCGCGTGGCCTGCAACCACCGTATCCGCATTCAGGCACCCGTGTCGGCCCTGATCTTTTTTGCAATGAAAGGTTTCTACAAAGCAGCTTTCCAGCCTGCCGGTGCTGGGGACTTTCCAGTCCCCAGTTCTTGGCCGCACCTTGCCCACTACAAATGATGCCTTCTTACACTCTAAATTGTATGATGTCTGCGATGGTAGGGCGCGTCGCTCCGCGCGCGCCGGTGTCTGCAACTGATGTTTTCTGACTACCAGCATCAGGATAGCCATTTTGACTCCTCAACCCGTCTAGCACAAACATTCGGCGCATGTAGGGCAATAGATTTTCTTCCATTCTTCTAATTTCTTGATGCCCCTTCCTGTTTCCCCCATGTTCCCATCTTTCCATGACAAAATTTCGCAAATGGCTCGGCGTCGAATTGGTCGAAGTCAGTCTGACTGAAAAACTGATCGCTGCCGCAGGTGGCGGATTGGCCATCTTCACATTGATGGCGTTGACCTTTTGGGCGCTGCCCGCTGTCGGGGCGATGGCGGTCCTCGCCTCCATGGGCGCCAGCGCCGTCCTGCTTTTTGGTGTGCCGCATGGCCAGCTTTCCCAACCTTGGCCCGTGATCGCCGGGCATGTCGTTTCCGCTGCCATCGGCGTGGCTTGTGCGCGCTATATTTCTCAGCCGGAGATCGCCACCGCCTGCGCCGTCGGCCTCGCCATTGGCGCGATGCACCAGTTCAAATGCATCCATCCCCCTGGCGGTGCCACCGCCTTCACCGCCGTGATGGGCGACAGTGCCATCCACGACCTCGGCTTTAAGTTTGTTCTCTTTCCCGTTCTGACCAACGCCATCGCTATGGTGCTGTTGGCCGTACTCATCAACAGCGCCTTCAAATGGCGTCGTTATCCCGTCGGGTTTAGCATCGCCCCGCGTCCAACACGCCCGGCATTTTCTGAAGAAGTGCCGCCACCCACCCATGAAGAAGTTGTCGCCGCCATCAAATCGCTGGACTCTTTTGTAGATATCAGTGAGGAAGATTTGCTTCGGCTGATCAAAATTCTTTCCCGAACACGTCAATCCGACCACGCGTAGCCAGACAAAATACGAAACTGAAATCCTCGCCAAAGTGGAGCGCCGGGCATTGCCCGACGCTGAGATAAATTGGCTTCAAATAACACCGGATTTTACCAGCATCTCCCGCGTCTTCCGTGGCGTCTCATGCAAAATCGCCCGCCACCCGCGCTCGGCGCCAGCCTCGATGTTCTCCGGTCGGTCATCGATGTAGATCATGTCCGCGCCGCTACGCCCCGTCATCTTTTCCATCGCTTCATAGATGGCCGGATTTGGCTTCATCGCCCGGATCTCGTAAGAATAGATATACCCGTCGAATTTTGAGAAAAACGGAAAATTACGTCGCACATGTTCGATGGCCAGGTCGTTCGTATTTGAAAAAATATACGTCTTGAACCCGCTCTCCCGCAGCTCCGCGTGCAACGCAATCATCGCCGGTATCTCGGAAAAAATATCCGCGAAATAGCCGCCAAATTCTTTAAGGTCGCCGTTGAACCCTACATTTTCACGGATGGCCTCAAAAAACACCTCGCGCGTCAAATCGCCGGTTTCATAACCGATCAATAACGGCGAAGCCCCCAAAAACGCATGCAAATCCTGCGGCGACCGCGTGCTCCGCGCTGCAATCTTGCGCGCCGCGATGGAATAGTCGAAATCAACGAGGACTTTGCCCAAATCAAAAATAATTACAGGAGCGTTTTTCATGGCGGCGAAGTTTGATGTCTCGGATTTGAAGTTGCTTTGAATGTTGGGCGTTGAGCGTTAAATGTTGAGTGTTAGCGTTTGGTGCTTCTCAAGACATCTCCCTCCGCCCCTCCAATGCCCGATTGAGCGTCAACTCATCTGCAAATTCCAGCCCGCTCCCCGCTGGCAGACCAAAACCGATGCGTGAAATCTTCAACCCCGGACGCGCAAGTCGCCTCGCCAGATAGTTGCTCGTCGCATCGCCTTCCACATCCGTGCCAAGGGCGATGATGATTTCCTTGATCGGCTCGCTGCTCAAACGTTCTTCCAGCCCCGCGATCCGCAGATCATCTGGTTCCACCCCATCCAACGGTGAAATCTTCCCGCCCAGCACATGGAACTTGCCGCGATAGGTGCCGGACTTCTCCACGCTTAAAATATCCACCGCGCGTTCCACCACGCACACCAGCGAAGCATCGCGCCGCGTATCGGCGCAGGTGGGGCAGGGGGATTGTTCGGTCAACGCCCCGCAAGTCGTGCAAAATTGGATTTTCTCCCGCGCCGTCACAATGGCCTCCGCCAGTTGTTGGATGATTGCCGGCTCCGTTTGTACGATATGCAACGCCACCCGCTCCGCCGAACGCGGCCCGATCCCCGGCAGCCTGCTCAACGCCGCGGTAAGAGTCGTGATGGATTCAGGAAGCATAAGACGAAAGCAAAATAAAGAATCAAAACAGATGCGTAAGGCACGGAAAAAGTTTCTTCATTCTGCCTTCTTCATTCCTCCATCACATCCCCGGAATATTGAACCCTGCCGTCGCCTTGCCCATCTCCGCGTTGGAAATATCTTTGGCTTGCGTCAGCGCCTGGTTGACGGCGATGAGGATCATGTCTTCGACAACTTGCGCGTCGGACGGGTTTAGGGCCTGGGGATCGATCTTGATGGAGGATACCGTGCCATCGCACTTGGCGACGACCTTCACCGCGCCGCCGCCGCTGGTGGCTTCCACGGTGCGCGTAGCGAGCTGGGCTTGGATCTGTTCCATCTGTTGCTGCATTTTCGCAGCCTGTTTCATGAGTTTGCCGAGTGACATGCTGAAAGATTACGGCAACCCGCCCAAATTTCAAATCCCATGTTGCAAGGTTTGCAGTTCCACCTTCAAGCGGCCGGGACGAGGGAATGCGCTGAGCCAAA
>DASZCA010000394.1:0-51263 GCA_035943555.1 Verrucomicrobiia bacterium
GGGATTCACCGGCACATTGCCGGATGCTTCCTGCTTGAGATACATGGCGGCGATGAACGCATAGGAATTCGCGGGCGCTTCGATCTTGGTCCAGTCGCCTTTAGCGCCGGATTCCGTGATCGTGTCGCCGTGTTCAACCACGCCGAGCACGCTGTAATTTTCACCGGGGCCGGCACGCAGATTCAATTTCTTGGGCGTAACCGTCTTGGCCTTCTCATCAATAAACTTGGAATTCACCCAGACGGTGACGTTCGTGGGGAGGGCGATCTTCGCCCATTGCGCGGGCTCGTCGGCTTTATGCTTGTCGAGTCCGATCTGGCTGAGGACCGTCACCGTGTCACCTTTTTGCAGATGGCTGATGACTTCGCCCTTGAGGCCGGCCTGGCCGCGGACGTTGACATTGTTGACGACGACTTCCGCAGAGCCTGCGACGAGCGGCGCGGAGGTCTCGTTGAGCGCGGGCGTTTTCGCGGCGGCGGCCTTGCCAGCGGCCGGTTTGGTGGCGGCCACCTTGGCCTTGGCGGCTTTCTTCTTTTTGGCGGCGGCTTTTTTGGCGGGCGCGTTCGTCTTCACTTCCGGCGGCGCGACCAGGGCGGGCGCGGGGGCGACCATCGCGGGGCTGGTGGCCGGCGGCGGGATGGACGGCAGGGAGTTGGTGGAGTTCTGCGCGGTCGCACCGAAGGCAACCATCACGCCCAACATCAAACAGCAATTCAGTTTCATAAATCCGAGGTCAAAGTTTTAATTTCCGCCGGCGTCAATGTCCGCCATTTGCCGGGCTTCAATTCGCCCAGCTTGATTTTTCCGATCTGCGTCCGCTGCAATTTCGTCACCGTTATGTTCTGCGATTCGAACAACCGCCGGACTTCGCGGTTTTTGCCCTCGCCCAGTTCCAGTTCCACCACGCTCTTCGCGCGGCTGCTGGAGATCAGGCGCGCCGACAGGGCCTTCAATTTTTCTCCGCCGGCAAAAATTCCCTGCGTGAACTTCCGCAGCGTCTCCGGCAGCACCTGGCCCTCGACGGTCGTCACGTACTTCTTGACGATGCCGTAACGCGGATGGGTCAGGCGCAGGGCAAATTCTCCATCATTCGTGACAAAAATCAATCCTTCGCTTTTGAAGTCGAGCCGGCCCACGGAATTGACGTTGGTCCATTCGGCCGGGAGGAGCTGGTAAATCGTCGGGCGGTGCAGTTCGTCATTGCGGGAACACACGCAGCCGACGGGCTTGTGGAGCGCCGCGTAGATCTTCTTTTTAACCCGCACCGGATGTCCGTCCACCGTCACCGAATCGTGGGCGGGATCAACCTTCGAACCGAGCAACTTCACGACTTCGCCATTGACCGCCACGCGGCCGGCCAAAATAAACTGCTCGCCGGCCCGGCGTGAAGCCACACCGGCGTCGGCGAGAAATTTCTGGAGGCGAACCACGATGATTTACGATTGCCGATGGACGACTTACGATTTCAGCCGCCGCACACAGCCGGCCCGGTCGTAAATCGCAAATCGCAAATCGTAAACGGACTCAGGCTTCGGGCTTCGTCTTGCGGAGACCGGTGATCCGGTCGCCGTCTTTGCGCTGACCGCGCTTCTTGAGGAGTTCGGTGCGTTCAAAACGCTTGAGGACGTTGCGCTTGCCACCGAGGGTGGACGCCGCGCGCAGGCTGCGATGCTGTGACATAAATTAGTTGGTTTAAGTTTTCCCGTAAAAAACGGAGATTCAGCATATCAAAAGAATCCGCTGCCGCAATGCTGAATTTTGGCCAATTAGGCGTCACCGTAATCCCGGGTGAAACACCGCCTGCCAGATCTTTTCGCCGCCGAAGATCCAGATGACCGCCGCCAGCGCAATATAAGGTCCGTATGGCATCCGCGACGACCATTCACGCTTGCCCATCAAAATCAAGACGATCCCCGCCGCCGCGCCGATCACCGAACTGGCCATCAGCGAGAACATCGCCCCCTGCCAGCCGATGAACGCCCCGATGGCGGCCATGAATTTCACGTCGCCCAGCCCCATCGCCTCGCGCGGCAGGACAATCTCATCGCACTCGGCCTCAAGATGCGCCACCGGATCCGGATCCAGTTTCTCCTCGCCAATCTGAAGCAGCCCGAGCGAGAGCCGGATGGTGGCTGACTGATAGCCGCGATCCACCAGTTCGATTTGCCGGCCCTCTAGAATAATTGTGTCGCTTTGCCGGTAGAAAATTTCCTCGTAGGGAATTTCTTTACCCTCCACGCAGACGCCGTGATCAGAAAATATCACCTTCGATCCCGGCGACACCTTGATCCGCTGGCGGCCGAACAGCAATTTTCCGATGCGCAACACGGCGTAGACGATGCCCGCGCCCGCCGCGATACCCAGCAAGCTCATCACCGCGCCTTCGCTCCGATGTTCGACATGGTGCAATGATGGCAGCCACAGGGAAATGAAGAAGCCCACGACGGCGCCGCCCAAGGTGACTTCATCCGGGATGATGAAATGTTCGAAGTCGATGAAGGTCGCCGTGATCAGGCCCGCGAGAAACAAACAATAGACCAGCGCATGCCACGGATAATGCGCGCCGAACGCCAGCCAACATGCAAGGAACATCAACCCCGTGAGCAGCTCCACCGCGAAGTAGCGCGGTGAGATCGGCAGTCCGCAATTTTTGCAACGCCCGCTCAGCGAAAGCCAGGTCACCAGCGGGATATTTAGGTAAAACGGGATGGAATATTTGCACTTGGGACAATGCGACGGCGGCGAGACCACGCTCAAATCCAGCGGCATCCGGTAGATGCACACGTTCAGAAAACTGCCCACGATGCAGCCGAAGGCAAAAAATACCAGCGACCAAAAATGGAACGGCACCGCCGCCCAGTTGTTCGCATTAAAAATATTATCACCGATCGCGCTCATGATTTTATCCCGCCGTAGATATTTTCTTCGAGCGCGCGACGCATCACGTCTACCGGCGCGGTTTTGCCGGTCCAGATCTCGAAGGCTTTTGCGCCCTGATGCAACAACATACCGAGGCCGTTCGCGGTTTTGCAGCCGGCCTTTTTGGCGGCGGCGAGGAAGGGGGTTTCGGCCGGGCGATAAATCATGTCGTAGACAGCGCGGGCGCGGTTGACAGAAAACTTACGTTCGTCCAGGGGAGAAGCGTCATCTGATTTCAAGCCGAGTGATGTGGCATTCAGAACGAGGTCTACATCCGACTGCGGATAACCGACCACCACCTTCAGACTTGGAAAATGATTTTTGATTTCGCGGGCGATCTCTTCGGCCTTGCTGGGTGTACGGTTGACCAAGAAAAGTTCCCCGACTTTTTCCACCACCAGCTTAAAAGCCGCGGTGCGCCCTGCCCCACCGGCGCCGAGCAGCAAGACCTTGGCGCCACGCAGTTCCACTTTCAGGTCTTCTCGCAACGACGTGACGATTGCGTCCGCATCCGTGTTAAAACCGGTCGCACCTTTTTCATTGAACAAGATTGTGTTCACTGCGCCCCATTTTTGGGCGGAGATATCAATCGCATCAACCATGCCCATGGCCATTAGCTTGTGCGGCACGGTCAGGTTGATGCCGGCGAAATTCATCGCCTTTGCACCTGCAATCGCTTCGCGAAGATTTTTGGGGTCTACTTCACAGGCTACATAACGCCAGTTCAGGCCGAGTGCCGCGAAGGCGGCATTGTGCATCGCGGGCGAGGCAGAATGCCGGATGGGCGAACCAAACACCGCGCACACGCGCGTGGCGGCGTTGATGACGTTATTTTCTGACGGCGGCACGCGCTATATATATGCGGCAAGGGCGTGCGTTTAAAGCGCAAACTCTGCGGCAGGGCAGGAACGGGCGTGGTTTGAATGCGCCCCCTGAGGTTCGGTTCCGTCGCCTGACGCTGCGCTCGGCGACGGGGACGGCGCAATGCGCCTTCCCTACCATTGTAGCATCCTAAGCCCTTTGTTCTATTTTCCCGAATGGCGGATTATGGCATCTTGCATGGCATTCCCATGCGTCCGGCCGACATGACCTTTAAAGATTTCAGTTTCATTTTGGTGATGGTTGGCTGCCTTTTCACCATCACGGCGTCTGCCCAGATCGGTGGTGTCGGCTGGGTGGCTAAGCCGATGAAGTTTCATGTGCAGACACCCACGAATGCCCCGCAGAGTGAGCGCTACTACCTGACCAATGGGTATTATCACATGCTGATCTACAGCAACGACGGCGCGTTCTCCATCGGCAACACCACCCTGCCGCGTTCTGAGCAACGGTTCGATCCCGATTACACGAACGGCATCATCCAATATCAGGCCACCATGAAGAGCGATACGAATTCTTCCAGCGTCTGCCTGTTTCAAATCCATACCGGCGATGCACAATCGGATGCCTTCGGCTCCACGACCTTCATGCTGTTCTGGTTCAGCAGCAATAACGGCTCGGTCCATGATTACAGCGGCACGACCCTTGCCACGAACCTCTCCAGCCGATGGTTCACGGTGAACTGCGATCACAACTTGAATGCCGGCATCATCACCGTCTGGATCAACGGCAATGAAGTGTGGCAGCAACAGGACAACGGCGCGGGCGATTTCTATTTCAAAGACGGTGTTTATGAGCAAAGCCACACGCCCACTTTGCAGATGGAGAACAACGTCACCAACATCCTCATCTGGACCAACCTGACGGCCGCCGTTTTCTCCGGCTTCTACGAAATGAGAAACAGCCATAGCGGGCTGGCCGCAAATGTGCGCGGCTTTTCCATGACAAACAATGCGCCGGTCGTGCAGTCGAATTTTGTCGGCAGCGCCAATTCGCTCTGGTATCTCGCGCCGACAGACAGCGGGTTCTATCGCCTGATGAACGTGAACAGTTGTTCCGCCCTCGCCGTGCAGAGTTCTTCCACGGCCAACGGCGCGCTGATCATCCAATCCGCTTATCTCACAAATGGCAGCGCGGATTGGCTGCCCGGTCAGAACAGTGACGGCAGTTACACGTTCACGAACTGTTTGAGCGGAAGAATCCTCGATGTCATCGGCACTAGCAGTTCGCAGAACGTTCAACTGGTGCAGACGAACGCGAACGGCAATTCCAGCCAGAAATGGCTGTTGATCCCGTATGGCAATGTCGTGTCGAACAGTGTGCAGGTTCCGCCGCTGAATCCTTCCGCGACCAACACACACAAGCTGCAAATGCAGTTGCCCGGCATCCCCGGCGCCCGTTATGTCATGCAGGCGACGACGAATCTGCTCGTGCCGAATTGGCAGCCCATGGCCACCAATTCGGCCGATGCTTCCGGCAATTGCACCTTCAGTGATACGAATACTGCGCTGCGTGCCGCCCGTTTTTACCGCGCCACCATCCAGTGATGGATCACGGCAGGATGTGCGGTGGTGCCACCGAACTGGCCAGCGAACACTGCGGTGAGTTACCTACTTTATCCGCGCTGTAAGTACCGCCCGCCGGGCACGGCGGCAGTTTTCCCGCCGAGTTCAGCTTGATATACGGCGTCAGGTCGCTGGGGAAACTGATGACTTCGTCGGTTCTTTTTCCGCGTTCCAGCGCGAACTGCGCCGCCGCCGCATCGATCATTTTGAGGTTGTTGATGCAGGCCCGGGCTTGGGCATTCTGACGGGCGCTCACGAAGTTGGGAATCGCGATCGCCGCCAGGAGGCCAATGATGGCCACGACGATCATGATTTCCACCAGCGTGAAGCCCGCCCCGTTGGGGGATGGTTTCGCTTTCATGGTTGCTTTCTCTTTCACTGCGAGCGGCGTGAACCATGCGGCGGCGGGTTATATGATGACTGTGATTGTTCACGGATTGCCGGCCGCAAACCGCTCCAGTAATGAAACAAGCCGAAACCATTTTGGTTTCGTCGCGATAAGGAAATTCCGCGCCTGTGGGAGAAAATTTATTTCCGCACCGCCCATGCCAGCCCGTCCGTTCCCGGCCCCGTGTTGAGAAGTTTTGCCACCTTCCACTCTTTCGTATCGATCACCGCCACCTGTTTGCTCGCGTCGCACGAGACATACGCGAACGCGCCGTCCGGTTGCACGATGATCTCCTGCGGCGACTTCGGCACTTCCAAAGTGCGCGCCACCGTCAACGTCGCCAGGTCGATCACGGCGACCTGGTTTATTTTGTTCAACGCCACCAGCAACCAGCGCCCGTCCGGCGTCGGCGCCGTGCCATAGCCCGTGCCCGGCATGTCCACGCGCGCCGCGACCCCGTTCGTCGCCGTGTCGACGACGACAAGCTGCGGCTTCGTCTGGTCGGACGTGAACACCCGGCGGTCATCGACCGAAAGTGAAATCCGCTGCGTGTTCTTCGCCACGGGAATGATCGTGATGACCTTGTTCGATTCCAGGTCCAGCACTGAAACCGTTCCCGGCCCCACGTTCGCCGTATAGCCGCGCCGCCCGTCCTGCGTGATCGCCAGCATGTGCGACTCCGCCTGGCCCGTAGGGATCGTATTGACGATTTTCAACGTCGCCGGATCAATCACGGAAATACAATTTTCTATTTCCGTCGTCACATACAGCAAACCGTTTTTCGGCCCCATCACGGCGCAATGCGGACGCACACCCTTTCCAAAATCCACCGTGCCCACGACTTCATGTTTCGCCAGGTCGATCACGCGGATTAGACTGCCATCCGTCCCGGCGCGGCCGACACCCGCGTTGCCATAGATCGGCACAAACGCACGTTGGCCATCCGGCGATGCCACCACTTCATGCCCCGTCACGCCATCTTCCGGCACCACGGCCGCCGTATTGCCCGCCACGGGATCCACGATGGATAACGTATGCTCGCCCTTGTTCGCGACCAGCAGCCAGCCGCGTGAAGTTTCCGCCGCCTGAAGATTTGCCAAGGAACAAAAAGCCAGCATGGCTGGCAGTAAAAGTTTTTGCAGGTACATGTGCGCACGATTCACGGAAACCGCCCGCATGTCAAATCTCCAAACGCTGCATTCCGCGCATCTATCAATCCATTCATCCAAAGTTTCTGGTTGCCGCCCGCGCCAAATCCCGCTTTCATCCCGCCGCGTGCTGAAGTCCCGATTGAACCTCCCAAAACTCCTGCGCTACTGGCTGCCGTTATTGGTCTGGATGTGCATCATCTTCACCGCTTCGTGCGATCCTGATTCCGCCCGGCACTCTTCGCTTATTTTTGAACCCTGGGTGCGCTGGCTGTTCCCGCAGATGTCCACGGAACATGTCGAGCTGCTGCATCATCTTTTCCGGAAATGCTGTCACCTGATGGAATATGCCGTCCTTGGCCTGCTGGCATGGCGGGCCATCCGTCAGCCTGTTATCGGTGACCGCCGGCCTTGGCGCTGGGATGAAGCCGGACTGGCCATTGTCATCGTCTTTGCCTATGCCGCGACGGATGAATTCCACCAAGTCTTCGTTCCCGGCCGAACCGCCTTGGTTTCCGATGTGATCATCGATACTTGCGGTGGCACAGTCGGGTTGATCGTGCTGTGGCTTATAGGCAAAAAATTAAAGCGCTGGTAAAATGAACCGTCCATTCGCCAGCATCGTCTTTGCCTATGGCGCCGGACTGTTGCTGGCGTCGTTTGCGCATCCGCCGCTGGCCGGCTTGCTTGCCATCCTCGGCGGCGTCATCTTCGCCGGCCTCTTTGTCAAAAAATCCCGGCCTTTTGCAATCTGGCCGTTGCTGGCCCTGCTGGGCTGCGCCAATCTTCAATACCACACCGTCCCCGTCTTGCCAGACGATCTACGCACGCAACTGGGCAACGAGCCGAGGCTTATCACCTTGCGCGGCCAACTGGCTGAAACACCACGTTTGAAGATCATCATGATCGATGGGCAGGAAGTCTGGCGCAGCCTCGCCCGCATCCGCACCAGTGCGATCAGCACTAATAAAATTTTCCTGCCCGCGTCCGGCGAGGTGCTGGCGGTCACTTCGGGAATTTTAGATTCAAACTTTTTTGCCGGCGAGCAGGTGGAGATTTCCGGCGTCATCGCCCCTCCTGCCCCGCCGCTCGCCGAGGGTCTGTTTGATTACCCAAACTATCTGGCAACACGCGGTGTCTATTATCAGCTTAAAACACAATCGCTCGAAGACTGGATCTTGCTCCAACCTGCTGCCACCTCTCCGCCATTCACCGATCGCTTTTTGAACTGGTCGCGCCACACGCTCGCATTGGGCCTGCCGGAAGAAGATGAACCGCTCCGATTGCTCTGGGCCATGACGCTCGGATGGAGAACGGCGTTCACGGGTGATATTGATGAACCCTTTTTAAGGGCTGGCACACTCCATCTTTTTGCGATCGACGGGCTGAGAATAGCATTGTTGTCCGGAATCATCGTTGCGTTGCTCCGGTTGCTTCACGTTTCGCGCGCGTGGTGCGGGATGTTCGCCATTCCCGCGATCTGGTTCTACACCGCCGCGACCGGCTGGGAACCTTCCGCCCTCCGTGCTTCGGTGATGATGACCGTCGTGCTGGGCGGCTGGGCGCTGAAACGCCCCGGGGATCTCCTGAATTCCCTCGCTGCCTCCGCATTCATCATTCTGCTTTGTGCGCCCCGCCAGTTGTTCGAAGCCAGTTTTCAACTCTCTTTTTGCGTCATGCTCGTCATTGCGATGGTGCTACCGCGATTAAACCTTTTCTTTGACCGCCTCTTGCGCATCGATCCGTTGCTGCCGGTCGAACTTGTTTCGTGGTGGAAAACGTGGCTGCTGAAAATTTCACGGGGCATCTTGCGCTACTTCGGACTTTCCTTGGCGGCTTGGCTGGGTTCGTTGCCGTTGTCCGCAAAATATTTCCATCTGTTCAGCCCGGTCTCGACGATCGCCAACGTGATCGCGGTGCCGCTGGGCACGGGAGCGCTCATGGCCAATCTCGGCGCGCTCATGTGCGGGACCTGGTTTTCGTGGGCAACGGAATTGTTCAACTACGCCGCGTGGTTTTTGATGGTCGCCATGACGTGGGTTAGCGAACAGTTCACCCGGCTCCCCGGCGCCTACCTTTATGTGCCCGCGCCGTCGTTGGTCACGATCGTCATTTATTACGCTGTCCTCATCGCCGCGTTCAGCGGTTGGTTCAAGACATCGCGCCGCATTTTGGGCGGTGGCGTCATCTTGCTGGTGATCGCCGCAGGCTATCTCTGGCAATGGCAAGCTTCACGCGGCGAAACGAATATCACGGTGCTGCCGCTGAACGGCGGTTCCGGAATCTATGTGGATGCCGCCGGTCGCGCCAATGATTGGGTCATCAATTCGGGCAATGACAAAGCCGTGGAGATGACGCTCAAAAATTATCTGCGCGCCCAAGGCGTGAATCGCATTCACCGCCTGGTCCTTACCGAAGGCGATACCCGCAATTGCGGTGGCGCCCAAGCGCTCGGCAAACTGTTTGATGTGGATGAACTCCGGACCGGCACCACCCGCTTCCGTTCGCCGGAATATCGCAAAACTGTTGCAGCCTATCAACGCCGCCAAAAACTGATGAAGTATGGCGACACCATCGGCCAGTGGCGGGTGCTTTTTCCTGACTCGACCAACAGCCTCGCCAAAGCAGATGACAAACCGCTCATCCTCCTCGGTGATTTCAGCGGTACAAAAATCTTGCTGCTGTCCGACCTCAGCCGCAAAGGCCAGAGCGACTTGCTCGCCCATACCAATGATCTGCATACCGACATTGTGGTCGCCGGGCTGCCAGATGATGGCGAACCGCTGTGCGATGCGCTCATCAAGGCCATTCATCCCAAACTCATCATCATCACGGATTGCGATATGCCGCCCCAATATCGTGCTTCGGAAGCGTTGAAAGAGCGGCTGGCTCAAACCAAGATCCCCGTTTTTTACACGCGCGATACAAGAGCGGTGAAGATCACCACGGATAAAAACGGTTGGAAATTGACGACGATGGATGGACAGAGAACGCTCGACAAGACGAGTGGTGGAAAATAACTTTTGGATATGAAGTTAAAGCTGCTCCTTGCCGCAATCTTTGCCGGGCTGACCTGTTCCCTGCACGTTGAGGCGCAAACGAATGCGCTTGTCTTGGATGCCAATGCCCCGACGGTGGAAACCATCGTCTGCATCCGGCATGGCGAGAAACCACCGGGCGGGCTGGGGCAATTAAACTGTCGCGGGCTCAATCGCGCTTTGGCGCTGCCGGATGTTTTGTTGGGAAAATATGGCAAGCCGCAGTTCGTTTTCGCGCCAAACACCACCCAGAAGGTGGATGGCAAGATTGGTTATAATTATATCCGTCCGCTGATGACCATCGAACCGACGGCGATCCGTTGCGGGTTGCCGGTCAATACCGAGTATGGCTATCTGGACATCAATGGTTTGGAGAGCGAGCTCAAGAAACCCGAGTATCGCAATGCCGTGATATTTGTCGCGTGGGAACATGGGCTGCTCGATGATTTTGTAAAAAACTTGGTCAAGAACAATGGTGGCGATCCCGCAACTGTTCCTGCGTGGCCGAGAGAGGATTTCGACAGCATCTTTCTGGTCAAGATCACCCACGCCAGCACGGGTGATTCAGCCAGCTTTACGATTGAGCATGAAAACCTCAACGGATTGAGTGATGAGTGCCCGCAGCCGCATCCGTGATTTTCACATCAGCTTATCCGCCGTGGGATTCGCGTTCGATTTGCTGCAATAAGTCGCGGCGGACGTCGATCATTTCGGCCAAAGGCAAACCGTTGGGGGCGATGTCCTCGCCCAGTTTGCGGAGGGCTTCCAAGATCCTGATTTCCGCGTTCATTTTTTGAACTTCCTTTTCCGTTTCGCCCCATTTGGGTGAACGGGCTTGCAGGTCGTTCCATTCAGAAATCAATGAATCGCTCATGCTCGGAATCTCCGGTTAACCGCGTTTCTTTTCCACCTTCACGCCCACATGCCGCGCCTGGGGAATGACGAACTTCTTCACCTCGACCGAAGCTGCGTGCGGTTTGAATTCTTTTAACACGACATCAGCGATATCTGACACGAGTTTCTCGATGAGCTTCCATTCCCGGCCTTCGCCAAATTTTAGCAGGCGTTGGGTGACGGCAAAATAATCGATCGTATACGCGATGCCATCCGACTTTGCGGCGGCGGTGAAATCTGATTCCATCTCCACCGTGAGCAACAACCGCTGGGCTTGGGCGCGTTCGGCATCCGGCACGCCCACGCGGTAAAATACTTCCAGATCAACGATGGAGATTTTTGACATGTGTTTAGCAGTTCACCGATTTTTCAACCCGTCCAGTTGGAACCGCAATTGGCCGATGCGGCGGTCGGTGGTATCTGCCAGGCTGGCGGAATAGACCAGCGACCACATCGAACCGCCGTGGTAAGGATTGGCATAGGATTCCGCCTCGGCTTTGCGATAGGCCAGCCACGCCGCTTGCGAGGCTTCCAGTTTGGCGCGACCCGTCGCATCTAATTGCGCGCGCAGGTCGGAAAGGAGCTTTTGCATTTTTTGATCCGCCTTGTCGGCACCGGCCGCCGCCTCCCGGTTCATGTCCAGTTGCGTTGGACTTTTGTCAGGCGTCGGCGTGGACTGGCAACCGCAGATGAGCAGGCACATCGCACAGATCAACCATGACAGCCGGGCGTTCATTTTTTCCGTTGTTTCATCACCGCCGCCAGCAAGATCTTGGTCGGCTTGTTCAATTTTAGCTTCAGCGCGGCGGCAGGTTTCAGCCATTTGAACTCCTGCGCCTCGTGATTCAGCTTCACATCTAGTTTGCCGGTGGCGCGGCAGGTATAATTCAACAGCACGAAATGTGCGTCGCGATAAAACTCCTTCGAATGGATACAATCCTGCACCAGCACGAATTTGATATCTTTCACCTTGAGGTTCGTTTCCTCAAGAATTTCGCGGCGCAACGCGGCTTCGGACGTTTCGCCCCACTTGATCTTGCCGCCGGGTATGCCCCATTTGTTCGACCATTTATGTGTGCGCAGCATCAGCACCTCGCCCTTGGCGTTGAAGATCAGTCCGCCGACGGTGGAGAGCGGTGGCATGGTGGCCTCGGTAGTTCCTTCGGCAGCTTTGAGCAGGAAATGATTTTTCTCCAGCACGGCGCGCAATTCGGACAGATGTTCCACGATGAGGTCCGGCTTGGCGGCGCGCAGTTGCTCCAGCGTGTTGTAACCGGTCAGCACGGCGCAAGAATGGATGCCGCCGTGTTTCGCCGTGGCGATGTCATGTTCCATGTCGCCGATAAACAACGTTTCGTCCGGCTTGAGATTGTTTTCCGCGAGGATCTCGTGGATTTTTTCGCGCTTGTCCCAGACATCGGTGTAGGGACGGTCAATGAACATGTCAAAGCGGTTGCCCTGGCATTGCACTTTGAAATGATCGCCGTGAACGGTGCTGAGCAGGAATGTCCGCACTTTGTGTTTCCGGCAAAATTCCAGAAAATTGCGCGCATGCGGCAGTTCCACCACCGAGGTCTGCGAGCGGCGAAATTCGGCATGGAACCATTCTTCAAGTTGCGCCATGGGCACTTCCGGCGTATGACGGTCGTAAAAGCTTGTGAAAGGCAGTTGAAATTCCGCGCGGAAGGTGTCCAGCGACATCTCCGGCTTGCCGGCCTGCGCAAGGACGTAGTTCGAGGCTTTCAATACCGCCGGCAGGTCGTCCACCAACGTGCCGGACCAGTCAAAAATGATGTTGCGGATCACAGGCAAGATTTAACCACGAAAGATACGGAAGGCACGATAAAGATTTTGGCATATCACACATTTCCGTCGCCTGACGCTGCGCTCGCGACGGGGACATCGCAGCGCGATGTCCCTGCCTCATGTTTTGAAAACTTGAAAGTTGGCATCTGAAACTTGAAACTCACTACGTGCTGATCGCATTCAACAAGCCGTATGGCGTGCTCTCGCAATTCACGGGCGACGGATCGCCGAACCGCCCGCTGGCGGAATTTGGCTTTCCGAAGAACGTGTATGCCATTGGACGCTTGGATGCCGATTCCGAGGGGCTGCTGCTTTTGAGCGATGAGGCACAGTGGAATGATCGTCTGCTCAATCCGCGCCATGCCCATGAACGCGAATATTGGGTACAGGTGGAAAAGATTCCAACGCGAGAGAGCCTGGACAAACTGGAAAAGGGTCTGGTGATCCAAGGGCACAAGACCCTGCCGTGCCGCGCCCGGATGCTGGAACCGCAACCGGAAATCCCGCCGCGCGTGCCGCCGATCCGCGTCCGCAAGAGCGTGCCGGATTGCTGGATCGGCCTGGAACTGGTCGAGGGCAAGAACCGGCAGGTGCGCCGCATGACGGCGGCCATCAGCCACCCCACCCTGCGATTGATGCGTGTGCGGATCGGTAATTTTCTGCTGGGTGATTTGCCGGCAGGGAAATGGCGGGCTTTGACAGAGAACGAATGTAAATCTGCCTTCAACCGCAAATAAGAAAGCCGTGTTTTGCTCAATGACCTAAGTCTATTATTAAAAATTATGAAATTCACCCGCAAAGACATTCTGGAAATGGATGAGTCGCAGTTAAGGCTGCAAGTGCTCAAACCACTATTTGAAAGAATGGGGTTTATAGATGTATTTCACCATCACGGGGGAATTAGCGAAAAGGGGAAGGACTTTGTCATGTGGAAATCCGGCGAACTAGGCGAACGGGTCAACTTCGCTGTTGTCGTTAAAATTGAGCGAGTTACTGGCAAAGCCAACGCCGGATCCGGAACTGCAGGCAGTGTAGCCACTCAAATCCAACAATCATTTGGCTGCAATTTTCTCGACCCTGTCACTTCCGAACAACAGCGGGTAAATAAATGCTGGATTTTTTCTTCAAAGGAAATCAGCAAAGAAGCTATTGAAAGTATAAAATCCATACTGGCCAATAGCAATCTTGATAGAAACGTTGTTTTTATGGATGGCGACCATCTCTGGAAACTAATTCAAGAAAATTTTCCTGAATGCGCCGCACTCGAAAACATCCAACAGGCTGCAAAGATTTTTGAAAATATGGACAAGGATTGGCGCATCGCTGTTTCCACAAAAGGCGGCAAAAATTCTTTTGAAGTTGAGGCCAAACACCCAGGCGCCACAAACAAGCCTATTGAATTCAACTTAAAATTTCATGAAGACGCAGCCAGCCAAGAAAAACTCCAGGAATTTCAAGCGGCATTTGAGAAAGGTCTACCGATCGAAATAGACAAAAGCTATATCTCTGAAATAAATATGCCCGAATTTTTGCGAGCGCTCATAGGTGACGTAAGCAAACTTGAGGTAAAATTTAATCACCCACTAAAACCCGTGCCAATTTGCCTGGACATTGAATCAAAAGAAAGAGCAAAGCTTCATTTTAACACTTTACTAAAAATCGAACGTGCCGGAAGCAAAGAGGTATTGCTCTCAAATGAGCACCTAAAACAACCATGGAAAATCGAATTGCTTTTCGACATGAAAAAAAACTTAGTCCACCCCAATTTTAGCTTTAGCCTACACGAAGGCAATGCACATCAGCTACTGGAAGCAGCTCAAATCTGGCAGGCATTTTCAAGAAGTAGCACGGTTATAATTAGCGCGGCAGAAACGGGCATAGTTTTTTTACAAAATAACACTGACAAAAACTTTATTGAAAAGAGAATAAAAGCGCCAGAAACCTGGTTAATACAACTGCTTGAGGACTTAGATTTTGTCCAACGCACCACCCACGTAATACTTTATCCACCGAAAGGAAAGATAAAACAGGATGAGATAGCTCAGCTACAATATGTTGTCCAACTTCTTCAAACAGGGCGATATGCAACTAAGAAAATCCAATTAACCAATACTTTGAAACGGGTAGATATCCAACAAATTTTAAAGTCGAACGAAGACAAGCAAGATTCTCCTTTCACAACTTGCGCCTTAGGGCACATAGAAATGATTTTTAATCAGCCTGTCCCACTTGGACCAATCGCTATTTATGTATCTAAATCACGCATCTCAGAATCCTGCCTAAAGCAAATTCAAATCGATATTCTGGACACATCTCGAGAAAAATTTAAGATCGTTTTTGAATCTACTGATGACTCTGAGGTTGAAATTTTCAGTTTAAACCACCTGCCAAAAAACGTAAAAGTTCCACTAGAAATTCAAAAAATGCTGGACGACAAAGTTGTAGATGAACTCCAAAAACTGAAAGGGACAGGCGACCGCCCCACTCACTGAAACCTATTTTTTTAAACGCTTGGACTGATTGCCGTCATTCTTGTACTTTTCGAATATGCCCACTGTTCCGGCTTTTACAACGAGGTTCATCTGGCAGCGTCGGTTTATATTATGAAAGACAATATCAATTACTCGGAATTTCTGTTCTTGAGCGCACTTCAGCGGCGCGACAAAAATTTTGAATATATTTTTATAAATAGCCAAGATCAGCAAAAAATTATTGGTCTCCATCAACAATTTTATATGCAGATGCTCGTCGCCTTGGCAGAAGATGGATATATCACTTTCCAGCAGCAAGACCTTCAATTTTTGGTAGGAAGACTCCGTGGCGAAATTGCACCTAACTTTTCAAAACCATCTACGTTTCATGATTTTGAATGGGGAAACCCACGCGACACGCTTCACAATAAGCTCATGGTGAATCACTCCCATCAGTTTTACATCACGTTTCGCGGACTTTGCCGACTGGAAGAATTGCGTGAATTGTTGAAACGAGACCGTATTCTGGAGCCTTTCGGAGTGCTGTTAGATATGCGCTATTTTCAACGAGATTTCGAGGAAGCCTTGCGTCGTTCCGCTGACATTCCCGTTTCCGTTTTGTGCCTCGACATGGATAATTTCAAACGAATCAACGATGGATTTGGCCACACAGCTGGCGATGTGGTGATGAAATCCTATCTTGAAGCAGTCCGAGATTCTCTGGGCTCGGACGGCACTGCATATAGAGGACGAGGGGACGAAGTCGTCGCTCTCATAATCGGCCAAGAACACAAACGTGCAACGATAACCGCCGAAAAGATACGGGCATCCGTTGAAGCGTATCGATGTAGATTTAACAATGCTGATTTACCACCTGTGACAACTAGCATCGGAATTGCCACCACCCCACCTGAATCACGAGGAACAGGTATGGAAACTTTGGCGGATGGCCGGCAATGTCGGGCGAAGAAAGAAGGAAAAAACCGTGTCGTTGCTAACTAGCTGTTTCAGACTCGATGAAAAACCAGCAAATCCAACACATATAAGCCTGCTTACCTTAAATGGGAAACAGCAAAGATTCACTTGAATAATTGTATGAGCCGCAACTCACAACGGGGATCCAACATGGACGATGAACACGCGGGCGGGCCGCCCGCGCTCCTGAATGCCTTCACAGTTTGACGTCGCCCGCCCGCACCGGTAACTTTCTCGTATGATAGATGTTGCAGACATCCAGCCGCGCGGCGTGATGCCGAAGGAAAAATTTACGCCGTTGGCCACAGAAATTTACGCGCTCAAGAAGCAATTGAACGCCGTCATCTTGGCCCACAATTACCAGGTGCCGGAGATCCAGGACGTGGCGGATTTCGTGGGCGATTCCTTGGGGCTCGCGCAGGAGGCAGCCAAGACGAGTGCGGATGTCATCGTCTTTTGCGGTGTGCATTTCATGGCGGAAACCGCGAAGATTTTAAATCCGAACAAAATCGTGGTGCTACCGGACAAGGACGCCGGCTGTTCGCTGGAGGAAAGCTGTCCGGCGCCGAAGCTCGCGGAATTGCAGGCAACCAACCCGAATTTTTGGACGGTCGCGTATATCAATTGCAGCGCGGCAGTGAAGGCGTTGTCCGATGTGATCGTGACCAGCGGCAACGCGGAAAAGATCGTGAACGCGGCGCCCAAGGACAGGGACTTGCTGTTTGTGCCGGATGAGAACCTCGGGCAATGGGTCATGGAACAGACGGGGCGGCCGATGACGTTGTGGAAGGGCAACTGTTACGCGCACGTGGAATTTCAGCGCGACCAGGTGCTGGCAGCCAAGCAGCAGTTTCCGGACGCGAAGATCATCGTTCACCCTGAGAGCGTCCGCGCCGTGCGGGAACTGGCGGATGCGGTCTGTTCGACGGAGAAGATGATTACTTATTGCAAGACCAGCCCGGCGAAGCGTTTTGTGATCGTGACGGAGTCCGGGATCATCCACCGGATGCAGAAGGAATGCCCGGACAAGGAGTTTTTGTGCGCGCCAGTTTTCAACGTGATGCGGATGCCCGGCGACAACTGCCGTTGCAGCGAGTGCAAGTTCATGAAGATGAACACGCTCGAAAAAGTCCGTGACTGCATGAAAAATCTCGCACCGCGCGTGGAATTGCCGCCGGAAATCTTGAAGCGCGCGCGGTTGCCGATCGAACGGATGCTGGAGATTTCGGCGCGGCCTTGAATTGACAGTATTGAATTGATCTATGCGACAACTTTTCTTGTTGGCGGGGCTGGCTCTGGCGATGGGTGTGAATGGTTGTTCCACCGTAACATCGGCACAGCATTTTGGGGACGCGAAACTGGATTCGTATAAATCTGCCTATGTGGTGATCGCCCCGAGCGGGAATCCAAACATCGCCGGTTACATCGTCACAGGGCTGGCGCACCACAACCTCAAGGTCAATTCCGGGGCGTTGAAGGACAAACCGGCGGAGGTGGGATTTTATGTGACTTACCAGGAGCATTGGAACTGGGACTTGGCGGTGTACTTGGACACGTTGGATGTGCAATTCATGGATAATACCAACAACCAATTGATCGCCAACGGCTCTTTCCGGAACAACAAGTTTTTCGAGACCCAGCCTGATCCGCGCGACAAAACCATCGAGGTGGTTGACGGTATTTTTGCCAAATAATCGCCGGTCATCCGGCTGATTTTGCGCAGTTGGCCGGCGTGCTGTCGGAATTTTCACAGGTTTCTGCGGCTCTGGCAGTTCCGCCGGACAAATCTTCCATTGTTACACGTTAATGTTTCTGTAACCGAATTGTAACATTATCGCCATATGGGCGTAACAACGTGGCCGCATTCTGTCGGCGCACTTGAACCCACAATCATGAGAAAACTCAATAATCACAGCATTAAAACAAAATCCGCCCTGCTTGCGAGCGCCGCCGCCACTTTGGCCTTGTCTGCAACCTGTCATGCACAGTCTTCGGACGCGCTGATCGACAAGCTGGTGGAAAAAGGCATTCTGAGCACGAAGGAAGCGCAGGATCTGCGCGATGAAGCGGACAAAAATTTCACCACCGCCATCCAAGCCAAGACGGGGATGCCGGACTGGGTGACGGGTTACAAATTGAGCGGCGATTTTCGCGGCCGGTTCGACCAGATTTCCGGTGAAAACACCGCCTTGGTTTCTCGCGATCGCTACCGCTACCGCCTGCGTTTCGGCATCACGGCCAGCCTGCTCGACAATCTCGAGGCCGGTTTCCGGCTCGGCACCGGCGACAGCGCCGGCAATCCCCTCTCGAACAACACGACCGAGGAAAATGACTTCAGCAAGAAGCCCATCTGGATCGACACGGCCTACGGAAAATGGACGCCGATCAATTCCGGCGGCTGGATGGCATCCGCCACCGTCGGCAAGATGGACAATCCGTTCACGGTCACCCCGATGGTGTTTGACCCGGATCTCACGCCGGAAGGCGTGGTGTTGCAGGGCAGTTATGCCATCAATGACAAGCATACTCTTGCATTCACGGGCGCCGGCTTTGTGCTGGACGAAGAAAAGAGCAGCTTGCATGACCCTGCCATGTTGGGTGAACAATTGATGTTCAACTCCAAGTGGAACACGCATTGGGCCAGCAGTGCCGGCCTCGCCGCGTTCCAAATCCTGGACCGCAGCCAGTTGTCGAATGCCAACGTCACCGAAAACAACCAGGGCAATTCCCGGAACGCCGGTGGCGGGCTGATCTATGGCTACATGCCAGTCGTCGCGGATGCCAATGTCACCTATACCTTTGACAGCGCACCGCTTTACAATGGCGCCTTCCCCGTTAAGTTTGGCGTGGAATACATGAACAACATCGCCACGACCCATAATAATAACGGTTACTGGGCGGGCATCACGCTCGGCAAGGCGGGCACGCACGGGACTTGGGAACTCACCTACCGCTACGAATATCTTCAGGCCGATGCCTGGTATGACCAGATGGTCGATGATGACAACGGCGTCTTCTATCAAAACGCTTTCAACGGCAGTTCCGCCGGTTACTTCGGTGGCACCAATGTCAAAGGCCATCTTTTCAAGCTGACTTATTCCTTCACCGACTCGATGAGCTTCGCCTTCTCGGCGTTCGTCAACGGAATGGTCAACGGCACCGTCACCGGGGTCAACCAGCCCAAGGCGGACACGCTGCGCGTCTACGCCGACCTGCTGTGGAAGTTCTGATTGTCACCCAAACGTAACTAACGTCCGAAAACAAAATCTGTCATATATTTAACATGAAAAAGTTATTCTCAATCCTGTCCGTGGCCGCGCTCGCGGTGAACCTGCACGCCGGTAATATCACCGTCAAGGGCTCCGATACGCTCGTCATTCTCGCCCAGAAGTGGGCCGAGGTGTATATGGGCCAGCATCCGGAAGTGAAGATCCAAGTCTCCGGCGGCGGCTCGGGTATCGGCTTCGCTGCGCTGCAAAGCCAGACCACGGATCTCTGCGACGCTTCCCGCCCGGCGAAGGCGGCGGAAATCGCCAAGTGCCAGGTGGTCTTCGGCGGCAAGCGCCCGACGGAATACAAGGTCGCGCTCGACGGTCTCTCTGTTTACGTGAACCCGGAAAACACGCTGAAGGAACTCACCGTGGATCAGGTCGGCGACATCTTCACCGGCAAGATCAAGAACTGGAAAGAAGTCGGCGGTCCGGACGCACCCATCACGGTATACAGCCGCGAAAACAGCTCCGGCACCTATGAGTTCTTCAAGGAACATGTGCTGAAGGGCAAAGATTTTGCCGCGAGCGCCCAGACCATGCCCGGTACGGCGGCCATCGTGCAGGCGGTGTTGAAAGATAAGAGCGCCATCGGCTACGGCGGTGCGGCCTACGGCGGCAACAGCAAGCTGCTGAACATCAAGCACGATGACAATTCACCCGCCATCGCCCCGACGGAAGACAATGTGCTCAATGGCACCTACCCGATCTGGCGCTACCTGTATGTGTATGTGAATCCGAACCTGGACAAGGGCGAGATTTCCGCCTACCTGGGCTGGATCCGCAGCGATGACGGCCAGAAGTATGTCAAGGACATCGGCTACTATCCGCTGCCGAAAAACTTGCGCAACAACTGATTTGATCGCCTGTTCCTCCACAGGTCATTCACGCGGGCGGCACGCTTCTCCATTGAGATTATAGTGCCGCCCGCATAACGTTTCCGCCGCGTGACGCCCAACACCAAAAATGAAGACCGCCGGCCCCATGGCTGGATCGGGATCCATCGCGGGCACAAGGCGCGGCCGGTAGAGTGGCTCGCGGAAAAGTTCATCTTCCTGGTCTCGCTTTCGGCCATCGCGATGGTGTTGCTGATCTTCCTGTTTGTTGCACGCGAAGCCCTGCCTGTTTTCTTTGGCGAGACCAACACGGCGCTCATCCAGCCGACGATTCCGGTCGCGGAGATGGACAAACATTCGCCGGCGGAACTCCGGCGGTATCTCGACCTGACGCCGGAACAATACAAGTCCGTGGACCATGACACCTTGCTGGCGTTGATGCAGGGCAAGATCGACGAACAAAATGAAGTCCCGGAAAATTTTCGTAATGATGCGGACGCCCATATCAATACGACGGAGTGGAAATATCTGGTCCAAGCCCACCAGTGGAGCGGCTACGACAAGCCGGAACATATCTGGCAACCGGTCGGGCAGATCAAAAAATTTAACATCATCCCGCTCTTTGTCGGCACGCTGAAGATCACGCTGATTGGGTTGTTGTTTGCCGTGCCGTTGGCGGTCGGGGCGGCGATTTATGTTTCCCAGCTCGCGCGCCCGCGCGTCCGTGAGATCGTCAAGCCGGTGATCGAGATGCTTTCCGGGATTCCATCGGTGGTCGTCGGTTTCTTTGCGCTGCTGGTCATGGCGACTCTGCTACAGAAAATTTTTGGTTATCAAACGCGGTTGAATGCGTTCGTCGCGGGTGTTGCGCTTGGTTTTGCAGTCATCCCGGTGATTTTTTCGATCGCGGAAGATGCGTTGACCAGCGTGCCGCGCGCTTACACGCAGGCGGCGTTGGCGCTGGGTGCCTCGCGCTGGCAGACGGCGTGGCAGATCGTGCTGCCGGCGGCGATCCCCGGTGTTTTTGCGGCGACGGTGTTGGGGTTTGGCCGCGCGATTGGCGAGACGATGATCGTGCTGATGGTCTGTTCCGCGAGTGTGATGTCGTGGAGCATCTTTGATTCGGCACGCAGCATCACCACCACCATCGCCGCGGAAATGGGCGAGGTCGTGGCCGGCGGACCGCATTACCGGATTTTATTCCTGCTGGGGGCCCTGCTCTTTGCGGCCACGTTCATCTCCAACATGATCGCCGACTTTGTCATCCACCGTTTCAAAAACAAGCTGGAGGGCAAGCGATGAGCCAGGCGCAGGCCAAGCATTTTCGTTCGGAGAAGTTCGACTTCTGGTCGTTCTTTTTCTCCGGCCTGACGGGGCTGGCCACGGTATTCATCATCGGCATCCTGGTCACAATCCTGCTGAACATCATCATCAACGGCTGGAGCAGCCTGTCATGGCATTTCGTTTCCACCACGCCGACGGACCTCTTCAACATGAAGACGACAGGCATCCTGCCGATGATCGTAGGCACGACGATTCGCGTGTTCGTGATGACCATTTTTGTGATTCCCGTGGGCGTGATCACCGCGATTTACCTCACGGAATATGCTTCGAACACCTCCTTCATCACGCGCGTCATCCGCGCTGCGGTGAACAATCTGGCCGGGGTGCCGTCCATCGTGTTTGGTTTGTTTGGCTTGGGTTTCTTCATTAATTTCGTCGGCAAAAACATGGATGCGCTGCTGCACAATCCATCGACGGTCTGGGGCCGGCCGGCGTTGATCTGGGCTTCATTGACACTGGCGGTGATGACGTTGCCGGTGGTGATCGTGGCCACGGAAGAATCCTTGAAGGCCATTCCGCCCGGGCTGCGGGAAGCCAGCCTGGCGCTGGGAGCGACGAAACTGGAAACAATTTTACGAATCGTTCTGCCGCAAGCGCTGCCCGGCATCCTGACGGGCGGCATTCTCGCGGTGAGCCGCGCGGCAGGTGAAGTTGCGCCGATCCTGCTGACCGGAGTTTGCACTTATATGGTCGGGTTGCCGCACAGCCCGACCGATCAGTTCATGGATCTGGGCTATCATGTGTTCATCCTCTCCACCCAGTCCAACGACATCGATGCGACCCGCCCGATCCTTTACGCCACGGTGCTAGTGTTGCTGATGCTGACTTTTGCGTTGAACATCGTGGCCATCCTCATCCGCGCCCGGGTGCGGAAAAAATTGCGCGCGCTCAGTTGATGCGATAAAACCTTTTTCATATTATGGCAGAAACTTTGATCCCTAAAATTGCTTCATCGCAAGCCGCGGCCGCCACGCCATCGGCCGGCGCCCCGTTCATCGAGATCAAAGATGTCTCGCTGTATTACGGCACCAGCAAGGCGTTGAAAAATATTTCTGTGAACTTGGGCGAAAAGGTTGTCACGGCTTTCATCGGGCCCAGCGGTTGCGGCAAGTCCACCCTGCTCCGCTGCCTGAACCGGATGAACGATTTGATCGACAGCGTGCGCATCGAGGGTTCGATGAAGATTGGCGGGCATGATATTTACGCGCCGGACGTGGATGTGATCGAACTGCGCAAGCGCGTGGGCATGGTGTTCCAAAAATCGAATCCGTTTCCGAAATCCATCTACGAAAACGTGGCCTACGGCCTGCGCCTGCACGGGATGAAAAACAAATCTGACCTGGATGCGGCGGTGGAACAAAGCCTGCAAAGCTCGGCGTTGTGGGATGAGGTGAAGGACCGGCTGCATTCGAGCGCCCTCGGTTTGTCCGGCGGCCAGCAGCAGCGCCTGTGCATCGCCCGGGCCATCGCCATCAAGCCGGAGGTGATTTTGATGGATGAACCGGCGAGCGCGCTGGATCCCATCGCCACTTCCCGCGTGGAGGACCTGATTTTAGATTTGAAAAAGGACTTCACCATCGTCATCGTGACGCACAATATGCAGCAGGCCGCGCGGATCTCGGACCAGACGGCCTTTTTTTATATCGGTGAACTGGTGGAGTTCGGCCCCACGGCGAAGATCTTCACCAACCCGTCGCAGAAACGCACCGAGGACTATGTGACCGGCCGTTTCGGCTGAGCGGAAGAGAATTAGCTTATGGAAAATCATTTTGAAGCGGGCATCGAAAACTTGCGCCAAAAGCTGCTGGTGATGGCGAGCCATGCCGAGAAGGCCGTCAATGAATCCGTGCAGGCCCTGATGCAGCGCGACCATGACCTCGCCGTGCGCGTGCGGACGGATGATGACGTCATCGACAAATTTGAAGTGGAGATCGACGAACTGGCGATCCAGCTTTTGACCAAGGCGCCGCTGGCCAGCAACCTGCGCCTCGTCACGGTGGCCATGAAGATTTCGCAAAACCTCGAACGCATCGGCGATGAGGCCACCAAGATCGCCAAGCGGGCGCGCGACCTCGCGCAAGAACCGCCGGTGAAAGTCTCCCTCGACCTGCCGCGCATGGCCACCCTCTCGCTCGCGATGGTGAAGGATGCGCTGGATTCTTTCGTCCACCGTGATTCCGTGGCCGCCCGCGCGATCATCCCGCGCGACAAGGAAGTGGACGCGCTGAACAACCATATCCACCAGCAACTGGCGCAGCACATGATGGACAATCCCGACACCATCGCCCGCTGCCTGCATTGGATCGTCGCCGCGAAAAGCCTGGAGCGCATCGCGGACCACGCCAAAAACATCGCGGAGGAAGTGGTCTATCTTTGTGAGGCGCAGGACATCCGGCACGCGTTGAAAAATTGATTTTTCGTGCGCGGCAAAATGTTTTTTGCCAAACTTTGCGCGCATGTTTTCTCTCCAAAAACTTTTCGGCAAAGGCGACCGTTTTCAGGGCCTGCTGGAGGCCGCCGCCCAAGAATCCCATGAAAGCGTCCGGCTCGTCATCGAGCTGATGAAATCGCCGCGCAACACCCAGAATCTCGACGACCTCATCCTGGCACGCCGCAAAGAGAAGAAGATTTCCGAGCAGATCAGCAATGAACTGGTCAAGACCTTCATCACCGGCCTGGACCGGGAAGACATCGAGGCACTCGCGCGCGGACTTTTCCGCATCCCCAAGGCCGCTGAAAAATTGGCTGAACGGTTGGTGATGGCCGGCCCACATCTCAACGGCATTGATTTCACCAAGCAGGCCGACATGATGAACAAGGCCACGGAGGCCGTGCATGAGATGATCAAGCAGTTGCGCAACATGGAGGACATGGAAAAGATGAAGACTTTCAATGACCGCCTGCAACTCGTCGAGGTCGAGGCCGACAAGTACATGAACGAGCTGTTGCGCGACCTGTACGGCGGCAAGTACGACGCCATCCGTGCGATCGTCATCCGCGATGTCTATGAGCTGATGGAAAAAATCGTGGACCGGTGCCACGACACCGGCAACATCGTGATGCAAATCGTCCTGAAGAATTCCTGACGCGCGATGTTACTCATCCTGCTGGTCATCTTTATTGCGTTGGTGTTCACCTATATCAACGGCTTTCACGACACGGCCAATTCCATCGCCACCGTGGTCTCCACAAAGGTGCTGACGCCGCGCCAGGCGGTATTGCTGGCGGCGTTCACCAATCTTATCGGCGCATTCTTTGGCAGCGCGGTGGCAGCCACGATCGCCTCGGGCCTCGTGGATGCGCAAGTGGCAACCATGCCGGTGCTGTGCTGTGCGTTGATGGCCGCGATCCTTTGGAGCTTGTTGACGTGGTGGTTTGGGTTGCCGTCCAGTTCTTCACATGCGTTGGTGGGCGGACTTTGCGGTGCGGTGCTGGCGGCTTCGGACAACCGGCTGTCGTCCATCATCTGGGCCATTCCGGGCAAAGAACATTGGTGGCAAGGCAAAGGGATTCTTTGGAAAGTCATCGTGCCGATGGTCACGTCACCGCTGGTCGGATTTATCGTGGGGTTCTTTGTGATGGGTTTGCTGTATTTTCTGTTGCGTAATTGGCGCCCCATGACGGTAAACCGCGTTTTCGGAAAATTGCAGTTGGTGAGCGCCGGTTATATGGGATTTGCTCACGGTACCAATGATGCGCAAAAGACCATGGGTATCATCACTCTCGCGCTCGTCGTCGCGACCAAGGCCGGATTGCTGGCCACCGCGCCGGCGTGGTTGCAGACGCCGGAAGGCACTCCGGCCGGTTATCTGCCGCCAGTGGCATGGGTCATCACACATCTGCCGACATGGCTGCAATTCGGTTATCAGCCACCGGCGATTGATACGAAGGCGCAATTCATTCCACCTTGGATCACGGTTTTGTGCGCGCTCACCATGTGTGCCGGCACGGCGGCGGGCGGATGGCGCATCATCAAGACGCTTGGCCATAAGATGGTGAAGCTCCATCCGGTTCACGGCTTTGCGGCGGAGGCGACCGGGGCGACGGTGTTGTTCACGGCAGCGCACTTTGGCATGCCGGTGTCCACAACACATGCGATCACGACTTCGATCATGGGGGTCGGCTGTGCGAAGGGTTTCAATGCGCTCAAGTTGAAAGTGGTGGAACGCATCCTGTGGGCGTGGGTACTCACACTGCCGGCGAGCGCGGCCGTGGCTTATGTGCTGGTCAAGGTCGCCCGGTCGTTTGGGTGGCTGTAAAGCGCGGCCGCATCCAAAATAAGACTTGTCACCACCTCCAATCAGAGGGATAATCATTTCGTTGTTTGACGAAATATAATTATGCGCGATTTCATGTCCATCACCAAGGCGCTCTCGGACTCCAACCGTGTCCGCATCCTGCTGGCTTTAAAAAGTGGCGAGTTGTGCGTCTGCCAGATCACCGAGCTGTTCGACTTTGCGCCGTCCACCATTTCCAAGCATCTCTCCATCTTGCACCACGCCGGGCTGATATTGTCGCGCAAATCCGAGCGGTGGGTTTATTACCGCCTGCCGGACAAAGAGGTGCCGGTCGCCGTGCGCGAAGCACTGGCCTGGGTTCACAAATCCCTCGCCAAAACCGACACGGCCATGGATGACGCCAAAAAGCTGAAACAGATTTTGAAAACCGACCTGGCCGTCATCTGCCGGCGCCAACAATGCCGTTGATTTGACTCATGAAATTGCACGAATTAAAGGCCATACTGGCCCGGCATCCGGCGGCACACATCCGCTTTCAACTGCCCGACGGTGAATTTGCCCCGGCCCACTCGCATGTGACGGAGGTGGCGCGCATTGACAAGCGGTTTATCGATTGCGGCGGCACGTTACGCACGGACACGCTTTGCCGGCTGCAAACTTGGTCGGCGGATGACGTTGAACATCGCCTTACCGCCGGCAAATTGACGAAGATTTTCACACTTGCAGAAAGCGTTTTGCTCACTGATGACTTGGATGTGGATATCGAACACGAACTTGGCCACATAACGCAATTCCCACTTGGGTCGGTTGAAGCCGGAGACAATGAAATCGTTTTTCACCTGACAGAACGGCATACGGCCTGCCTGGCGATGGACAAATGCCTGCCACCAGTGACCGCCCAGTCCGAACTGAATCCGCTGAAGTTTAACTTCACAGGAAAACCCCCTGCCAGCAAGTGCTGCTGACCTGTCAAAAGAGGAGCCCGCCAAAGGAACATCCTTTTGATCAAAGTGAATGAGAACATTAGCCGCTGAATTTCTCGGGACCTTCTCGCTGGTCTTCGCCGGTACCGGGGCGATCGTCATCAACGAAGTCAGCGGCGGAGCGATCACACATGTCGGCATCGCGCTGACCTTCGGGCTGGTCGTGCTGGCGATGATTTACACGTTGGGCGACATCAGCGGGGCGCATTTGAACCCGGCGGTGACACTTGGCTTCTGGGCGGCCCGACGGTTTCCCATCGGGCAAGTGTGGCGCTATATCACCGCCCAAATCGCCGGGGCATTGCTGGCCAGTTTTGTTCTTAAATTCCTTTTCCCCGCAAACATCGGCCTTGGCGCAACCCATCCGGCGGGACCGCCCATGCAAAGTTTCATCTTGGAATTCATCCTCACCTTCCTGCTGATGCTGGTGATTTTAAACGTCTCAACCGGTGCCAAGGAAAAAGGCATCACCGCCGGTATCGCCATCGGCGCGGTCATCGCCCTCGAAGCGCTGCTCGCCGGTCCGATTTGCGGTGCGTCCATGAATCCTGCCCGCTCCCTGGCTCCGGCGGCGGCGTCCGGCCAGTTTAACGATCTCTGGATATATCTGCTGGCACCGGCGCTGGGCGCACTGGCCGCCGTGATCGGTTGCATCTGCATACGCGAAAATTGTTGCTGCTCCAACTCTCAAAAAATTACCAATGAAAACTAAACCTACCATTCTCATCCTCTGCACTGGGAACTCCTGCCGCAGCCACATCGGTGAAGGCATTTTGCGCGCCGCGCTGGGTGATCTGGCCAATGTTCAGAGCGCCGGTTCCAATCCAGCCGGCCATGTTCATCCGCTGGCCATCAAAGTCATGGCGGAAATTGGCATCGATATTTCCGGGCACCATTCCAAGCACCTGAAAGAATTTCTGGAACAGCCGGTGAGTACGGTCATCACAGTTTGCGGCAATGCGGATCAGGCCTGCCCTATCTTTCCGGGACAACTGAACCGGCATCATTGGCCGTTTTTTGACCCGGCGAAGGCGACGGGTAGCGAGGAAGAGATTTTAAATTGCTTCCGGACGGTGCGGGATGAGATGCGGCGGGTGTTTGAGGCGTATGCGGATGGGTTAAAAGATGCGAAGCAACCTCCGATCACTTGACAAAATCATGGGGGAAATATAGGGTCAATTCGCATACCATTTGGGAAAGCTGCCATGAAAAAAACATCTCACGCTTGGGGTTGGATTGCTGCGTGTCTCTTTCTTTTCACCGCCATCAATTCCCGTGCCACCGGATATACCCTCACGGTGGCCGCGCAGGGTTCCGGCACCGTCATCAGGAATCCAGCAAACAGCTCTTATCCGGCAGGTGCCACCGTTGCCATAACCGCCACGCCCGATGCGGGCTGGTACTTTTCCAACTGGTCGGGCGACACCAACGGCTCGGTCAATCCGCTGAATGTGGTGATGAACAGCAGCCTGAACATCACGGGCACTTTTCTGCATATCCGACCTACGCCCTGACTTTGACTACGAACGGCCAGGGAACCAGCAGCCCCAGCAATATCACCCGCACCGTCACTCCACAGGCGGGCGGGAAGAAATTCTACCGCGTTTGGTATCAATGATTTGCGGGCGGGCCGCCCATGCTCCTTGGCAACTTCATGTATGCTTAAGGTGACATTTGATATTTTGTCGGCATGAAATCGATCTTCTTGGGCATTGGATTTGGATTTTTGGCCGCCAGCGCGCTGGCTGATCCGCAGATCACTTCCTGGTTCACGGTTGATGCCACCAAACCGGCGCAGATCTATCGCACCGAGGCAGAGAAGTCTGCCGGGCAGACGGAAACGACGTGGAGTAACGGGCGCAATACTCAGGCGCAACCGACAGGGTGCGGGGTGCAGGAAATTTTGTCCTCTTCCAACTGGGTTTATATCCGGAGCACCGGATTGGGCAGCCAAGTCATGGGGCCGTGGCAAAGCGGCCGTTTTCCAAACCTGCCGACGGATCAGCATTATATCTATGCGATCTCGCGTCATCCGGTTGCTCAGGCCGGACATGCTTTTAACCGGCTTAATGAGATCGGCATGTTTGTGGATGGCGTGCGGATGTTTGATGCGAATGACGCTTTTTCGTACTCGAACGGGAGCGGTCGCGACGGCGATCCGCGCGCGGGCATCGGCCAAGGGGACCGCATCTGGAACCGGGATGCGCTGGTAAATGAGGGCAGGACTTTGGACGCTTCACTAGGTCACCAGCAAAACTGGGGGCGTTATCATTATCATGCTGAACCGCTGGCGTTGCGTTATCTGCTCGGGGATCACGTCGATTTTGATGCGGCCACGAAGACGTATCATGAAAGCACCGGCGCGGTGTTGAAACATTCGCCCATCTTGGGCTGGATGCAGGATGGTTATCCAATCTATGGCCCTTATGGTTATGCCAACCCAACCAATGCCGCCAGCGGCGTGCGGCGCATGGTCTCGGGTTTTGTCATACGCAATGGTGAAAATAACACGGACAATCTGATTCGCACCGGGCGCCAGACGTTGCCAGCATGGGAGGCACGGGAAAACAATCGTTCGGTGGCGTTGCAAAGCACGGAGACGGGTCCGGCGGTCAATGAAACATACCCGCTGGGGCACTATATTGAAGACTATGCGTACCTCGGAGATACGGGCCAAGTGATGGGACGCAACTTTGACCTGGATGAATTGAACGGACGCTGGTGCGTGACGCCAGAATATCCGCAGGGGACATATGCTTATTTCACCACGATTGATGCCGCCGGCAAACCCGCCTATCCTTACAACATGGGCCGGCGTTATCATGGCTATCCGAACGGGCGTCTGGTGAATGGCATTCATGAGGCAGTGGTCACTAATTTCACCACGCACGCGACATTGGTGGTAAAAACCATGGACGGCGCAGCGAAAACGACGACTCTTACTTGGAATGGGGATAAAGGATACGGAGCGGAAACGAAGTAAAGCCCTGAATTCAAAAGCCAACATTTAACATTCAACGCCCAACGTCGAGTGAAGCACCTAGTTCAAATACTCAAACCATCGTTGCTATTCGAAGCGTGGTGCCGGGTGTTTGGTGCGGTGATTGCGAGGGGCGCGGCTCAATTCCATTCATCGCGCACCGGGTTGAATTTCATCCCTCACCCCTCGGAGGGGAGAGGGAATTCGCGCAAGAGCACTGCCACATTTGTGAATTTTTCCGGGGTTTGGATGTTGGTGTTTATGTTTTTGCTTCTGCCTATTTTGGTGCCGGCGGCGGTATTGCAGATTGAAATTGCGCCGAAGGTTTCCGGGGAAAATTTGCAGCCGGCTTCGCTGCGTTATCAAACTTCTGGCGGCGAAACCTTTTCCATCACGCGGGTGAGTTATCTGTTGAGCGAATTCGGTTTGCAGCGGAATGATGGTTCGTGGCTGGAGCTTTCCAATTCGGTCGCATGGTTTGATTTTGATCAGAATCGCAATTCCGTCCGTCTTGACCAGATTGCGCCGGGAGAATTTAGGGCAGTGCGTTTTACGGTCGGGTTGAACACGAATTTGAACCATGCGGATATCACGCAATTTTCAGCGACGCATCCGCTCAACCCGAACGTCAACGGGCTGCATTGGAGCTGGCAGGGCGGCTATATCTTCATGGCCATCGAGGGATTATGGCGCAATGCGAACGGCGAACTCGATGGCTGGGCATATCACCTCGCCCGCGATACAAATGCCACACGCATCACGCTCGCCACTCCGTTGGAGATCACCAATGAAACAAAGGTCGAGATGGATTTTGACCTCGCCACTCTGCTGAACGCACCACGCCCGCTGGCGTTCGGCAAGGACGGTTCCTCCACGCATTCGCGTGATGGCGATCCGATCTCGGCCGCGCTAGTCAACAACTTGCCGGGCGCTTTCCGGATTCATCGGGTGACCGCGCTTTCGGAAACGGAGATCGCCATCGCCCATCCGAAGCCACTGTATCTGCCGGAGAAGTTCACGCCGTATCAATTTCAGATGAGCGCGACGTTCCCGATCCCCGACTTGCCGCCGGATAATCCGCTGACGGTCGAACGCGTGGACCTCGGCAAAAAGCTGTTCTTCGACAAGCGCATATCTATTAATGACCGGCAATCGTGCGCGGACTGTCATTCACCGGAAAAAGCATTTTCCGACGGACGGAAGACGGCGCGCGGGGCCGAAGGTGAATTGGGCCCGCGCAATTCCATGCCATTGTTCAATCTCGCGTGGAAGAAAGAATTTTTCTGGGATGGTCGCGCAAAAAGCCTGCGCGACCAGGTGCTGCAACCGGTGCAAAACCCGGTCGAGATGCACCAATCGCTGACAAATCTGATCGTGAAGCTGGCAAAATCACCGGACGGCTACCCTGCCCTGTTTAATGCGGCTTTTGGATCGACGGAAATCACGGCCGAAAAAATCTCGCTGGCGTTGGAGAATTATCTACTCACGCTGACATCGTTTGATGCGAAATTTGACCGGGTGTTGCGGGGTGAAGCCCAGTTCACAGTGCAGGAGCAGCGCGGTTTTGAATTGTTTTCAACAGAATATGATCCGCGTCGCGGACAGTATGGCGCGGATTGTTTTCATTGCCATGGCGGGCCGCTGTTCCAGAGCCAGGCGTTCGCCAACAACGGTTCGGATGGCGACTTCACCGATATCGGCCGGGAGAAGATCACGGGCAAGGCTTCGGATCGCGGGAAATTTGCCACGCCCAGCCTGCGCAATATCGCGCTGACGGCGCCGTACATGCATGACGGGCGTTTCCGGACGCTGGCCGATGTCGTGCGACATTACTGCACGGGAATCCCGCGCAGCCCCACGCTGGACCCAAACCTCGCCAAGCATCCTGATGGCGGCGTGCCGCTGAGTGATTTGGACCAACAAGCGCTCGTGGCTTTTTTAGGAACGCTGACGGGTGAAAAATATGCGACGATGGCCGGGCAGTGAGCTTTGGATTTGTGTTTCCACCAGTTTGACGTTTAACTTCGTGCGTTCATGACTTGGCCCACATCAAAATTATCATGGCTTTGCCTGGCGGCGTTATTGCTCATCCGCCTGCCGGCCGTGGCGGACGACACCAACGAAATCAAGCACTCTTGGAGCTTGGAACTGGGCGTCGGATTTAACCTTTCGTCGCCGGCAATTGCCCCGGACGGTACGATTTATCAGGGCACCTTTATCGGACGGATGCTGGCGATTTCGCCAGAAGGCCGCGTGCAGTGGAACTACCGCATCGGCCACGAAATCAAGTCCTCCCCGGCGATCGGCAGTGACGGCACGATCTATTTCGGATGCCGGGACCGGAATTTTTACGCGTTAACGCCCGCCGGAAAATTGAAATGGAAATTTGCCACCGGCGCGTGGGTGGATTCTTCCCCGGGCATCGGCATGGACGGCACCTTGTACTTTGGTTCGTGGGACAAATCCTTTTATGCCCTGACGCCGGACGGGCAGTTGAAATGGAAATTTGCCACAAGCAACCTGATCACGGTTTCGCCGGCCATCGCCGCAGACGGAACGATCTATTTCGGTTCGCACGACAAATATTTCTATGCGCTGGCGCCAGACGGGACGTCCAAGTGGAAGTTTTTGACGGGCGCGGAAATCGACGCCTCCCCGGCGATCGGTGCAGACGGAACGGTTTATTTCAGCTCCACGGACGGCAACCTGTACGCGTTACACCCGGACGGCACGGAAGCATGGCGGTTGCGCACGGGCGGCTATACGGAATCCTCGCCGGTTCTGGACCATGAAGGAAACCTGTACCTGGCCGCCAACCGGAGCCATATCTCGGTGTCGCCGGATGGAAAATTACGCTGGCAGCACATGGTGGAAGTGCCATTGGACATGTCCGAACTGGTAACGAGGGATAATTGGATCTACGGGTCAGTGCCCTGGTTGCATCTGGGGTTTTCCGACCGGATCGGAAATTCACACTGGGGTTATCAACTGCGCTTCAACCTCTCCACTTCGCCCAACATCAGCACCAACGGGATCATTTATGCCGTGGATGAGGCGCAATTGCACGCTTTGCAACCGTCCAGCCCCACGGTTTTGGAGAAAAGCGCGTGGCCGATGTGGCGCGCCGATCCGCAGCATACGGGGCGCGTGCAGAAATAATCTTTAAAGAAGTTTCTCGCGACCGCTGAAGCCGGTCTCGAGGTCGTGCCAGAATTCCACGTCATCCTCATCCTGCTCCCAGCAAAGGAAAACTTCACGGCCGCCGATGAGCGCGGGGAAATCCAGCAGACCGCGGGAAAGGTCCTTGATGAAAATCTGGCGGCGTTGGAATTGGGCAAGGACCTCCTGCATGGCGGCGAGGGCGCGGATCCAATTATTGACGGTATCGCCGCCGACATCGTGGCCAGCCCCGGTCAGGCCGCTGAGCCGCGTCTCGAAGCGCTGCATGTCTTCGCGCTGCCGGTTCAGTTCCGCCAGCCACTGGCGGATCTGCGGCAACAGCTCCCGCGCCTCTTCGCGCGTATAATGCTTGTCGAAACGGTGGGGCATAAAAAAAGACGTTCGCGGCAGCTGCATAGAACAACCACCGCGAACGTTTGAAATCACAGGCTCCGGCAGTTACTTCTGCCAGGTGCGCTTCTTGTGACGGTTCAAGCGCAGCTTCTTGCGCCGTTTGTGCTTATTAATCTTTGCCTTACGGCGTTTTTTGATTGATCCCATAAATGGATGAGTAATTACTTAACAAAATGAAGGGGTAATGCCAATCTTAAAATTCTCGGGCACAGACGTATCACCTGCGGGATGACAGCCCAAGAGAATTTTCGGAGCGCTGGCGGACGAAATCACAGTTAGTGGGAGCGGCGGCGCTTCACGTTCAACTGCGTCAGGGCGTGCATGAGCGAGGCCTGGACAGAGACGACGTCTTCATCGCTGAGCTTCTGCGCGAGGCGGGCCTCGGCCTTCTGGCGGGCTTCCTCGGCCTTGGCCTCGTCGATATCGTCAGCCTTGATGGCCATGTCGGTCAGCACGGAAACCTTTTCGCGCGTGACTTGCACAAAACCTTCACCCACGGCGAGAAAGATGTTCTCCGCGCCTTTGCGGGCGATGATCTCGCCGGACGCAAGCTGCGTCATCAGCGGCATGTGCTGCGGCAGGATGCCCATCTCACCGTCGATACCGGTGAGCGTGACCATCTCCACGTCTTCGGAGTAAATTTTCGCCTCCGGCGTGACGATCTCGAGTTTTAAGGTTGCAGCCATTTCAATGTGCGTTCAAAGCCTGCGGATCACGCTTCCTTGATCTCGTCGATGCCGCCCTTCATGTAGAAGTTCTGTTCGGGCACGTCGTCATGCTTGCCTTCAAGGATTTCCTTGAACGCGCGGACGGTTTCAGCGACCGGCACCTGTTTGCCTTCGCGGCCGGTGAAGACCTGGGCGACGGTGAACGGCTGGCTGAGGAAACGTTGGATCTTGCGGGCGCGATAGACGGTGGTCTTGTCATCGGCAGAAAGCTCGTCCATGCCCAAGATCGCGATGATGTCCTGCAAGTCTTTGTAGCGTTGGAGCACTTTCTGCACGCCACGGGCGACGTCATAGTGTTCCTGGCCGACAAATTCCGGCGCCAAGGCGCGGGAGCTGGAGGCCAACGGATCAACGGCGGGGAAGATGCCCAATTCCGCGATGGAACGTTCGAGCACGATGGTCGCATCCAAGTGCGCGAAGGTCGTGGCCGGCGCGGGGTCGGTCAAATCGTCCGCAGGCACGTAAACGGCTTGGAAGGAGGTGATGGAACCCTTTTTGGTGGAGGTGATGCGTTCCTGCAAGTCGCCCATTTCGGCGGCGAGCGTGGGCTGGTAACCGACCGCCGACGGCGTACGGCCGAGGAGCGCGGACACTTCGGAACCGGCCTGCGAGAAACGGAAAATGTTATCGACGAACAGGAGCACGTCCTGGTTCTTTTCATCGCGGAAATATTCGGTCACGGCGAGCGCGGAGAGCGCCACGCGGAGACGCGCGCCCGGGGGTTCGTTCATCTGGCCGAACACGAGACCGATGCGGGAGCCCGGTTCGAGAATGGGCAAACCATTTTCACCGAGAACCGGATGGTCTTTGGCATCTTTCTTCACCTTGATGACGCCGGCTTCGATCATTTCATTGTAAAGATCGTTACCTTCACGGGTACGTTCACCGACGCCCGCGAACATCGAGATGCCGCCGTGCAGCTTCGCGATGTTGTTGATCAATTCCATGATGACGACGGTCTTGCCGACGCCGGCGCCACCGAACGCGCCGACTTTGCCACCCTTCAAGAAGGGGCAGATGAGATCGATGACCTTGATACCGGTCGTCAAAATCTGCGGCGTGGTGGACTGGTCCACGAGCGCGGGGGCCGCGCGATGGATGGGATTATATTTATCGGCCTTGACGGGGCCCTGTTCGTCCACGGGGTCGCCGGTGACGTTGAACACGCGGCCCATGACGCCTTCGCCGCAGGGCATGGAGATCGGGCCGCCGCTGTCGGTGACTTCGTAACCGCGCTTGAGACCTTCGGTGGTGCTCATGGCGACGGCGCGGACCCAGTTGTCGCCGAGGTGCTGCTGCACTTCGAGCGTCAGTTTGGTCTGGCCCTGGCCCGGCAGCTCATAGCTGACGGTCAGCGCGTTGTAAATCGCGGGAAGCTGCCCGGTGAACTCCACGTCCACGACGGGGCCGATGATTTGAACGATTTTACCTTTGCTCATGTTCTTAAAAATTTTCTGCGTTACGTTTTCAACCCAGCGCCATCTGCGCCGTGGTGATCTCCAAAAGTTCCTTCGTGATGTTCGCCTGGCGCAGCTTGTTGTATTCGAGCGTCAGGTCCTTGATGATCTGCTTGGCGTTATCGGTCGCGTTTTTCATGGCGACCATGCGGGCGCTCTGTTCGCTCGCCTTGGTTTCCAGCAAGATCTGGTGCATCTGAAAATTCAGGCTGTGCGGCAGCAATTCGCCGAGCACCTTCTGTTCATCCGGCTCAAATTCGTAGACATCCGTCGAATCGTGGGCGGCCAGTTCTTCCTTCGGGGCATTGATGCCGGCGGTGGTCGCGGACAACTTGCCGATCGGGAGGAACGGGATGATCTGGGGCTGCTGCGTGAGCGTGTTGATGAAGCGCGGATACAGGATGTCCACGGCGTCCACTTCACCATCCAAAAACATTTTCTGCACGGCCTTGGAGATGGCGCGGGCCTCGGCGTACTGCGGCGTATCTTTGTAGGTGAATTCCGCCAGGAGCGAGCGCTTGGTGCGGGCGATGAACTGCGCGGCTTTTTTGCCGGCAGTCACGTAAACAGTGGTGTTCTTATCGAGCTTGGCGACTTCGCGAAACAGGTTGCCGTTGAGGCCACCGCATAGGCCGCGATCCGAACTGACGACGATGACGAGGCGCTTCTTGACCGGACGAGCGACCATCAGCGGATGGTTGAAACCGACCGCGCCGGACGCGGCTTCGGCCATCATCACGTTGAGCAACGCGGCATAGGGACGCCCGACGAGCGCGGCCTGCTGGGCCTTGCGCATCTTCGCGGCCGCCACCATCTGCATCGCCTTGGTGATCTGGGCGGTGTTCTTGACCGACTTGATACGTCGGCGTATGTCGCGCGTGCTGGCCATGTAAAATCAGCGGTAGGTCTGCTTGAATTCACCGAGGGCGGCCTTCAGTTCCGCCGCGAGGGCGTCGCTGATGGCTTTTTCGTTGCGGATCTTCGTCATGAGGTCCGCTTTGCGCGTACCGCAGAAGTCGACCAGCTTGGCCTGGAAATCCTTGACCTTGTCGACCGCGACGTCGTCGAGGAAATTGTTCTGCACGGACCAGAGAACCAACACCTGCACTTCAACAGGCATCGGGTTGTACTGGGGCTGTTTGAACAGTTCAACGATGCGTTTGCCGCGCTCGAGGAGCGCCTGGGTCTTGGCATCGAGGTCGGAACCGAACTGCGCGAAGGCGGCGAGTTCGCGGAACTGGGCCAAGTCACCTTTGATACGACCGGCAACCTGCTTCATCGCCTTGACCTGCGCGGCAGAACCGACGCGGGAGACGGAGAGACCGACGGAAACGGCGGGGCGGATGCCTTGATAGAACAAATCGGTTTCGAGATAAATCTGGCCGTCCGTGATAGAAATCACGTTGGTCGGAATGTACGCGGAAACGTCACCAGCCTGCGTCTCGATGATCGGGAGCGCGGTGAGCGAGCCGTTGCCGTATTTTTCGCCGACGCGCGCGCTGCGTTCGAGCAAGCGGCTGTGGAGATAGAACACGTCACCGGGATACGCTTCGCGGCCGGACGGGCGCTTCAAGATGAGGGACACCTGGCGGTAAGCCACGGCGTGCTTGGACAAATCATCAAAAATGATCAACGCATCCATGCCGTTATCCATGAACCATTCACCGATCGCCGCACCGGCGAACGGAGCGAGGTACTGGTTGGAAGCGGAGTCAGAGGCGGAAGCGGCGACGATGACCGTATAGGGCAGCGCACCGGCTTCTTCGAGAACGGAGATAACGCGGGCAATGTTCGACTGCTTCTGGCCGATGGCGACGTAAATGTTATAGATCGGGCGGAAAGACTTGTCACCGATGGCTTCAGCGGCCTTGTTGATGCGCGCCTGATTGATCATGGCGTCCACACCGATGGTGGTCTTGCCGGTACCACGGTCACCGATGATGAGTTCGCGCTGACCGCGGCCGATCGGAACCATCGCGTCGATGGCCATGATGCCGGTCTGCACCGGCTGGTTCACGCCACGGCGCTTAATGATGCCGGGGGCGATTTTTTCGACGGGATAGAAAGCGGTTTCCTGAATGGCACCCTTGCCATCGATCGGCTGGCCGATGGTGTTAACCACGCGACCGAGCAAACCTTTGCCGACGGGCACCTGGAGAAGCTTGCCGGTGGTGCGGACTTCGGCGCCTTCCCTGATCTTGGTGTAATCACCAAGAATGACGGCGCCGACTTCAGTTTCTTCGAGGTTCAGCGCGAGGCCAACGACACCGTTGCCGAAGTCGAGCATCTCGTTGAGCATGGTGTCGGTGAGGCCTTCGATCTTGGCCACGCCGTCGCCGATTTCGCGGACGGTACCGACATTCTGTTTCGCCGTCGCGGTCTTTGCACCTGCGATCTGGGCTTCGATTTCCTGTAGCAAATTACTCATAAGGTCCGATTAATAAATTCGGTTAAAAACTTTGGGCCAATTTTTCCAAGCGTGTCTTCACGCTGCCATCATACAGGTCGCTGCCGACCTGGATCCGCAAGCCGCCGAGCAACGACGGGTTCACGACATAACTGACATTCAATCCGGCGCCGTAGCGCTTTTCCAAATCCGCCTTGATGCCCGCCAGCTGGGCCGGGGAGGCTTCGACGGCGCCCTCGACTTTGGCGGTGCGTTTGGCGGCGTCCAGCTTCACCAAGCGGTGGAGGCGGGACAGAATCTCGACATAGCCGCGCGGCTTCTTCTGCGACAACAACGCCACAGTTTTACCCGCACGGGCCTCGTCCAAAACACCGTTGACGAGACAGAGGCGGAACATCTGCCGGGCGTCGCGCTGGGCTTGCTTGGAGATTTTCATTCCGTCGAGATCAGGACAGCTGTTTCTGGGTTTCCGCGGCGAGACGGGTCTGGTCCTCGGCGGTGAGCACCTTGCCGGTAACGGTGGCGGTGGTCTTGACGACGAGCTGGCCGACTTCGCGTTTGAGCTGCGCGAGCATCTGGGCGCGTTCCTGGGCGGCGGCTTCCCGCGCCTTGGTGACGATCTGCTCGGCGGCGGCGATAGCCTTCTGCGTTTCGGATTCACGCACGCGGGCGGCGGCTTCGCGCGCCTCGGCGATCATCTTGTTCGCGGTTTCGCTGGCATCAGACAGGGTCTTCTGACGATCGGCCTCGGTACGGGCGATCTCAGCCTTGATCTTGTCGGCACCGGCGAGGCTCTCGGCAATCTTCTGCCGGCGCTCGGCGAGCACCACGGCGATCCGCTTGAAAGCGAATTTGTTCAGCACGAAGAAAACCAGCGAGAAGCTGATCAACTGCGCGATGAACTCCGGCCATTTAACGCCTAGGGTTTCGAACATAAAACCTTAAGATTAGCGGGTCGGGATCACGATCCAGGCAAGAATCGCCATACCTTCGGCGAGCGCCATACCGATGAACATGAACGTGAGGATTTTACCGGCGAGACCGGGGTTGCGGCTCATGGCGATGACGCCGCCGGCAGACGCGATACCGATGCCGATGGCCGCACCACCGAAGGCCAGGCCGATGTGAAGATTTCCGTAAGCTTCAGCTAACATATACTTTTCTTTCTTATTGGTTTTGGTTGTCGCAACCGCGTCTTGAACGGCTGCAAATGGTTAAATTTTTCAGTGATCTTCCGAAGGCGTGCAAAGCGTGCCGACGAACGCAATCGTCAACATCGCGAACACGAACGCCTGCAACACACAGACCGCCGTCTCAAAGGCATAACCCGGAATTGACAGCAGCACAGACGCGAAAATGGACTTCTGCGCGAGCGACATGCTCAGCATGGTTTCACCGCCGTACACATTGCCGTAAAGACGGAGGGCGAGCGCCACGGGACGGATGAACAAAATGGAGAACGTCTCCATGATACCGATAAAGATGAACAAGAGCACCAGCGGGATCAACGCGTACTTGTTCGTTTCCACTTTCACGGCGAAAACGTGCTTGATCAGACCGATCGGACCGTTGTAACGGACCGCCCAAAACAGGCCCATCACGAAGAAAATAGAGGCCATCGCGAAGGTCAGGTTGGCATCAGAGGTCGGGGGACGGAAAAACGGGGTGTGGGTTTCAGAGAGGGCGAACGGAAGCGAACTGGCGGTGTCGCGGGGACCGTAACCGATACTACCGACGCCAGGAATCAAATCGACAAAGTTGGACAACACTGCGAACAGGAAGAAAGATGTCGCAAACGGGAACACCCAACGGACGACTTTGGGCTCCAATACGCCGCCAGCAAGGTCTTCCCATACTTCACAGAGAACTTCGAGCAAGTTTTGCATGCCCGACGGAATCATTTTGATGTTCCAAGTGCTGAAACGGACGATGACCAGAATCAACAGGGCCACGATCCAAGTACAAATCATGGAGTTAGAAACCGGCAGCGGTCCGATATGAAACAAAGGCTGCGCAATCGGGGCGACAATCGGTTCGGCCGCCTCACCATGGACATGAGCGGCCACATTGGTTGCGGTCACCATGCCGGCAGGCACCTGGTTGGTGATGGATTCCGCGTTGGCGGTCATCGCAAAGCAGGCGATGGCCAGGGCGCAGACAAAAATGATTTTTCCGAATAACTTCACTGTAAAATTTTATACCCGTCGACACATATGGCTTGGTTAGTCAGACCAATTCTGCGTCCGGGAACGCAAAGATTGTCTCATCGTGAAATATTTCACAAGCTCTTTTTTGAAAAATTTTGGAACGGTTCACGCGAATGATTCGCGCGCTGATTCCGGGGACTTCCCTTGCCCGCGTAACGTGCGCAGGCTCAATGAATCATGGCGTTTGGCGAGCCTTTCGCCCCGGTCATCCAGCATCAAATTACAGTGGAAAAAGGCGGGTATCGGCAGGCCTAATGCGCGATATAATAATATCTGCCGCACGGTGCTGACGAGGAGGTCCGCGCCGCGCACAACTTCGGTAATGTGCATGGCGGCATCGTCGGCCACACAGGATAATTGATAGGCGGGCACGCCATCGCCCCGCCAGACGACGAAATCGCCAAAATCCTTGCCGGCGACGAATTGTTGGAGGCCGAGGTTTTGATCGTGGAAGGCAATGGTTTCGCCATCGGGAACGCGGAAACGCCAGGCGAACTTAGTTGATGGTTGAGAGTTGAGGGTTGATAGATTTTTATCGCGGCAGGTGCCGGGGTAGATGAGTTCGTCATCGGCGGCATGCGGAGCGGTAACGGCTTGCTGGATGTCTTTGCGGGAACAGGTGCAGGGATAGATAAAATTATTGACGCGCAGTTGGTCAAGAGCGGCTTGGTAATGGCTCATGCGCTCGCTTTGATTATAAGGCGCGTAGGGGCCGCCGCGATCGGGGCCTTCGGTCCAGGCGAAACCAAACCAGCGGAGGTCTTCGAGCATGGCGTCGACGAATTCCATTTTGTAGCGGGTGGAATCGAGATCGTCGTTGCGGAGAATCAAAGCGCCGTGGTTTTGTTGTGCGCGTTGTTGGGCGATCCAGAAGGTGCGGGCGTGGCCGAGATGTAAATATCCCGTTGGGGATGGAGCGAGGCGACCGCGGTAGGCGGCGGGCGGGTTGGCGGACGGATTCACGGGAGGGAATTAAACAATGATGGCGGGCGGGGACAATGTTTTTTAACCACGGGTCCGCAGGGCGAGACGGAGAAACACAGATGAAAGGGATGATTTAGAGGAATGATGCTCAACACAGCTTTTAAAAAAGCTTACTTGGATGAAGATGGAGAACGTGGCGGACAGCCTAGTAAAATTTACAAGCGTTTGTGTCAAATTCCGTCTCAGCAAGTTTTACCGTATTAAATGCAGTATGCAACGGAGTGAATGGTGTTCTGCATGTCAAAAGCGCCGTGCCGGTTGATTATTGTGCTTAGTGGCAACATTTTCTTACTGGCACAGTTCAGGCTGGGTAGACATCCGAAACAAATTGATATCTCTATGAAAACAAATTTAAATCATGATCTCAGCGGAAAGAAAGTGGCGATTCTGGCAACGGACGGCTTTGAACAGGATGAATTACTTTCACCGTTAGAGGCTTTGAAAGCAGCCGGTGCCGAGGTGCACGTGATCTCGCCGAATGAAGGCAAAATCAAAGGGTGGAAGGACGCCGATTGGGGCAAGAAGGTCAAAGTGGATGTCGTATTGAGCGACGCCAATCCGGAAGACTACGATGCATTGGTGCTGCCGGGCGGCGTGATGAATCCCGATCATTTGCGCCGGGACATGCTGGCTTTGGAATTCGTGAAAGCTTTTTTCCGGGAAGGCAAACCGGTCGGCGCCATCTGCCACGGGCCATGGACCTTGATTGATGCGGGAGTGGTTCGGGGCCGCAAAGTCACTTCGTATGACAGCATCCAAACTGACCTTAAAAATGCCGGCGCGGAATGGGTGGACGAAATGGTGGTAGTTGATAACGGACTGGTAACCAGCCGCAAACCCGATGATCTACCGGCATTCAATGCGAAATTGATTGAAGAAATCGCCGAAGGAGTTCACGCGCGCAGGCCGGTGATGGCGGCCTAGGATCGACGGGCAAGACAGTTACTGATACCAAGCCCAAGGTGCGTTTGAATAAGGCAAACGCGAATTGAGGTTGGACGTAAACAAGATGACCAAGAGCCGACTTTAAAAATCACCTAACCGGTGTGCCGTTCTGAATTGACGCGGTCAGCTTCCATTCACATTCTGAAAAGATGACAGATAACATTGCCGCCTTGGTCATCATCGTCGGAATTGTCATTTATCTCGTCGGCTGGTTAGCGGTGTTGATCGCCGCTTTTCGGGAAAGCATTTTATGGGGAGTCGCGTGCCTGCTGCTGCCCATTGTGCAGTTGTTTTTTATCATCGTCCACTGGTCAAAGGCCAAGAAACCCTTTTTTCTCCAGCTTCTGGGATTGGTTGTGATGATAGTCGCGATGATTCTTAGCCCACACACGGCCCACCGGTAAAACGACGGTGGCCTAGTCTGTCTTCCCGGTCTTCAACTCCACCACGTCATGCGGTGCGGCTTCGCGCTGGCCGGCGGGGCTGACGCGGATGTAGCGGGCTTTCGCGCGCAGTTGCGCGAGGTTGGCCGCGCCGAGATAGCCCATGCCGCTCTGGATGCCGCCGATGAGTTGTGCGAGCACACGGTCCACAGGGCCACTCACTTCCTTCAACGCCTCAATGCCTTCGGCGGCGACTTTGCGCGTGGTGTCGGATTTCTCATGGCCGTAACGTGCGGCGCTGCCGGATTTCATGGCCGCGATGCTGCCCATGCCGCGATAATGTTTGTACATCTTGCCGCTGATCTCGACGGTATCACCCGGCGCCTCGGTGCAGCCGGCGAACATGCCGCCGCAGATGACGCCCTGTGCCAACGTCAATGCCTTCACGATATCGCCTGATTTCGTGATGCCGCCATCGGCGAGGATAGAAACTTTTTTCTTGGCCGCCGCGCGGGAGCAGACGTACAACGCGGTCATTTGCGGAATACCCACACCGGCGACGATGCGGGTGGTGCAGATGGAACCGGGCCCCTGCCCGACCTTGATGACGTTCGCGCCGCAATCCGCGAGATATTCCACACCCGAGGCGCTGGTAACGTTGCCGGCGATGATGGGCAATTTTGGAAAGGCATCGCGCAACACTTTCACGGTATCGCCCACGCCCTGGCTGTGGCCGTGCGCGGTCGACACGGCGACGCAATCCACGCCGCGTTCCACCAATCCACCGACGTGGGTGAGGATGCGCGAGCGGTCAAGCTCGCCGAACGCATTACGCGTGGCGCTGACGGCGGCGCCGCAGACGAGGCGGAAGTGGGAATCGCGCGCGGGCTTAAACTGCGCCTTGCGCTCCTGCGTGATGCGCTCGACATCGCTCATGGTGATGAGACCAAGCATCTGATCGTTCTCATCGACGACGAGCAGCTTGTGGATGCCGAGGTGTTCCGTGAAAAATTTGTCGGCACGCGCGATCGGGTCTTTGCCCAATTCTTTTTTGGTGATGGTATGGACCTGTTTGCGCGGCGTGAGCGCGTCCGTCACTTTTTTCGTGGCATAACGCGGCTTCACGACGTGGCCGGAAAGCAGGCCGACGAGTTTGCCCTTGTCATCGACGACCGGAAACGTGCTGAAGCGGAACTTTTTTTCCTCAATCAACGCCAGCACATCGCCGATAAGCTGGTCCGGCGCGACCTTGATGGGCTCCTGGATGAGCCCTTGGACGTGGAATTTCACCCGGCTGACTTCGGAAAGCTGCTGCCGCTCGGTCATGTTGTAATGGATGAGCCCGAGCCCGCCATTGAGCGCCATGGCGATGGCCATGCGGGATTCCGTGACAGTGTCCATGTCCGCCGAGACGGCGGGGATGTTCAATTGCAGGCTGTCGGCGAGCGTAGTATCGAGTTGCGTGTTGCGCGGCAATATGTCGGAATACAGCGTGGCCAGCGTGATGTCGTCATAGGTCAGGCCCACCCGGCTGTTCGCGGAAAAGAACGCATCGGCATTCTGGTAGAAAGTGTCGTCGAGATTGGAAGTGCGCGTCGCTGCCATGTCAGAAAATGCCGGTCATGGGGCCGCTTTGGCAAGCGAATTTTGGCGGGTGAATTTTTGTTTTACCCGGGGTCCGTTCAGAAATCAAACGAAGTGCGTAAGGCAATCCTATCCATCCTGAGTTTCGGGTTCCTGCTCCGCGCCAGCGGCGAGGCGACCAATGAACCGCCCGCCACATTGTGGACCCAACCCACATTGTTCGGCGACCTGGGCGGGTGGCGGTCGCGTGCCGAGACGAACGGTGTCACTTTCCTGCCGCTTTATAATGGCGAGATCATGGGCGAGCTCGCGGGCCACCATCCGGGCAATCGTGTGGTGGATGCCCAGTACGTCGCCCTGCCCCTCAACATCGACCTCGAAAAATTTGCGGGTTGGCGCGAGGCGCTCTTTCATGTGAACGCCTTCTGGCTCGCCGGGCGCGGGCTCACGGATGATTCCATCCACGACCTCGCCAACGTCAGCAACATCAACGCCTACCGCACCGTGCGCCTGAACGAGCTCTGGTTTCAGCAGTCGCTGCTCGATCAGCACCTTTCGGTGAAAGCCGGACTGGTCGCCCTCGACACCGAATTTTTCACTTCCGGCACCGATGCGATCTTCATGAACAGTTCATTCGGCACGTTTTCATTGATCGCCGCCAACCTCCCCAATCCGTCGATTTTTCCCGCCCCGGTCCCGGCCGTCCGTTTCGCTTATCAAGCCGGGCCGCACTGGAATTTCCTGACCGGTATCTTTGATGGTGACGCCTTGCCACAGAACGTGAATAAAAACGGCATCGCCTTTCATCTCGCGTCGGGTGATGGTGCCTTGGTGTTCTCCGAGGCCGGTTTCCAGCCGCATCCGGACACCGACGGCCAGACGCTGGCCAGCACCTTCAAACTCGGTGGATTTTACCTGACCAAACGCCAGCCCACCTGGGCGGCGCAAGCCGGCGGTGCGGATTCCGGTGGCAGTTCTGACTTTGGGATCTATGGTCTCGTGGAGCAGGAACTGTATAAGAGCGAAAAGAAAAAAATCAGCGGCGTGATCCGGGCCGGTGGCTCCCCCGGTTACCGGAATGTCATCGGGTGGTATATGGATGTGGGTTTCAATTTCACCGGCTTCCTGCCCGGACGCGAAAACGACATTGCCGGCATCGGTGTGGCCCGCTCCAGCTTCAGCCGGAGTTACAGCAATTTTCAGCAGGCCACCGGCGGCACCAGCGCCTACGACGCGGAAACCATTTTCGAAACCACCTATCAGGCGCAACTCACCCCGTGGTGGATATTACAGCCTGACTTGCAAATCATCTTCACCCCCGGCGGCCAGAAAACTTCCGGCGATGCCGTCGTGGTGGGACTACGCACCACGATCAGTTTTTAATCTGCGTAACCGGCGGGATGCTTCAAATGCCAGGCCCACGCTGTCTTCACGATGTCCTCTAACTTAGGATATTGCGGTTTCCAGCCGAGTTCGTTGAAGGCCTTGTTTGCGGCGGCGACGAGCTTGGGCGGATCGCCGGCGCGGCGCGGTTTTTCGATCGCCGGAATTTTTTTGCCGGTGATCTTTTCGCACATCTGGATGACTTCCTTCACAGAATAACCGTCGCCATTGCCGAGGTTGAAAAAACCGCTCAGGCCCGGCTGCAAGCCCTTGATATGCGCCTGCGCCAAATCCTTGATGTGAATGTAATCGCGGATGCAGGTGCCGTCCGGCGTGGGATAATCCGTGCCGTAAATTTCCACGTGTGACTTCTGGCCGAGCGCCACCTGCAGCACGTTCGGGATCAAGTGCGTCTCGATGCGGTGATGTTCACCAAAATTTTCGCTCGCACCGGCGGCGTTAAAATAACGGAAGGCGATGAATTCCAGCTTGTAGATCTGCTGGTACCAGATGAGCGCCTTCTCGAACATCAACTTGGATTCGCCGTAAGGATTGATCGGGCGCTGCGGCAAATCTTCGGTCATCGGCACGCGGTCCGGGGGGCCGTAGGTCGCACAGGTGGAGCTGAAAACAAATTTCTTCACGCCACATTCCACGGCGGCATCCGCGAGCTTCAGCGCATTGACGAAGTTGTTGTGAAAATATTTTTTGGGATTCGTCATGGATTCGCCAACCAGGGCGAACGCGGCGAAGTGCAGGATGGCGTCCGGCTTCACGGACTTGACCGCGGCGAGGATGTTCCCCTCCTCTTCCGGTTTCGCGAGGATGAACTTCGCGCGCGGATCCACCGCCGAGCGATGACCTTCCGTGAGGTTGTCATACACCGTTACCTGATGCCCCGCGTTCAGAAGTTCTTCCGTGCAAACCGAGCCGATATAACCGGCGCCGCCGGTGACAAATACGTTCATGCACACAGTGTAAAAAAAATTGGCGCGGGTGAAAGTTCAAAAAGAAAAAGCCGCCGTCCGCCTTGCGGCGGCACGGCGGCCAGAAATAAACGGCGGTACTTAGAACCAGCCCTTTTTACCGTTGATGTAGGTGGCGACAAATTCCTCGTCGCTCTTGGTGAGATAGATGATACCTTCGATCAGCCCGATGATCCCGCCAACACAAAGGAAGCTCAGGATGATCTGGATGATGCCTTCCTTGATGTAGCCAAGGTAGAATTTATGGATGCCAAAGCCGCCCCAGCAGGATGCCGAGGATGCCAGCCACGATTTTCTTTTCTGCGCCCGGAGGTTTATCGCTCATAGTAGGTATGGGTTTTCCTTTCCCCGCTTTTTTTAATAATTTCGGCAGAATCAGTCAATACGATTTATAACGTAAGCAGATTTTATCCAACTTGGAACTGTGGCAACCCCTTTAACTTCTCCCTCGTCGGCAATGCGAGCGGCGAGCGCGAATACACCGGCTCCCGCAATGGTTCGGCGCTGTCCGACCGCATGGCCCGCTCCAGCCAGCGTGCATTCAACGGCTCAGCGATCAGGTTCAGGAGATTAGCCGCGATGGTCGTCTCCTCCTTCATGCCTGTCGCATGACCAGTGCCCACGGAAAATCCGGCGAGCAACAACGTTGTCCGCAACAGCGTACTGCGGGAATAGGTGGTCAATGCGCATGGGCGTGACGGATCAAGCGCACGGAATAGATTTTCAAACACCGGCAGCGTCCACATCGCCGGATTTTTGGCGGGCGAAAAGGCGTCGTAGAAAATGGCGTGCGGCGGCGGGACCGGCTGGGAATGGTGCGCGCCAAATTTTAAACCGGGCAGCAAGGCGGGAAAATCTGCGAGATGAAACTCCCAGTTCACCGAACATTTTCCGTTCACAAATTCCGTACGTCGCTCCTGGAGCAATGCTGCCATCTGGCTTTCATAACCAACGGGATAGCCCAAAGCCGCAGAATTGTTCAAAGCAAACTCCAATGGTTCGCCGGTGTTGTCAAAGCTGACCAGCCGCAGTTTGCCGGATATTTCCCGCGTGGCCTGCAACACCGCGATGGCATTCGCCGCCCCGCCCAGGCCGATGTCCCAGATCACAAATTCGTCCGCCGCCGCTGACAACCGTTCCCGGATATTCAACTGGCGGACGTATAGCAATTCCGCCTCGGCCATCGGGCCCAGGCCGGGATGCATCTTCTCGGCGTAGCTGGCGGAGAACAAAGTTTTCTGACCGTTCGCCAACGGCACAAGCTGGTAATCACCGGACATTTCACGAAAAGATAATCAGGAAATGATGGAAAGACACACCCAAACCGTCGATTCCGGACTTGCGTTTCTGCCGGTCAAAGGCAAGTTTCACCAGACATCGCCATGCAAATCCCCCGCCAGAACCGCCGCCAGTTCTTGAAGCGCACCGGCCTCGCCGCCGCCGCGTTCTCCGCCGCGCCCTATGTCATCGCGCAGGACAAGACCGGCACGCGGCTGCCGGTCATCGGCACCAGCGATCATCAATACGAGGTCATCCACGATTGGGGTGAACTCCCCGCCGGTCACGTCTATGGTAACACCCATGGCGTCGCCGTGGATGCGCAAGGATTCGTCCATATCAAGCATACCGTCGGTGCCGGCGCGACGATTGACGACGCTGTCGTAGTCTTCGATGCGGATGGAAAATTTGTACGCTCGTGGGGAAAGCAATATAAGGGCGGTGCGCACGGCCTGCACCTGAGCCGCGAAGGCAAAGAGGAATTTTTCTATCTGTGCGACCCCAAGCGGCACCTGTTCGCCAAGACGACGCTGGACGGCAAGGAACTGTGGCGCAAATGGGCGCCGGAGCAATGCACCGGTTACTCGATGGCCGGCGAATTCAACCCGACCAACATCGCCATCGCGCCCAACGGCGATTTCTTTGTGGCCGATGGCTACGGCAAAAGTTTCATCCACCAATACGATCACGACGCGAAATACATCCGCACCTTCGGCGGCAAAGGCAAAGAGCCCGGCAAGGTCACCTGCCCGCACGGCCTGATGGTCGATACGCGCAATGCGCAGCCCATCCTTGTCGTGGCCGATCGCAGCAACAACCGTTTGCAGAATTTTTCACTCGATGGCCAACATCTGGGTTTTGTAACGGACAACATCCTGGAGCCCTGTCATTTTCACACCCAAGGAAAATTGATGGTCATGCCCGATCTCCATTCCCGGGTGACCCTGCTTGATGAAAATTTCAAGCTCATCGCCCAGCTTGGCGAAGGCCCCGGTTACGCCGGAATCCGCACGTTGACGCGCGATCATTTCACGCCGGGCCAGTTCGTCGCGCCGCACAGCGCCTATTTTGACCATGACGGAAATATCTTCGTCGTCGAATGGGTGGAAGTCGGCCGCGTGACGAAGCTGCAGAAGATCGCTTAACATTTCCGTCACCCAATCGTTACAGTTGCCCGATGGTCAAGCTGGGGGACAATCGTTTTTAATGGGCCGATGGAACATTTATTTGGCTCACTGACATCGGTTCAACAGACGTGCCTCATCATCGCGCTGCTGCTGGCGTTGGCGTTTGAATTCGTCAACGGCTTTCACGATACGGCGAACGCCGTGGCGACGGTCATCTACACCAACAGTTTGCCGCCGTGGGTCGCCGTGATCTGGTCCGGTATCTGGAACCTGATCGGCGTGCTGACCTCGACCGGCGCGGTTGCATTCGGCATCATCGCCCTGCTGCCAGTCGATCTGGTGATGCATGTCGCTTCGGCGGCGGGTTTTGCGATGGTTTTTTCGTTGCTGGTTTCCGCCATCGTTTGGAATTTGGGCACATGGTATCTGGGATTGCCCGCTTCCAGTTCGCACACGTTGATCGGTTCCATCATGGGCGTCGGCCTGATGAATTCCATGATGCACTCGGGCGGCATCATGGCGGGAATCAACTGGATGAAGGCCAAGGATGTCGGCATGGCGCTGCTGATCTCGCCGCTCGTCGGCTTCATCTGCACGGCCATTCTTTTTCTGCTTATCAAAGCCTTGATCCGCAAGCCGGAACTGTACACCACGCCGGCGCCGAAAAAGACGCCGCCCCTGTGGATCCGCGCGATTCTTTGCCTCACCTGCACCGGCGTCAGTTTCGCGCACGGTTCAAACGACGGCCAAAAAGGCATGGGGCTGCTGATGCTGATTCTTGTAGGCATCGTCCCGGGCATGTATGCCATCAATCTTTCGACCAATCCGGATGCGGTCGGCCAGATCATAACGATGTCGCAAAGCGCCACGGTGGCACTTGCCAAACAACCCGCTGCGAGCGCCCCGCTGGATCCTGATGCATCGGGCAAAGTGCTGGGCAGTTACCTCAAGACGGATGGTGTTTACTCAGACCAAGTTTTTGCCGCGCTCACGGAAAAGAACGGTGAAATCACCACGGCCCTGACCGGTCACACGTCCTTGACGGAAGTGCCGGAAAACCAACGCAGTTCACTGCGCATGGCGATCTATTTCACATCGGAAACCATCGGCAAGTTGGACAAGAGCCACAAGCTTCCGGATACTGATGCTCATGTTTTCACCGACTACAAAACCGCGCTCGACAAGACGACCAAGTTTATTCCTCCGTGGGTAAAATTCGCGGTTGCCTTGGCCTTGGGCCTCGGCACCATGGTCGGCTGGAAACGCATTGTCGTCACCGTTGGCGAGAAGATCGGCAAGAGCCATTTGACCTATGCGCAAGGCGCCTCCGCTGAACTGGTCGCCATGATCACCATCGGTTTGGCCGATCGCTACGGCCTGCCGGTCAGCACGACGCACGTTCTGTCCTCGGGCGTGGCGGGCTCGATGTTCGCGAACAAATCCGGTCTGCAAACGAAAACCTTGCGCAACCTGCTGCTGGCATGGGTGCTGACCTTGCCAGTCTGTGTGTTCCTGGGGGCGATGTTCTTCGCGGGCGCGCTGTTGCTGGCCTCCCGCGTGTTTGGGATTCACTGAAAATGAGATGGCGACTTGCTTAGTGCGTCGCCACTTTGCGCAGAAAATCCCGGGCGCGTTCAGTCTGTGGATTGGTGAAGATTTGTTCCGGAGGACCGGATTCAGCCACCAGTCCGCCGTCGAAAAATAACACCGAGTCCGCGATGTCGCGCGCCAGTTGCATCTCGTGCGTGACCACGATCATGGTCATGCCTTCATCCGAAAGCTGGCGCATCACGTTCATGACCTCGTCGCGCAAGGCGGGGTCGAGCGCGCTGGTGGGTTCGTCGAACAACATCACTTCCGGTTCCATCGCGAGGGCGCGGGCGATGGCCACGCGCTGTTGTTGCCCGCCGGAAAGTTGGGCCGGGTACGCCTCGGCTTTGTTAGCAAGTCCTACCTTCGTGAGCAGTTTGCGCGCGATGGCCTCGGCCTCCGCTGCGGGCAGGCCTTTGACCACGGTTGGTGCGCGCATGATGTTATCCAGCACGGTGAGGTGCGGGAACAGGTTGAATGACTGAAATACCATGCCGGTACGCAAACGTAACTGACGTTGCTGCTCATGATCCGCGCGCGAACGTGGGGCGCCGCAAATGCTGACTTCACCGATGGTGATGCTGCCGGAATCGGCGACCTCCAGCTGATTGAGACAGCGCAGAAAGGTGCTCTTGCCGCAACCGCTCGGACCGATCAGCACGACCACTTCACCACGTTGCTGGCGGTGATCCACGCCGTGCAGGACACGGTTTGAATTGTAGGACTTGATGAGTTTATCAACGGCGATCATAGTGCAACCTTTTCTCCAACCAGCCCGCGAAAATTGAGGCGGGATAGCTCAAAGCAAAATAAATTCCGGCGGTCATCAGCCCGAGGCCGATGTAATCATAGGTGGACATCGCCAGCATGCCGTAGACCTTCGTCAGTTCCACCATCG
>DASZCA010000395.1:0-7875 GCA_035943555.1 Verrucomicrobiia bacterium
CAAATCGCCCAAATCACAAACGCCGCTGGCGGTGGCGTTGCAAGATTCCATCGCGAACGTGCCGAAAAAGGCCGTGCTGCCGTGGGCGCAATTCACCGCGACCATTTCGCAATTAGAAGATCCGAACATCCGCCAGAACGCGGCCAAGATGTTGCGTCTGATTATGGACGCCGGTTACGACGATTATCTCAAAGAGACATACGATAACTACGAACGACGCCTGGAAGAAATCCAGCAGTTGGCTGAGTTTGCTTTTCAATTTGGCACCGTTGAAGAATTTCTCACCCAACTGGCGTTGCTGACCAATGTCGAGGCCGAGGCCGATCCGGGCGATGAATCGGAAAAGATAAAACTCTCCACCATCCATCAGGCGAAGGGATTGGAGTTTGATATCGTGTTCGTCATCATGCTGTGCGACGGCTTGTTTCCTTCGAACCGATCCACTGAGAGCAATGAGGGCGAGGAGGAAGAACGGCGACTGTTCTACGTTTCCGTCACGCGCGCGAAGAATGAGTTGTATCTGAGCTATCCGCTGATTCGCGGCGGGTTTGGACAGTCCGGAGGAGATATTTATCAATCGCCTTCCCGGTTTCTTTCGGAGATTCCAAAGGAGCTGATCAATGAGTGGAATTTGCGGTGAACTCGCGGGCGGGCCGCCCGCGCTCCGCGAATGCTCCCTTAATGCCCTGCCCGATGATGCCGTTTTAATTTTCGCGGCACGATCTCGGGGTTGCCGGTTTCGGCATCCGTGACTATTTCCAAGCCGTAATTTTCGCACAAGGCGACGATGGCTTGTTCGCAGGTGATATCTTCGCAGCGCAAGGAAACTTGGGGCATGGGCTTAAACCAATGGTCACGCGCTCCATGGTCCGGGCTGATGCGCAGTTCACGAAACGTGACGGTTCCCCGGGCGTCGATGCTTTGCCCGACATTATCCATGAGATTGGAGGCCAGTTCAATGGACCGGCCGGATTGCCTGATCAAATTCATGAAGGCAAGGTCCAGCGGCACGTCGCTAAATTGTATCAGGGGGATGCCGTTCGTGGTTGCTTTCGTGCCCGACACCGGCGTATTGGTGCTCAAGCCCAACAATCTGGCGTCAACAAAATGCCGGGATTGACCGGCACGCAGGATGCGCGCGATATGGGTGTATGGATTTTCCACCAAACTTAACCCGTGTTCATCACAGAGGCGGAGGAGCGCATCCCGGGCGGCGATATTTTCCCAGTGGCAACTGATCTCCGGCTCCCTGATCGGATCACCTTGAGCATCGGCGAACAGGCCCGGCTCCAACATGTAATTGATTCCCGCCTGCCGCGCGAGATTTTCAATGCCCATGAGGATAGGAACATCGGTGAACTCGACGCGACTGACCGCCGCAATGGAATTGGTTTCTGGGCTGTTCGTGGCTGGGAACCGGAATTTCAACAGGTCCGCCGCAGAAACGTTCTGGCCACATACCTCGCCAGCCATCATTCCCAGCACCAACCCGATCAAAGCAATGATCTTCATATTATTTGCTCAACCCGTGCCAGCCATGCCATGCCATGTAACTGGCCAGCAGGACTAGCAGTACGCAGGATACATACGGCGCACGGCGCACCACTTCTCCGAAGCCGCTGAATCTTTTTTCCGCGTGCTTTACGCTCCAGGCGGCCAGCACGCCGACGGTCACCATGGTCACGGCCAGACCGAAACTGAACGCGCCGACCATCACGAAACCGAGCGCGACACGCTTGAGTTGCAGGCAGACCAGCAACACCGTGAACGCCGCCGGACAGGGCATCAGGCCGCCGGTTACGCCAAACAGGATGATCTGTGCCGTGGTCACGGTGCGTCCGGCAAAACGTTTTTCGATATCTTCGGCATGATAGCGTTCATGCGCGTCCTGATATTCGCCGCTGACTTCCGCCTCATCGTGGCTGTGATCGTGACCGTGATGGTGATTGTGATGGGCATCTTCGCGAAATTCCACCCGGGCGGTATGGTGATGCGAACCGTGGCCGAGCTTTAAGGTGGCATCGAACTCATGAGGCTCGGGGATATCGGTGGTCGATTCCAGAAAATCTTTTTTGGCAACGAAATGGAACGTTTGCCGTGTACCGTCCGGGCGGACGGTTTCGATGCTCACGTCTTTGGCCGCTGGGAGCCGCAGGCCAGCGGGTGCGCGTAGTTGAAACACGGGCGGCACGCCTTCTTCAAAGACGCTCAATTCGAGCTTGTTGCCATGCCCGAGATCGAGCAGGAAATTTTCGCTGTGCGCGTGGCTGTGCCCATGGTCGTGGTGATGGTCATGACCGTGACCATGGCCGTGCGAGTGATCGTGGCCGTGATGATGGGCGGCATGTACATCGCGCCGGGTGCGCAGGAACATCCAAACGGCCAAGCCAAGGATCAGCACGGCGGAGCCCAGTTGCAGGTAGGGCTCAACGCTTTCCGCGTTCCATTGGTTGCCGAGATGAAGCGCGACGGCGGCCAGAATCCAGATGAGCAGCGAATGGGAAATGGCGGCGGACAATCCCAGCAACACCGCCTGACCGACGGTTCCACGAATGGCGACGATGAAAGCGGCCATCATCGTTTTGGAATGTCCGGGCTCCAGCCCGTGCATGGCGCCGAGCAGAATCGCGGCGGGGATGAACAACCAAAGGTTGCCGGAACCGTTTTGGAGGGCGTGTAAAAAATCCGGCATGGCGGGATATTAGCGCAGCCTCAACGGGGTGCCAGCCGGAAAGATGGCTGCATTCTGCCTCACCCCTACCCTGCTCAATGTCACGATGCGTGAGTACGAGCCGGATGCAATTGTTCCCCGCCCGTGCCTTTCGCAAGGCGGGAAGAAACTACAAACCTCACGGGTTTTGGACGCGATAGAAACGGAACGGAAGACGGTTGGTATCCACGAATGTGAACGGCAGGCTGCCGGGATTGGTGGTCAACAAGGTGGTCCAATTAGACGTCGCCAAATTTGTGCTGGCGAGAATGGTGAAGCTGGTCGCCACCATGCCGGTGATGGTCAGACTGGGATTTCCGCCGGCAAAGCTGAAGGATTGGAAGCCGGGAGCGTTCGTGACCGTTGGTGCCACCTGGGTGATCGTGCCCTGCACCGACAAGTCCGGCGCGGCGCTGCCCGCATAATCATAAACGTACCACGACCCGGAAGAGCCGCCGTTATAGTTGAGGAGGCGGAAAGTGACATTCGTATTGGCCGCCACATTTTGCAGGGCCGCAATGCCGGAAAGATCAATTGGCGGATTGGATCCGCCGGTGGTCGCAGAACTGCCATAGGCCAGGTTCGTAATATCAAAAAAGAGGCCGTTGCCGATCTGATATTGCAAGTCTCCATCCGTGGGGCCGGTGGAAGAACGGCGGTAATCACAACGGTTCAAAGAGGTGTACGAAACCTTGTAGCCGTTGCTGACTGTGAGGCTGAAACTGATAAAGAGATTGGCCGCCGCCGCCGTGGACGGCGAAGTCGCGGTATACCCGGTGCCACCCCAACCGCCGCCGGTCAGACCGCCGGAGCCGGTTTTGATCCCGCTGCCCCGGGTCAGCGCGCCCACAAGCAGATTTGGCGCGTTCGTGGTAGCCGCCAGCGGCGACACCCCATAGCCCGTCTGGGTGCTGACGTCCCAACCGGCCAGCACACCGGTGAAAGCGGGATTGCCGCCGGTGGTCCCGATCACCGTGAAGTTGCTGCTGGTCACGGCCGTGCCGGCCGGCGAGGAAACGCTGATGAAACCGGTGACGGTGTTCGAGGGGACAACGGCGGTGATCTGGTTGCTGGAATTGATGACGAAACTGCTGGCATTCACTCCATTGAACGTCACCGCATAGGCGGAAATAAAATTGGTGCCGGTGATGACGACGTTCGTGCCCGCCGCGCCGATGGCTGGAGAAAAGCCATAAATGACCGGAGGCGAATTGGTCTGGCCATCCACCTTGGCCCGCAAGGCGGCGGCGACGGACGGCGGCAGCGCGGTGAAAAAGGTGAACCCGGTGTCCACTTCAATCTGGGCGGCGGAGGTCACATAGTGCGGCCAGGTGTTGGTGGCGGAGAAAGTGTTCGGAATCTTCAGGGCAACAACCCGGTTGGCCGCGGTGATGCGGCTGAGCGCGGTGCCGCTGTTGGTGGGGACAAAAACAGCGATTTTCCAGGTATAATCGGCGATGACGGCTTTGCCGCTGGGGATCCGGTTGGCGCCAAATCCGCTCGGCCCGCAGATGATGAGCATTTCATTGGAGGAAAGCTGCCCGCGGCAATAACTTTCAAAGGTATCCCACACGCCGGAGTTGTTGGTGCCATTCTGCGCCATGATGTTGGACATGAGGAAGACCATGTTGTTGTCATTGGTCGTATCGGTCCGGTCTTCCGAAGGGCAAAGATGCCCGCGGTTAATGCCAATGGCGCCAACCCCGTTATAGTCGTTATCCGTTACCTGATAAAAATTTGCCGGCAGGTTGGTATCGGTGAAAAATTTTGTGGAACGCGGAACATTCCCGACGTCGGGGGCGGTCAAATCCCAACTGGCCCAGACCGGCGAGCCCAGATTGTCGCTGTAGTCCAAGGCCTCGACCGGGCGCTGGATCAGATAATGATCGTGGTTATTGGTATCCACAATGGCACCGGAAGGATTGCCCAGTTGCATTTGCAGGGTGGAATCGATCGTGGCCGAGGCAAGAGCGGCTGACAGCAGCAACAAAATGAAAGCGGATACAATTTTCAAACGGGTAAAAATATTACAACGGTCTCAACCTTGTTTAACGGTGAAACATACTACCATACTTGGAGGAAATCGCACTGAATTTTTTAGGGGCAGAAGGGTTGGGACCGCTTGTAAAACGTCATCGCCAATGAGATCCCAGCCTTCAATTTATTTTACGCTCACCCTCACCCCCGGGGAGAGGGTGAAACGCTCCCAGCTTCTTGGCAAAACGGTGGCGCATTGGTTCTATGAATGAGCAAAATGTGACTTAGATGAGACAATGGTTGTGAATAACATATTACGGGAAAATTGCATTTGGCGGTTGACGGGAAAGCCGGTTGTGCCAGAGTAAATCCACAATTGGAGAAAGGTTTTTATGGGTAATTGCATTATGCAGATTCTCATTGTGGAGGATTCGATCGACGACACGTTATTGTTGTTAGCCGAAATGAAGCAAAAGGGTTACACCGTCGTGCACCGCTGTGTGGATACGCCGGCGGATTTTGTGGACGCCCTGCAATCGCAAGCGTGGGACGCCGTCATCTCGGATTATTCCCTGCCCCAGTTCAGCGGCCCGGGGGCGCTCAATCTTCTCCGCGAACACAGCCACGTCATCCCTTTCATCATGGTTTCCGGAGTTTATGGAGAGGAACACGCCGTGGCGATGATGCGGGCCGGGGCGAACGATTACATCACCAAAAACAACCTTTCCCGGCTGGTGCCGGCCTTGGAACGCGAATGGGATGCCGCCCAAAACCGCCGTCAGCAAAAACGCGCCGAGGCCGCGATGCAACATCTCGCCGCGATCATCCAATCCAGCGAAGACGCCATCTACAGCGTCACCTTGGACAGCCATGTGCAGAGTTGGAACCCGGCGGCGGAACGTTTATACGGGTACAAGGCATCGGACATGATCGGCCGTTCGGTCGTGAAACTATTTCCTCTGAGCCACCGGGATGAGCTGCTTGATACCTTGGCCAGCGTACGCCGGGGAGAAACGGTCCATCTGCGCCATACCGCCCGGGTCCATCAAGATGGCGACACCGTAGCCGTATCCATCATCATCTCCCCCATCAAAAATAACCGGGGTGAAGTCACCGGCGCCTCCAGCATCGCCCGCGACATCCGGCAACAGCAGCAGGTGGAGCAAGACCGGCAGCAGTTGTTTGACAAGCTGGCCGCTGCCGCCGGCCAATTGAACCGGCTGCATGGCCTTTTGCCTTCGTGCTCCGCGTGTCACCGGGTCCGGGATGACAAACCTTTTTGGCAACAGGTGGAAGCGCGCCTCTTAGAAAACACAGACAGCTTGGTTCCTGCCAGCCTATGCCCCGAGTGCGCGGAAGAATATGAACGGCAATTGGACTTCAAAGACAAGCTGGCCGGAACCAGCCCGATCACGATCGGATCGCCGGAATAATCCAGCCGCCTCAACCCGCCAACACCCGGGCCGTGACGGCGCGCAAGTCGGCCAACGAAAACGGCTTATCAATCAATGCTTCTACCAGGCCGTTCAGTTTTCCGGAAGCTTTCAGTTCGCCGCCAAACGCGGTGATCATGATGATCCGCTGGGTGGGACGGCGCTGCTTGATGTTCGCCGCAAATTCATCGCCCTTCATATCGGGCATGGAATAATCAGTCAGGACGAGGTCGAAGGTGGCCTGGTCAAAAATCTCCAAAGCTTCATAGCCTCCGGCCGCGATGCGGACTTCATGGCCATCGACTTCCAACAACATCTTAATAGCACGACAAACACTGGGCTCATCGTCCACCACCAAAATTTGCCGTCCGCTGTTCCCTATATTGTTCACTTAAGAGACGGAAACAATAAAAAATTTTCTGCGGGAAGCAATCTTCATCTTTATCATAATTTGGCAGACGGTGCGGGTCATACCGAGGGGTTCGATTTTTGGTTGCCGTATTTTGGGTGGGTTTGAAAGGTATTCATGGGAGACAGAAGCTCCCTGCCGGCACTTTTTGGCCAGCCTAAAGGCCAGGGAGGGAAAAACGACTCGTCACCTTGTCGCCTACAAATCAAAATCTTTCAAAAAGCCAATGTTTTTGAAAATTCGGGTCGGTTTTTAGGTGAGTTGAAAAGTGTAAGCTGTTTTTAATGAGGTGGTAGTGAAAGTGTTTTTCATTTTTTGTCGCTGAGGGCGTTCCCACTCCCGAAAAATGAAAATAAATGGCATAAATCTGCTAGTTACATTCCCCACACGAATACAGGTTTTCAAAACCTGTGATTTAATAGGGGGCATGTCATACAGAAATGACGAAGTTCGAATGACGAATGGACGGGGTGGATGTCGCGGAGATGATGCGGGCGGCGATGGCAGGTCACGCGCTGCGGCTGGTCCCTTTCGCCCGACATTCGCCTCCGCCAAGGCTAGGGTGGACGGGCAGCCGCCGCCCATTGTTGGGTGGCTATTCGGCTTATCCGGGGTGATCCGACTTAATCCGACTAAAAATATAGACGCATGGGCGGGACATGAGGTTAGAGCCGACTCACGTCGGCTGCTACAGGTGGCGGGGATGGTCTGTCCCTGCTTTCCGCGGGCAGGCCAGCTTTTCGACGCAACTTGCGGGCGGGCCGCCCGCGCTCCACAGCGGGTACACTCATGCGCAAAAATCTCAAAAAAGGCCAATGAATTTGACTTAATCCAAGTAAATCCAACCGAATCCAACCGGCGGAATTTTCGATTTGCGAATGACGATTTACGAGCATCTTGATGGATTGAGGTCGTGGAGTGTGCGCGGGCCTAGTCATGCACGGAGTTTTGGCCGGGCAAGGACTTTGGCTTCACGTGGAATTCACCCGTTGCTTGCGGGCGATGGTTGCAGGCGTAAGCGGTGTCGTCGCTACCGCTTGGCCACCGCAGTCCAAAACATTGGCGGGTTGGCGAGGGTGCTGCTTCAGTCGAGATGCGATTGGAAATTTGGAATCTGAAATTTGAGAGAAGGCCAATGAATTTGAGAAAATTAAGCCAAATTAAACCAAATAAAGCCCAGGCAAATTTTTTACCGCGAGTGGATACTGGGCTTGCTTCGAATTGACGGAGTGGGAATAGGGTGAAGAATGAGCCTATATGAAGAAGAGCGAGCCAACACCGATTAAAGAGCGGCGCAAGTTTGATCCTGCGTTCAAGCGTGAAGCGATCAACAACTGGGTGGCGAG
>DASZCA010000396.1:0-1601 GCA_035943555.1 Verrucomicrobiia bacterium
ACGGTGAGCAGGACAAATTCCCCTGCTCGCGCGCCCGGCATGACGACGGCGGTTTCGGCGGTAAGGTCCACCGGGCTGACGGTGATGGCCAGTTCGCCGCCCGAGGACATGGCGTCGCGCGCGTTGACGACGAGGTTGAGAAGGATCTGCTCCATCATGGCGACATCGGCGTGGATGACGGCGGGCGCGGGCGGCAGCTTGAGGCGCATGGTGATGTGCGCGCCGAGGATGCGGCGGACCATCTTGCCCATGTTATCCACGATGCCGTTGAGATCGACGGGGCGCGGTTGCAACGGCTGGCGGCGGCTGAGCGCGAGCAATTGACGGGTCAACGCGGCGGCGCGTTCGGACGCCTGGCGGATTTCGATCACGCACTCGCGCTGGGCGGAGGGCATGCCGGCATCCAGTTCCAGCAAGGAGACGTTGCCGGTGATGACGGCGAGGAGGTTGTTGAAATCGTGGGCGACACCGCCGGACAACTGGCCGAGGGCGTCCATCTTCTGCGACTGGCGGAACTGTTCCTCGAGGCGGCGTTGTTCGCGCATGGCGGCCTCGAGCTGATTTTTTTGTGCCTGGACGGTGTTGAAGAGGCGTTCGTTTGTGAGGCTGACAGCGGCGTGGTTGGCGACGATCTGGAGGTGCGCGAGGTCCTCCGCGGTGAACTCACGCGGTTCGCGGGTCATGTAGATCCCGAGCACGCCGACGACATCTTCGCCCGCCACCAAGGGCACGCCCGCAAAAGAACGAAAAACTAATCCGCCAGGGACGCGGTTGGAATTCGCGGAAGTCAACGGATCGTCGCTGAGATCGGGGACGACAAGCGGGCGGCGTTCTCTGAGGATGGTTTCCGCAAGACCAAAGACAGGGAGACTGGCTGGCAACCGTTCGGCGAGCACGCCGGCGACGCCGAGCAATTGCAGACGGTCCGCTTCCAGCACGCGGATGATGCAGGCGTCCACGGCGAAAACATCCTTCACCTGGCGGGCTAGGCGCTGGGCGAGTTCGGCGGCGGTGTGAATGCCCAAGACATCCGCGCCCATCTGGGCGATCAATTCCAGGCGGCGCGAGGTGAAGCGCAGCGCTTCATCGGTCTCTTTGCGGCTGGTGATATCGAGTGCCAGCACGAAATATCCGGTGACGGCACCCGCCGGTGACCGACGAGGCACGTAGCGGACATCGAAGGAATAGATTTTACCGTCGCGACCGGCGAGACTGAGTTCAAAAGTGGCGGCGTGGCCGTTCAAGGCCTGGCGCACATGCGGGACCATGCGGGCATAGCTCTCCGGGCGGTGCACTTCAGACAGGGTGCGGCCGATGACCTGGTCGCGACGGAGATCGAACCAGTTCATGTAGTTGAAATTGACGAGCAAGTAGCGTTCGCCGGCGTCGACGAAAGCGATGAAATGGGGGACGGAATCGATGAAGAGTTCGAGGGTGGAAAAAGCCTCGCGCATCTCGGCTACATCATGAGCGAGTGCAACTTCTTTGGGCGAATCCGACGACAGGATTCCCGCTTTTGATGGATCAGGGACCTTCAAACCTACACATTGCATTCTAACCCATTTTGGACGGCTGGCTAGGGGGAAAGTGAGGGATCCCAA
>DASZCA010000397.1:0-5667 GCA_035943555.1 Verrucomicrobiia bacterium
ATCTTCGACTTCGTTGAATGCTTTTATAATACCAAGCGCTGCCATAGCGCCCTGAATTACTTTTCTCCCGTTGACTTCGAACTCAAAAACAATTAACCACATGACCCAACCTTCACTCCGCCAATTCGAAGCAAGCCCAATACTTCGTTCATAATTTTTTTTAAAAGTAGGTTGAAACGGGTTTAAATGGGTTGAAAGCGGTTTAAACCGGTTGAAACCGGTTGAAACGGGTGCAAATCGGTACATAACGGAGCCGGGACGGCCCGTCCCCGCAATCGCAATCTGTCGGCGCGCCGGTCTCCGCCCCGCCGAGACCCGCCGCCCATATCGGAACGCCGAGCACCAGCTCAATCGCGCCTCACACCGGTCCGCTCGCAAGTTGCGCGATCCGATTTGCCTGTCCGTCAGATCTTTCATAATTTTAAGGCTAATAAAGGCTAATAACGGCTAACGGCCCTCGAATCTTCCAGAACAGTTTGGATGCTTTCATAAAACTTTAAGGTCCAACCAAGCCCAACAAGGCCCAACGAACCCGCCGTCAAGGTGGAGTCTGTCGCGCTGCGACAGATTTTGCCTGCGCAGCAGGCACTTTGTGGCATGACCATCGCCGGAATCCTCCGAACTATCGACCGCGTCGTTAATCGAAAATCGTATATCGTAAATGTCATGCTTCCTTCATTAAATCATAGGTCCGGAAAATCCGAATTCGTGTGGAGAATGTAACTGTACGATTTATGCCATTTATTTTCATTTTTCCCGAGTGGGAACGCTCTCCCAGCCTAAAATTTGAAAACCCATTCGTTAACTGCTGATGATCTGTGGCTTATAACGAAAAAATAGAGCGCTACTCGCCGCGATTTCACAGATTTGCTTGGAAATCGCGGGTTTTTAAAATCAAAAACGGCGGAGGTGAGTTGCAGCCCTTGGCCTAACGTCCACCTTCTGCGGTCGCAAGAATTTCGGCCGGAGCGCGGCATTTATGCCGCTTGGACGTCCGAATGGCCAAACGCATGCAAATATTTAATCCTTCTTGAGTGGCGCAAGTTCAAGCGGCGTAGACGCCGCGCGCCAAAAGCTCGTCCCCAAATTCCCCTCGACAAACCCGTCCGCCGGAAATACCGTCAAAATCATGCCACAAAAAAATAATGAGGCTGAAGTCCGCGCGCTGGTCAAACGCTGGGCCAAAGCCGTCCGGTCCAAGGACATCGACGGCATCCTCGCCTTTCATTCTCCAGATTTCCTGATGTTTGATGTCCCGCCGCCGTTCCAGTCCAAGGGCATCAAGGCCTATAAAAAGACGTGGGATTTGTTTTATTCCTGCCAGCCGCAACCCATTGCTTTCGACATCAAACACATGGATGTCGTCGCCGGTGATGATGTTGCCTTTGTTGCTGCGTGGATGCAGTGCGAAGAAATCGGGAAAAGCGGGAGAAAGATAAAACTGAATTTCCGGCTGACCATCGGCCTGCGCAAGATCGCCGGCCAATGGACGATCTTGCATGAACATCATTCCGTGCCGACGGTGTGATTATCCCATGTTGGTGTGATTTACATGATAATAATCTGATCGCCAACTCAGTTTTAACGCGTCTAAATCATGGCCCAATTTTTAACTTAAGCTAAACATGGTTTTCATCTCGCGGAACAGATCAAATGAAGAAGTGTTCGCGATCATCTGCCAGTGGATTGATGTACTGGCGGATGGCGTACCAGCGCGTGTCTGGCGAATTGGGCTATCTCATGGCTTACAATAAGCCAGGCGCAGCCTGTATCCGGCAGCAAATTCACAATTACCGTTTGCCGGTTTATTACCCCGGCGTTGAAACCTTTGCGGTAACCGACTGGCGGACGGCGAGAGGCGGAAATCCTGCACCGGTTCAATACGTCACTTGGTACAAGCCCAGTGATAGCGGGTTCGTGGGTGCGGTGGGATTTGATCTGCCGTTGAATCGCAAATGGAGCGACTTGACCGCAGATTTTGTGATTTTTGAAAATGAGAATGCAGCCGAAGGTTGGATTTTGCGACTGGAGGAAATACAGGGCCCCATCCAAGGTGGAATTGAACCGGGTTTGGATACCTAAACTGCAAAATCCAAAATCCCTTCGACAAACCAGCAGGACGGAAACATCGTCAAAATCATGGAAAAATCAGTGCCACATCACGCTTCGTGTTTATGAAAAAGCTGATCAAGATATTGCTTCCGGTAGTTTTGTTTCTTTTTGGCCTTTGGTTCATTTCGGGCCTTTGGCTTGATCTTTCGTATGCATCGAGATTGCCCAACGTTCCAGATGAAGCATCAGGTCATATTCATCAAGTCATAGTCAATCATTCAACCCGGTATGCTTCTGACAAAGAAGCCCGCGCCTTGGCGATGCATGCTGACCTTGCGCCTTTTGTTATGATCTCATTTGTTCTAGTCGTCTTGTTTGCTTTTCTTTGGAACATCATTCCGCTGCGATCACGCCGCGGCCAATAGTTATCTTTGAAGCCTGAGGCTTGGTAAAAACGGAGCGCTGGGCATTGCTCGGCAGGAAGGTGTTTATCGTTCCAAAAATAGCCGGGCAATGTAAAAGGATGCGTCATTGCTCTGTTGATTGGCCTCCCTGCCAGCAAAAAACAGGCCGCATCGTTTAATTTATTGCAACCGTTTTGCATTTATTCGCTTTCCTCCCTCGCCATCCATCGCCAAACTTTGCGCACTAAATATATAAACATGAAAGCCGTTGCCTTAACCCATTATCTGCCCATCAACGATCCCAAGTCCCTCACGGACGTCGAATTGCCGCAACCCAAGCCCACGGGCTCGGATGTGCTCGTGCGCATCGAAGCCATTTCCGTCAATCCCGTGGATGCCAAGATCCGCGCGCCCAAATCCAAAGTTGAATCCGCCCCGCGCGTTCTCGGTTGGGATGCCGCCGGCATCGTCGAGGCCGTGGGCCCGGACGTGGAAGGTTTTAAGGAAGGCGATGAAGTCTATTACGCGGGCGATGTGAACCGCCCCGGCTGCAACTCCGAATTTCAACTCGTGGATGAACGCCTCATCTCCTTCAAGCCGCTGAGCCTTTCTTTTGCTGAAGCTGCCGCCCTGCCGCTCACCACCATCACCTCGTGGGAAGCCCTGTTCGAGAAATTGAACATCGATCTGCACGGGGACAACGCAGGCAAAACGCTGCTCATCATCGGCGGCGCGGGTGGTGTCGGTTCCATCACCATCCAGCTCGCGAAACTCGCGGGCCTCACCGTCATCGCCACCGCGTCCCGTCCCGAAACGGTTGAATGGGTTGCCAAACTGGGTGCCGACCATGTGATCGATCATACCAAGCCCTTGCCCGCGCAACTCGCGGCCATCGGTCACAAGGAAGTGGATTACATCGCCAACTTCGCCAACACGGATAAATATTGGGCGACCATGGCGGAAGTCATCCGCCCGCTCGGCAAAATCGTCTCCATCGTGGAGAACACCGCGCCGGTCGATTTGAACCTGTTGAAAAGCAAGAGCGCCAGTTTCTCGTGGGAATTCATGTTTGCCAAGGCGTTGCACCAGACCGAAATGGCCTCGCAAGGCGAACTGCTCGAAGAAGTCGCGGACCTGATCGATTCCAAAAAACTGCGTACCACGCTCACCGAGACGCTCACGCCCATCAACGCGGAAAACCTCCGCAAAGCCCACGCCCAGCTCGAATCCGGCCGCACCATCGGCAAGCTCGTGCTGGAAAAGTGGAGCTGATTTAACCGGCGGAGTGCGCCCGTCCCCGGGCGCAGCAACTCTCGCGAACCGGGCGGCGTGAAATTTTCGAGATTTCCCGCCCTTCGGCGGAGCGCGGCGTTTACGCCGCTTCACCGCTTCTTGGAATAATCGCCGGTGAAACTGCAAAAGCGTGCTGTCCGCCGATTCCCCGAACCTGTTGCCAGTGCGGTTCGCACCTGTATCCCGCTCGGCGTGGGATCACCGGCAGCACTGGCCATTCTCCATTCCCCATTGACACGACCGCCCTTCACGGCTCAATTTCTCCCCATATGAAAATTGCCTTGATCAGCGCCAGTTGGCACTTGGATCTCCTGAACGTCGCCAAATCTTCCTGCGTCGAAGAGCTGGGAAAAAATAAGATCGCGGTGGACGGCGATATCGATGACTTCAACGTCCCCGGCAGCCTGGAAATCCCCTTGTTCGCTCTTAAGCTGGCGCAAACCCGCCGCTACGATGGCATCATCGCCTTCGGCTTGATCGTCGATGGTGGCATCTACCGGCACGAATTTGTGGCGCAGACAGTCATCGATGGACTGATGCGCGTGCAACTGGATACCGGCACGCCTGTGTTTTCCTGTGTGCTCACACCGCAATCCTTCCACGAACATGAGGAACACATTCGTTTCTTCAAACAACATCTGGCTGTCAAAGGCCGCGAGGTCGCCAAGTCATGCGTGACGTTCATCGACGCGCTGGCGGCCATCGATGTGCCCAAAACGGGAGACTGATTTTCCTCGTTGGGTTTAGTTGATATGAGCGAAGTCATCAAATGGCGGGATCTTTCCGTGGATGTCCAAGCCCGGCTGGTTCCGAGGTTTCTTTGGACCACGGCGTCCATTGCTGTGTTTGTGGGTGGCCAGCGCATGCTTCGGGCCGGCGGGCAATTCAAGTTCACTGGTTCCCATTCCGCGGCATTCACGCATGATGGTTCCTCCCATACCGCCAAGTTGACTTGGGGTTCCAGCGGTTTATCGTCTTCGTTTCCTTATCAGCTTAAGATTGACGATGTTCTTGTTTCTGCTTCGCGGGTCCGCATCCAAAACCGGGCGATGGTGCTGGCGGGCTCGATTTTAATTTCGGCTGCTGTTACAACAGCCTTAATGCTTGTTCATTATTTTGCAGGCCACAATCCACACCATTCTACGCACTGGGTTTTATGAGCTGGTGATGAAGTGTCGAATGAGAGATTAAAAGCATTTTTCGATGCCTGCATCCGGATCACCTGGCACCGTGTTTTTGCCAATTCCCACACTTGCCAAAACCAAGGTGACACTGCTTTAATAGCCGGAACGAGAGGTTCAACGACACCGCCGGGCGGTGTTCCACAACGGACGGGACTTTTGGCTGAACTGTTTTAACTATGCTGATCGCAGTGGCGTATTTTTTTGGCGCGTTTTTGGTGACGTCGGGCGTGACGGTCATGATTTTGCGCCGACGGCTTGCCCGGGGAAAATCGTCGTTTCATTGGCCCGCCTTCGCCAGCACCGTGGCCGCGAACACGTTCTTTTTCTTCGCTGTCTTTCTGACCGGCCGGATTTACGCCCAAGGTGCCAACGTGTTGACGCGGGACGCCTGGCAGGGCGTGAACAGCCCGGGCGCGGTCATGAACAGCGCTTTCTTGTTCGTCTGGTTCGGCACGTTGGTCTGCATCCTGCCCATGCTGGCGGTCGCCAGTTTTTATCAACGGCGGAGCCAGCAGAAGGGGGCTGTTATCGTTGTGGAACGAAAACCGGTTCAAGCTGGGATTTTAATAGCCCCAACGGTGCGTCCTCAGCCCAGCCTGGGGCAACGCCCCATAAGCGCTAACTTGTTGCAAGGCTCATTGCGTTATATTTTTCCGCCTGAGATTTCCGCTTTCGGGTGGTTTCCGATAATCCCAAGGCGATCATTTTCCAGTTCTTAAGGATGACACCCAAGG
>DASZCA010000398.1:0-2974 GCA_035943555.1 Verrucomicrobiia bacterium
CGCTCAGTTCCAAGATTCATAGCGATGTCGCCAGTTCCATCGCCAAGACCCAGCGCGATTTCTTCCTCCGCGAACAGATGCGCGCCATCCAGCGCGAATTGGGCGATGGCGACGCCAACAGCGCCGAACTCCGCACGCTCCGCGAAAAAGTTGAGAAGGCCATCCTCCCCGCCGAAGTCCGCAAGGCCGCCGATCAAGAGCTGGATCGCCTTCAGCAAACACCGCCCGCCGCTGCGGAATACGGCGTGGGCCGCAATTATCTTGATTGGATCCTGAACCTGCCTTGGGACAAAAGCACCGAGGACAAGCTGGATTTGAAGGCGGCGGAAAAAATCCTGAACGACCAGCATTTTGGCTTGGAAAAGGTCAAAGACCGCCTGCTCGAATACATCGCCGTCATCAAACGCCGCAAAGAGATCAAAGGCCCCCTGCTCTGCCTCGTCGGCCCGCCCGGCGTCGGCAAAACATCCCTCGGCAAAAGCGTGGCCGATGCCTTGGGCCGCAAATTCGCCCGCATCTCCCTCGGCGGCATGCGCGATGAGGCCGAAATTCGCGGCCATCGCCGCACCTACGTCGGCGCCATGCCCGGGCGCATCATCCAGACGCTGCGCCGCGTGGAAAGCCGCAACCCCGTCATCCTGTTGGACGAACTCGACAAAGTCGGTGCGGATTTCCGCGGCGACCCCGCTTCCGCGCTGCTTGAAGTCCTCGATCCCGCGCAGAACGGCACCTTCACCGATCATTATCTCGATTTGCCGTTCGATCTGTCCCGCGTGCTGTTCATCGCCACCGCCAATTGGCTGGAACCCATTCATGCCGCCTTGCGCGACCGCCTTGAAGTCATCGAACTGCCCAGCTATACCGAGACGGAAAAGCTGGAGATCGCCAAGCGCTACCTCGTCCCGCGCCAGATCCATGAACATGGGCTGACCAAAAGCGACCTGAAATTTACCGACTCCTCTTTGCGCTCGCTCATCCGCGAATACACCCGCGAAGCCGGCGTGCGCCAGCTCGAACGCGAGATTGCCGCGCTCTCCCGCAAGGCCACTCGCAAGATCATCAGCCGCAACGGTTCCGCCGATCTCGTCAAGATTGATGCTAAAGATTTGGAAAGCTATCTCGGCCACGCCAAGTTCATTTCCGAAAGCGCTGAAAAAATTTCCGAAGTCGGCATCGCCACCGGCCTCGCCTGGACGCCCGTCGGTGGCGACATCCTTTTCATCGAAGCCACCCGCATGCGCGGTCGCGGCGGCCTGCTCCTTACCGGCTCACTCGGCGATGTCATGAAGGAAAGCGCCCAGACCGCCGTCAGCTACCTCCGCAGCCAGGCGAAGAAGCTCAACCTCGATTTCGACGATTACGGCAAGCACGATCTGCACATTCACGTCCCCGCCGGCGCCACACCAAAAGACGGCCCCAGCGCCGGCGTGACCATCTGCGTTGCCCTCGCCTCGCTGCTGCGCAAGCAGCGCGTGCGCTCCGATACCGCCATGACCGGCGAGATCAGCCTGCGCGGCCGCGTTTTACGCGTCGGCGGCATCAAGGAAAAAGTCATCGCCGCCTCCCGCTTCGGCGTTAAACAAGTTATTTTACCCGAAGGCAACAAACCCGATTGGATGGACGTCCCCGCCGAAGTGCGCGGCAAATTGAAAGTTCATTTCGTCAAGCACATCTCCGACGCCATCACGCTCGCCCTCGCGCCGAAATGAAACTCCTGTCCGCAGTCATGGCGTTGCTCGCGCTGGTCGCCGCCAATGCCATGGCGGATACGACGAACGGTTTGTCTGACAAAGAAATTCAGGGACATGCGCTTGCTCAAAAAATGTTGGCCCAATGGCCGGTTGAAAATTTCACCAACGCAGGCGTTTTAAAAATTCGCAGCTCAAAAAAACACGATGAATTTCCTCTTAAATATACCGTGACCATTACCCCCACAAACTGGGTTGCTTGTTACTGGGCTCAACTTGCCACCAACAGTGTGACAAAACTTGCCGTGACGCATGACGGCTCAGAATCGAATCACTATGAGTTTTTCGGCGATGAAACGGAACAACGTGCTTTCGCCGGCTCAGATTTTTCTGCGGGCGATTTGGGTCTGGAATTTGTTCACTGGCCCCAACAAAAAGTTTTAAAACGTGAAGTCCACAGCAGCCGTGGCTGCACCGTGCTGGAAAGCACTAACCCAAGCCCTTCCCCGGACAGCTACTCCCGCGTAATGTCCTGGATCGACACCGAAACCCTCGGCATCGTCGAAGCCTACGCTTACGACGCGAAGGGCAAACAGCTTAAGGATTTCTACCCAAAAGATTTCACCAAGATCAACGGCCAGTGGCAGGTGCAGACTTTTGTGATGGAAAATGTCCAAACCGGCTCCCGCTCCCGTATCGAGTTTGATCTCAAACACTAGGGACGCAACGGAACGTCTTCAGCATGTAGGGCAGGCTTTCCAACCGTTCTGTAGAAACCTTTCCAAAACCCGGCGCTACAATGGGCGGCGGCTGTGTTTGGGAGAAAGGGACCAGCCGCAGCGCGTGGCCTGCAACCGCAGCAAACGCATTTGCGCATCCTTGCCCGGCTGATCCTTTTTTGGGTGCAAGGTTTCAAAGCAGCTTCCCAGTCGCCAGTTCCTGTTCACGATCATTTCCTCCAAATAATGCCCGCTCACGCTTGACTTCATTTCCCGTACAAACCACGATTTTCCGGCTTGGTATGAATTTGCCTTTTAGTCAGAAATTGTTGACCGCCGTCGCCTGTGTTTTCCTCGCGACGCAACTGTTCGCCGCCGATACGACAAACGAATGGGCTACGCCCGGCGTCACCCGCGAGGAAGTCGCCAACAATTACCTGCACATCCAGGAACAGATCCACGAGTCCCAGCTCGCCATCCAGAAGGACCAGCAGGCCGCCCTCGACGCCGCCAAGAACAATGCGGATGCCCTCGCCGCCCGCTTGCAATCCTTGGAAGACACCGTCG
>DASZCA010000399.1:0-2223 GCA_035943555.1 Verrucomicrobiia bacterium
CTCGCCACCCAGTTGTTGATCGCTTCACGCTTGAACGCAGGATCAAACTTGCGCCGCTCTTTAATCGGTGTTGGCTCGCTCTTCTTCATATAGGCTCATTCTTCACCCTATTCCCACTCCGTCAATTCGAAGCAAGCCCAGATGGACACGGATCGACACGGATGGGGTGAGGCAGGTGATTGGACGGAGGGTTGGGGATTGACCACAACTAAGTCGGTTAATTTTTGCGGGGACAGGCTGTCCCCGATCCGTTGGCTAAAAGGATGGGTTATAATTTGGGGTTGGAGAGTTGACGTTTTGGGGTTGAGGACGGGGTTTTGGTTTTCCATGAGGGGGCGTTTGGGCGGGAAGTGTCGTGAGGAAAGCGCCAGAAGACTGGCGCACTCCAGGACGCTTCGCGAGGGTTGGGTAAGTTGGTGGGTTTGTGGACGGCTGGCAGGTGTGAGCAACCACGAAAGGACTGGGATATCCCATGATTTACCAAGAGAATTTTATGGGGGGAGTCGTTTTTGAGGGGGTGAAATCTGAGAAAAAGCCAATGAAAACGCAAAAATTAAACCAAATAAAGCCTGGGCGATTTGTGGTTTGCGAGTGACGATTTACGGGCGCATGGCGATATCGGCGCCAGCCGGCGGATTGGAAACTGGCCGGGGCGGTGCCCGGCGTTCCGCCAGAGGTATCAGGAACGAACCGCCTCCGCTTCTTCGGCCATGGCGAAAACACACGGCATCGGGAAAATTTTATTCATTTCTTCGCGAAATGTTTTTTCAGCGCATCGGCGCGGTAGGTGAAAATTTTTTCAACATCGCGACGAACGAAGAGGCGGTTCACGAGCGCACCGCCGGGGACGGAATAGGCGACGTGATCGCGGCAGAGGGTGCCGCCGTCTTTTTCTTCAAAGACATGCGTGTGTCGCCAGAGGCGGTAGGGTCCGCGGCGTTGTTCATCGCGAAAGTTGAAAGGCGGGTTCCAGCCGGTGATCTCAGTACGCCAGCAGACGGGAAAGCCATGGATGCGGATCTGGTAATCGATCAAGGCACCGGCGCGCATATGGATTTCGCCGGGGGTGAGGATGCGAAAGTTGAGCCAGGGCGGCGTGATGATTTCCAGATTGCGGGCATCGGCGAAAAATGGGAAAACTTTTTCACGCGAAACCGGCAGCCAGAGTTCTGTCTCAAAGATGTGCAACCGCATCAGGCAATAAAGGTACCTCAAATTTTTCGCGATGCCAACGGGTTCGCACTTGAACCGGTGGCGTATCGAAACTATTCTAATCCCACTTGATGAAAGCCATTTTAGCCCTCGAAGACGGTTCGGTGTTCCACGGTAAAGGTTTTGGCGCCCGCGCTTCCGCGTGCGGTGAAGTCTGCTTCAATACTTCGATGACGGGCTATCAGGAAATCCTCACGGATCCGTCGTACAAGGGGCAGATCGTGACGATGACATATCCGCTGATCGGAAACTACGGGGTGAACACGCAGGACGTCGAGTCGTGGCGCCCGCACGCCTCGGGTTTCGTGATCCGCGAGCTTTCGCCGGTGGTGAGCAATTGGCGCGCAGATTTTTCACTGGCGGAATATCTCGAAAAGAACGGCATCCCCGGTATCGAAGGCATCGATACGCGCGCGTTGACAAAAAAGCTGCGCGTGCGCGGCGCCTTGAACGGTTTTATCACGACGGAAGACATCTCCGAGGCGGAAGCGGTGAAGCGGGCGAAGGAATTTGTTTTCGTCGGCGTGGATTATGTGAAGGAAGTGACGCACAAGGAATCGTTCCGCTGGGATGTGAAGGATGAGCAGAGCGCGGCGTTCGACCTGATCCGCGGCGTGAAGGGCGGCGATGCGCGCAACACCCGCAAACCGCTGCCGGCGGCGGACATCCCGATCGTGGCCTTCGATTACGGGATGAAGTACAACATCCTGCGCCGGCTGCGCCAGCAGGGATTCGCCACACAAGTTTTGCCGGCGACGGCGACGGCGGCCGAGGCGCTCAAACACAAACCGGCCGGAATTTTTCTCTCGAACGGTCCGGGCGATCCGGCGGCGCTGAACTACATCGTGCGCGAAGTGAAGACGTTGCTGGATTCGGGCATTCCGATTTTCGGGATCTGTCTGGGGCACCAGATTCTCGGGCAGGCGTTCGGCGGAAAGACATTCAAGCTCAAGTTCGGTCATCGCGGTGGCAATCAACCCGTGAAGGATCTGGAGTCCGGCCAGGTGGAGA
>DASZCA010000400.1:0-66167 GCA_035943555.1 Verrucomicrobiia bacterium
TGTTTATAGTTCCCATCGTTGCCGCCTTCAGCTTTTCAGCCTTCGCTGCGGAAGATGGTGCGCCGCGTGAACGGCTGTCGCTGGATTTCAACTGGAAATTCCATTTGGGTAATGATTGGGGCTTGGGTGAAAAATTAGACAAGGCCGGCGAAAGTTTCGGCCCGGCTAACAAAAATTTCAACGATTCGAGTTGGAAGCCGATTAATCTGCCGCACGACTGGGCGGCCGAGCTGCCGTTTGATTCAAATGCTAACTACGATCATGGTTACAAGCCCGTTGGTCCCGGTTTTACAACGAACAGCGTTGGCTGGTACCGTCGTATCTTCAAATTGACGGCGGCCGATCGCGGTAAGCGGCTTTGGCTTGAATTTGATGGTGTCTATCGTGATTGCCGGATTTTTTTGAACGGTTTTCTGCTCACGCATCATGAAAGCGGCTACAACGGTTTCCGCTGCGATATTACCGACGTAGCGGTTTGTGGGGGAACGAATTTGCTTGCCGTGCGCGTGGATGCTTCGGAATTTGAAGGCTGGTTTTATGAAGGCGCAGGAATCTACAGGCACGTTTGGCTGGAAAAAACTTCACAACTGGCGATCGCCCCGGACGGCATTTATGTTTATAGCAGATTTAAAAATAATTTCCCCGCAGGCGCGGCGGTCGTCCATTTTGAAACGCAACTGCTTGATGGACAAAATCACTCCGTCCCTGCCAAAGTGACTTGGAGGATATATGACCCGGATGGAAAGGCTGTGGCGAAAGTAAACGACACGACCAGGGTGATCCCGGGTTCCGATAACAAAATCGAGCAGATGGCGAAGGTTGCATTGCCGGTTTTATGGTCGCCGGAAAATCCAAAACTGTACAAGCTTATAACTACGGTGGAAAACGATGGGCAGATCGTGGATAGCCAAGAAACCGAGTTTGGCATCCGCACCGTATGTTTTGACACGACTAATGGATTTATATTAAACGGAAAACCTTACCCCATCAAAGGCACGTGCAACCATCAAGACCATGCGGGTGTCGGCTCGGCATTGCCCGATGCGCTGCAAAGCTTTCGCCTCGCGAAATTGAAAGACATGGGCTGCAACGCCATCCGCACGTCGCACAACGAGCCAACGGCTGAACTGCTCAATGCCTGCGACCGTTTGGGCATGCTGGTTATGGATGAAAACCGCAAGCTTGGTGTTGATCCGCAAAATTTGGCATGCCTTGAGCAGCAAATCCGCCGCGATCGGAATCACGCCAGCGTATTTATATGGTCGCTGGCCAATGAGGAACATGCGGTTCAGCGATCGCCCGTTGGCGCGCGAGTTTTTGGAACCATGCAAAATCTGGTTCACCAACTTGACCCGACACGTCCTTGCACCGCAGCGATGGATGGCCGTGCTGAAGATAATAGGGCCGATGGCTTTTCGTCTGTAATGGATGTCCAAGGTTTTAATTATATTCATCGTGGCGACATGGATAAATTTCATGAATCGAACCCGACGATCCCCTGCATCGGCACGGAAGAATCCAGCGCGTATTTTACGCGCGGCATTTATGAGAACACAAAAACTTACCGATCGGCCTATGAAGGCAATAAGCCAGACTACGGCACGACGGCGGAGGAATGGAGGAATTACTACTCGGCTCGTCCATGGGCAAGCGGCTCTTTTGTGTGGACGGGTTTTGATTATCGCGGTGAAGCGTCGCCATTCCACTGGCCGAACATCAATTCGGAATTTGGCATCCTCGACGTGTGCGGTTTTCCGAAGGATGTTTATTATTATTATCAATCGTGGTGGACGGACAAACCGGTTTTGCATTTGATGCCACATTGGAACTGGCCGGACAAGGAAGGCCAGGAAATTGACGTGCGCGCTTTTAGCAATTGCGAGGAAGTGGAATTGTTTCTCAACGGCCAAAGCCTCGGCAAAAAATCCATGCCGAAAAATTCCCATTTGCAATGGATGGTAAAATACGCGCCCGGCACGCTCTTGGCGAAAGGTTACACCGGCGGCAAAGTCATCGCAGAAGAAAAAGTAGAAACCGCTGAAGCGCCAGCAACTGTTCGTCTCACGCCCGATCGCACTCGCATCAACGCCGACGGCAAGGACCTAAGCATCTTCACGGTTTCAGTGACGGACGCGCAAGGCCGGATGGTGCCGGCGGCAAAGAATCCGGTCCATTTTGAACTGAGCGGCCCGGGAAAAATCATCGGCGTCGGCAACGGTGATCCTGCCTGCCATGAGCCGGATATTTATGTGCCGGAATTTCCGGTGCATTCCGTTTCTTTGACCAACGGCTGGCGCTTGAAGGAAGTTGCCAACGCCCGCCGCAACCAGGCTGAATTTGCCACGAACTGCGACGATGCTTCCTGGACAGCCGCCGACGTGCAATCCGGCGACGGCCAGTTGCAGGAACATCAGCAGGCGGTTTTCCGCGTCAGGTTTCAGGCGGCCGAAAATGATTTGGCTGCGGAAAGCATCCAACTCAATTTTGAGCGCATTGATGACGACGGTTATGTTTATGTGAACGGTCGGCATGTAGGCGTGACGCACGTCCAACAGATGCCGGCGGCATTTGAAATAAAATCGTTTTTACATCCGGGCGAAAATATCATCGCTGTCGGTGTTTCAAATGATGGCGGCCCGGGCGGCATCAGTGAGGGCGTGAAGCTTGAATTTCGTGACAAGCCCGTCCAACCGCATTGGCAGCGCAGCGTGTTTAACGGCCTCGCACAGGTCATCGTGCAATCCACACAGGAGGCCGGCGAAATTAAATTAACCGCGACCGCAGATGGTTTGTCATCCGCCAATAAAACCATCCAATCAACGCCCGGTGTAAATTGAATTGTATTGTTGCTCTAAAAATTCTTCATGAACATTCAATCCTTCGCCCCGGAAAAACATTCAACTCAAATGCCCGCGCTGACCGGCGAATTCCAAGGATTTATGATTGGAAAAGTAACAGATAAATGCCGTCGCTGGTTGGCTTTGCTGCTCATGACATGTTGGCTGCTGAGTTCATTGCGGGTGCATGGCGGCACATGGTCTGCTCTGGCCAACCCGCCGCCGGGCGGGGTCAACAACGCGCTACTTTTGAGCGATGGCACCGTAATCTTCGGAGATGGAGGTCAGAACTGGTATCGGTTAACACCGGATATTCACGGCAGTTATGTCAATGGCACATGGATTCAAACCGCCTCGACGAGCTATACGCGGTTGTTTTATTCATCGCAAGTCCTGACTAACGGGAATGTTTATGTGGCGGGCGGCGAGGATGGCACCGGAACTGCCCATGCCGAACTGTATGACACGCTGGCCAACAATTGGTCGGTGATTTCCCAACCGTCGGGTGCCAGCTATTCAGATGCCAATTCTAAAATGCTTCCCAGCGGGAATGTTTTAGAGGCCACCGTAGGCCACGCCGTTTATATTTATAACACGGCTCAAAATGTCATTGTCACCGGCCCGTCTGCAACAGGCAGTCAGGATGAAGCCTGTTGGGTCAGGTTGCCCAATGACAACGTCCTGACAGTTGACTTCGCATCACAAAATTCGGAGCACTATGTTCCTTCGTTAAACGAATGGGTTACCGACGGAAACCTTCCGGTGGCCGTGTATGGTTATGGCGAAGAACTTGGCGCGGCGTTTGTGTTGCCCAATGGAAAAGTATTTCAACTCGGAGCTACTCCGCATACCGCCATTTACACTCCGGGCAACAATCTTACCGCTGCCGGTTCGTGGGTGACGGGCGCAGACATCCCAAACAGTTTGGGACAGGTCGATGCACCGGCGGCTATGATGGCCAATGGCAAGATACTGTGCGCCGTAGGATCGACCAATGGCTTTAATGGGCCAACCTCTTTCTACGAGTATGATTATTCCGCCGACAGTTTCACGCAAGTGAACGGTCCGACCGGCATCACCTACAACAATGGTCCGTTTGCAAGCACGATGCTTGATCTGCCGGATGGAAATGTTCTCTTCATTGGCGGACAGGGCACCACCTCGATTTACGTCTATTCGCCCGGCGGCTCGCCACTTGCCGCTGGTATACCTACTATCAGCAGCATCACGGAAAATGCAGACGGCTCTTATCACTTGGCCGGAGTTGGCCTTAACGGCATTACCGGCGGCGCAGCATATGGTGACGATTGGCAGATGGATACCAGCTACCCGCTGGTGCGCATGACCAATAACGCTTCAGGCAATGTTTATTACGCACGAACCTACAACTGGAGCAGCACTACCATCCAGAATCCAAATCCCGTCACAACGGAATTCACTCTTCCGCCCAACATGGCGGCGGGAACCTATTCACTAGTGCTGACGGCCAATGGTAATGCCTCTGCTCCGACAACCTTTACTTACTCGCCGCTGGCGGCACCATTAGGATTCAGCGCGGTGATCGGCAACTCTCAACTAGGGTTGTCTTGGAATTCAGTTTCCAATGCTACCGCCTATAACGTGTTCCGCTCCACGAACAGCGGGGCTTACTATGTAAAAGTCGCCACCATCAATACCTTGAATTACACCGACACGGGATTGTTGAACGGCGCAAATTATTTTTATTTGGTGACGGCGGTTGGCAACGGCGGGCCAAGCGCCTATTCAGCGGAGTTAGTCGCCGCGCCGGTAGGGTCGCCAGCGGTGCCGACAGGATTGACGGCGATAGCGGATGGCAATCAGCGGGTGGACTTGACCTGGAACGCAACTTTGGGGGCGACCAGCTATAACTTAAAGCGCTCACCCATCACGGGTGGAGGTTTTACAACCATCGCCAGTCCCGGTGGTGCAAGATATACGGATACTAACGCCGTCTCCGGGACAGCCTACTACTATGTCGTCTCGGCCGTTGGGCCAAATGGTGAAAGCGGAAACTCTTCACAGGTCACCGGCGGGGCGACCCTGCCGCCGCCCTGGATAACAAGCGACATCGGCGCGGTGGGCACTGTCGGCAGCGCGACTTACTTGAACGGCACTTTTACGTTGAAAGGTTCGGGAGCCGACATCTGGGTCGCGCCCGATGAATTTCGTTATGTCTATTACGCCGTCACCAACAACGGTCCGGCTACTTCCGGCTGCCAGTTGATAGCGCGGGTGGCAACGTTGCAAAACACAGACGGTTCCGCCAAAGCCGGCGTCATGATCCGCGAGACGCTTGATCCCAGTTCAGCATTTGCCATGGTGAACGTCAAGCCGGGAAGCAACGGTTTTGAGTTTATCACGCGAACGAATGGCGGTTCGCCCGTTCAAAATGGCGGTGACAACGGTTCTGTGCCGCAATGGGTGGAGATAACGAGAACCAATAATGCCTTCAACGCATACTACAGCGCCAATAGTTCAAGCTGGACGGCGATGGGTGGTGCGGTAGTCATTCCGATGAACAATGTGTTCTATGTTGGTCTGCTAGTATGTTCGCATAATGATGGCGTGATATGCACCGCGACTCTGGACAACGTGTCCTTAAGCGGAATCGCCGTTCCCACCATACCCGCCGTGCCGTCGAGTTTGAGCACTGTTCCAGGCAATGGGCAGGCAACGTTGTCGTGGAGTCAAAGCACAGGAGCGACTACCTACAGCCTCAAACGCTCGACGACCAGCGGGTCGGGATACACTACCGTCGTCAGTTTGTTTGCGGGCGGGACAAACGGAATTAGCTATACCGATTCCGGTTTGGCCGCCGGCACAACCTACTATTATGTGGTAACCGCAGTAAATGGTTCCTTTGAAAGCGGAAACTCTTCTCAAGTAAGCGCGTTACCAACCGGCCCATTGCCATCACCTTGGCTTAGCAGCGACATTGGCAATGTTGGAGTTACCGGCAGCGCGGGCTACGCCGGTGGAACCTTTTCGGTCAATGGTGGGGGTGCCGACATTTGGAACACGGCGGATGCCTTTCGATATGTTTATCAATCCGTCGTCGGAAATTGCGATCTTCGGGCGCGGGTGGCCAGCGTCGTTCAACCGACTTCCGGTTCCGCAAAGGCATCCGTGATGATTCGCGAAAAACTTGCCGCCAATTCCCGGCAGGCGATGATGGATGTGGAGTCAAGCGGGGCACCGGAATTTATCCTGCGGTCAACCACCGGCGGTTCGTCAACAGATATCGCGAACGGTTCGGGTTCACCTCCGTTCTGGGTAAGGATGACGCGAACTAACAATATCTTCACCGCCTATCAAAGCGCGAACGGATTTTTATGGTCACAAGTAGGCACGCCCCAGACGATTGCCATGTCCAATATGTTTTACGTCGGGCTGGCCGTGTGCGCGCACGACAACAGCACCATTGCTAAGGCCACTATCGATAATGTATCCGCCCTCTGGAACAATGCGCCGACTGCTTTGTCGGGCACTGCTAGTGACTCGCAAGTAAGCCTGACATGGAACCTCAGTGCCGGGGCAACCAGCTATAATTTGAAACGCTCCCTTTCCAATGGCGGACCCTATACAACCATATTAAGTACCACAGGCACGAACTTCACTGACATTGGATTGACTAACGGAACAATATATTACTACTTGGTCTCGTCAGTTGGTGGCGGCGGTGAGATCGCCAGTTCAAGCCAGGTGAGTGCCATGCCATTGCCGCCGCCGCCGGTCGTGCTGGCAGTCGGCTCATTCAATGCCGGACAGTTTGGCTTTTCATTTCAAGGGCAAACTAATCACAACTATGTAGTTCAGACCTCCACCAATTTGACGGTCTGGTATACGGTGCAGACTAACGCTTCAGCCAATGGTTTGTTCATTTATACAAATTTCAACCCGACGGATGCTGTGCGCTTCTACCGGGTAAGCCAATAGAATTTGGATTCAGTTGATACAATTTTTGCGAAGCGATAAAAAGTCAGTGCTGCATTCCTCAAAAGCAACCTGAAATACCAAACTTTACTGGTCTTTATTTTTTTATGCTGTGTCACGCTCAAGCTGACGAGCGCTCAAACAAACAAAATTCCTTATCTCGCGCAGCAAGGAACGGCCATGCAATTGATAGTGGACGGCAAGCCGCTCTTGATACTGGGCGGCGAATTGCATAATTCCACTTCTTCCTACCCGGATTAGATGGAGCCCGTGTTGGCAAAATTCGCCGCCGGTCATCTCTATACCGCGCTCGCGGCAGTGTGCTGGGATTTGATCGAGCCGGAGGAAGGTAAGTTTGATTTCAGCCTGGTGGACGGAGCCATCAAGTCGGCTAGACGCCATATGGTTTGGCAGTTGGAAGAACGGCGTGTCCACTTACCCGCCGCTCTGGGTGAAAACAGATTTGAAACGTTTTCCGCGCGCCCAAGACAAGAATAGCAACAACCTAGATATTCTTTCGACCTTCAGCGAAACCAATCTAGCTGCCGATGCTCTCGGCTTCAAAACGCTTATGAAGCACATTCGCAAGGTAGACGGTAAGGCGCACACGGTCTTGATGGTTCAAGTTGAGAACGAAGAAGGAGTTTTAGGCGACTCGCGTGAGCGGTCGGTACTTGCGAATAAAGCTTTTAACCAACCAGTGCCCAATCAGCTGATACATTATCTCGTGCAGCACAAAGATACTTTGATGTCGGCGCTCCGTATGCGGTGGGAGGCGGGTGATTTTAAGACTTCCGGAAATTGGGAGGAGGTTTTCGGAGTCAGCGAATACGGATGAGATGTTCATGGCGTGGAGCTATTCTCAATACGTCGGCAAGGTGGCGGCAGCCGGCAAAACCGAATATCCATTGCCGATGTTTGTGAATACCTGGATGGCTGACTGGCGGAAGTCATCCCTAATGAAGCCCGGCATCTATCCCAGTAGCGGCCAGATGCCTTTTGTAATGGACATCTGGAAGGCGGGTGGGCCGCAAATTAACATTTTGTCGTCTGATATTTATAGCAACTTTGAGGAGCGTTGCGCACTTTATCATCGCGCCGATAATCCGCTGTTCATTCCCGAATTAGTCCGAGAGACGCGGACTTGCAGTGCCATTTTCCACGCCCTCGGACAATACGACTCCTTTGGTTTTTCGGCCTTTGGTATGGAAAGCCTGCCCGATTTTTCCGAAGAAATGGTAGATCCTATGCCGTCCTTGCACAAATCGCCCTGTTCTTTTGGCAAATCAGGGAAAGGGTGTAATTGGCGGCGCATTTCTGGACAAGGATCATTCCACACAGCTGCTGCTGGTGGGTGACTATAGGTTGAACTTAAGTATCGCTCGTCATTATTCATTCACTACACCGGAATATTTTGCTGGCATCTTTATTCAGACTGGACCGGACGAATATCTCGCGGCTGGAAAAGGTATGGGTGTCACTTTTACTCCAAACACTCCGGGAAATGATCCGAGTGTCAGGGTTGCCTCGGTTGAAGAGGGTGTTTTTACGAACGGTCATTGGATTGCCGGCCGCCGGTTGAATGGCGATGAAACTCTTTCGGGAAGAGGCCTGCGGTTCGGGGGGGGGACTACACCATTCAACGCGTCAAGTTGTATCGCTGCCGTTGAGAATGATCTAGCAGCGTTTGGCTGGCGAACTTTAATTTTTTGGCCCAACCAACGTGACAAATTTGAAAGCTATCTCCGCCATCTTTGTCGCTCCTTCGGCATTTGGATGGATATTGTCAGGAAATAAATTGCCATTAGGTTGCATGGTGGTATTGAAATCAATGATGCTCAAACCTTGCGATTCCGCTACTTTCTTGATCAGTGGAATAACTTCCTTCTTTATAGTCTGGTCTTGAGGAGATTTTACAGAACCAAAACACGGAACGGGATAACAAACGAAAATGTTCGGGTTCCGTCCGCGTTTGCGAAATTCCTGGATCATGGCGACGTAATCCTCGTAAAACTCATTCTTATGAGCATTCCATCGCGGCGGGTCGCCATCGTTTGTGCCTAGCTTGATGATGACAATTTGCGGATCAAAGTTTTTGGCTGCAATGAAACGCTTGCTGTTCCAATAAGACGCCCGGTCTGTTTTCACCATGCAAGAACCACTCACTCCACAATTCAACACCTTGAAACTCGATCCCAAAAGTGCCTGAAGTCTGGCCGGATAAGCTTCTACTTGGGCATTGGTCAGACCCCAACCCTCCGTGATGCTGTCGCCAATACAGACCACACGGGTTTGGGCGAACACCAGACAAGGAAGCAGCAAAAATGCCAATGCCAAGAAAGCTACGATTTTTTTCATAAAGTTGATGGTTGGTCTAAGATAAATTGCACTGTCTAGTCTTTTGAGCTTGGATGATTTAAGCTCTTAATTTCAATCGGCTCCAGCTCGCCGACGGCGGCATAGGCATGGTCATTCTGCTCATTTAAAGCAACGAATTTTAGATAACGAGCAGTCACAGGTTTTGCAAAACGGATTGTTTCGATGCTGGCATCCGGGTTGAAACTTCCTTTCGCAACCGGTGCATTCCATGTCTGCGCGTCATCGCTCAGATAAACTTCGTAATCTTTGATATGTCCGTTGTCGCCATCGGTGCGTGCGGTGTAAATCAATCCGGACAGATTCATGGGGTGCGAATAATCAATCACCAGAAAATGCGGGGGCTGCGCTTCATTACTGCTCCAACGACTATGCCAGTAAGTATTGGGATCGCCATCAACCGCATGATTCGGATCACCCTCGCCACGTTCAAAACTGCTGGCGGCGATCACCGTTCCTTGAATCGCCTTGGCGGATTCCGGCGCGGGCATCACTGGTTTCATGTGGTCACGGGGCGCAGCCAATCTGCCCGTCACTGATAGGTCATTTTTCCCCAAGGGCAACAGGCGCAGGACATACGAAAACTTTTCTGGCGTGGACCACACCATGTATGGTTCCAGCGGCCGCGGGCCGCAGCCATTAGAACCCACGCCCAAGGTGTGGGTCGCCACATTTACCACCGTGCTCGTGCTTGGCGGCAGATCAATCGAATATTCAACCGGCATCATGGCTTCATCGGTATAAGGCAAAGCCGAAACTTGCAGATTGCTTTCATCGGCTTGCACCATCAATGTCGGCAGGTTTTCCCCGCTTAATGCTGCCCAATACACATCTTCATGATTGCCGCATTCCATCGGCTTGGCATAAGGCGTCATCTGTTCTTTGACCGTGCTGGAATACAGCCCCACATCGGAACCGCGTTTGCGGTCAGAGTAATTTTCCATTGGTCCACGACCCAGGTAAGTGAAGTCATGAAATGCCTTGTCCAGTTGGAGGCGCACACCCATCCGTGCCAGTGCAATTTTCCCACCTTGGGGCAGCACTGCGTTGTCCACCACGATTGATCCGTCCCCATAAACCGTGTAGTTAGCGGAATGGATGATGCTGAACTGGTTTTTGCCAATGCCTTTCACTATGGTTTCCACGCGTACGGCGGAGTCCGAGACAGGCGTGGCACTGATGAGCTTCACCGTCCATTGCAAGTCATCCAGGCCGGAGTTGTGCCAGCTTTTGTAAGCCCACATGTCGTCCTTTTGATGCGGAGCGCGCCAGAGGTTTAGGCGCGGCCCCCCGCCGGAGATGAGCAAATTTTCCCCATCGCGCATCAGTTGTGAAATTGTTCCCGTCGTTTTATCGAACGTGACCGAAAAGCTGGTGCCTGTCACAGTGATCACACTATCGCCTTCTTGCAAATGAACTGCCGGCAACGTCGCCGGATTCGCCGTCATGGCGCACGATTGATCTGGCAGTTTGAATTGTTCGGCAGCGACTTCGTAGCCAGCCTTGGCCCAGAGTTCTTCTTGCCTTAGTGTAAATGAAATTCGCAGGTCATATCTTGCGCCCGGCTGCGGCGTAAATTTCCTCATGCCGATGGCTACACTCTTTTCCGCGCCGGGCGCGAGATTCAGCGTTCTCAATGAGCCTTTGTCAATCACTGCACCGTCTTCCGACAAGGTCCAGCCACCGTTGAACCGCTCCAGATTGATGAAGGCATACCGGTTGCGAATTTTTATTTTACCGGTCGCGAGGTCATCCGCCGTGATGCTAATCCACTGATAAACGCGCTTCATTTCCGGGTAATGCGGCTTGGGCGAACGGTCGGAGAACACGACGCCTTTGTGGATGAAATAATGGTCGTTGGGATAATCACCAAAGCCGCCGCCGAATGCGAGAAACTGGCGATTAGTATCGCGCCGGTTCCAGATGCCTTGGTCTTCCCATTCCCAAATCGCGCCGCCCATCAGCGTGGGATACTTGTCGAAGACATCATTATAATCGCCAAGCGAACCCATCGAGTTGAACATCGCATGGGCGTATTCGCAAAGATAAAAAGGCTTGGTATATTTGCTATCGGTCGCAATCTTTTCAGTTTCCGCAACACCGGTATACATATGACTGTCTATGTCCGCCGGGTTTTTTTCACCGATGCCAAACGGTTCGTAATGCACGGGGCGGCTGGTATCCAAGGCTTTGACGGCCTTCAGCGCGAAAACAAAGTTGCTGCCGCCGCCACATTCATTGCCCAGCGACCAGATGACGATTGAAGGATGATTTTTGAAATTCTCCACATTCGCCACGCTGCGGTCCTCGATGGCTTTCTCATACTTCGGCTCATGGTCGAGTACATGCATGTAACCGTGGCATTCGCAATTCGCCTCGGCGACGAGATAAATACCATATTCATCGCAGAGTTCATACCAGCGCGGATCATCCGAATAATGGCAGGTGCGGACATGGTTGACGTTGCCTTGCTTGAGCAGTTCCAAGTCACGGATCATTTTCTCTTCGGGAACATAATGTCCCGTGTCCGGCCAGTTTTCATGGCGGTTCACGCCCTTGAGTTTTATTGGCACGCCGTTGACCATGAAGATGCGATCTTTAATTTCAATTTTCCGAAAACCGGTTTTCGCCGAAATTATTTCACCATTTTTTTCGCCGGAAAGTGACAGCACCGTGGTGTAGAGATACGGCGTTTCCGCCGTCCATTTGGCGGGGTTGGATACCGGGATGCTGACTTCAACGGATTTTTCTTCTCCCGCGGCCAGCGCCGGAACGGATGCGACGGTTTTGGCAATGGAATGATTTTTGGCGTCGAAAATTTCCACCTGCAGTTCGTGCGCGGCGGCGCGTTGATCCGAGAAATTACGGACTTTTGCGCTCGCGGATAGGGTGGCATCCGCGTATTTCGCATCCAGATCGGTCTTTACAAAAAAGTCGCGGATATGAACTTCCGGCGCGCTCCATAACGTGACGTTTCGGAAAATGCCGCTCATACGCCACATATCTTGATCCTCAATGTAAGTGCCCGCAGAGTAAGTATAGACCTCCGCTGCGAGCAGGTTTTTGCCAGGCTTCAAATACTTGGTGATATCAAATTCTGCGGCGTTGCGGCTATTGATGCTAAACCCGACTTTCTCGCCATTGATCCATAGAAAGAACGCGGAATCCACGCCGTCGAACGTCAAAAAAATGCGGCGGCCATCCCAATCCTTTGGAACTTCAAACTCGCGACGATAGCTGCCTACTGGATCTCGCTCAATGTAAGCTGTGTAATTTGTCGGTGGTGTGGTCAGAACATGCGGCCAGTTTTTTTGAAAGGTATAGCCGTTGTTCCGATAATACGGTGTGCCGTAGCCTTCCATTTGCCAGCAGGACGGAACCGGAATTTCCTTCCAACCGCTCGTGTCGAATTCCGTTTTGTAAAAATCAACCGGGCGCAACGAAGGTTCCGTGACCCAGTTAAATTTCCACATCCCGTTTAAACTGCGTGAAAACGAAGAGTCATCGCGGCGGGCGACAAGCGCTTCTTTCAAATTGGCATATGGCATCAAAGTCGCATGAAACGGCTGTTTATTAATGCCAAGACATTCGGGATCTTCAATCTCCGGCGGCAAGGGTGCCTGCGCCAGCAATTGAAGAGTAAAACAGCCAAGTAACAAGCAATGCAGAGTGCTTTTAGCCGCTCGCGCGAATAAGAAAATTATAATAAACATAGATTGAGAGAATCTTTACTGTATAAGTGACTGCGCGGCTCGCAATAGGCCATAGAGACTAACGGATTAATCTGCTGGGTGGGTACGCAAGGCTTTCATCATTTGATACGCACCAGCATTGTTTTTCGGCTGTCACGCGGAATCGCCGCGCTAGGGTATGCCGACTAATTCTGAAATTTCCACCGTCGCATTAGACGCCGGATTTTTCCGGCAAGCACCAACAAAATCAGCGTGGCCAGCCATGGCAGCAGCGCGGTTGTGACAAGGATCAGCGTGTAAGTATGAAAATGATCCACCACAAATCCGGTCGCAAAAGTGAGAAGGATTGCGCCAATGCCCGCACTAAAGCCGCTCATGCCGGCCACGGATGCGACAGCATCTTTTGGGAAAAAATCACTCGGCATGGTTTGCACGTTGCTAATGAAACATTGAAATCCGAACAACACCACGCCAATGAATGCCAGCGCAACAAGCGCACTTTGCGCCGTGGCCGCCGGATTGCCGAACGACATCAGTATCGTGCCGATTATGATCGTCAGTTTTCGCGCCTTGTTGACCGTCCAGCCACGACTCATCAAATAACCGGAGAGCCAACAGCCGAACAAACTGCCCGCGCCCGCCGCGACGTAAGGAACCCACGCGAACAATCCGATCTGTTTCATGCTGAAGTCGCGCACCTTGAGAAGATAAAGCGGCAGCCAGGTGATGTAGAGCCACCAGACCGGTCGGACAGAAACCGCGCCAGAATAATGGCTCATGTCTGGCGAAATTGCAAAAGCTCCAGTCAGCCTAATTTACGCGCGGGCGGTTCATCGTGTTGGAGATGCGCCAGCTCTTCCGGCGTAATCGTGGGATGACGCTCGGGTGTTTCGTAAAACAGCCGCCACAAAATGAGCCAACCCAACCCCAGCACGCCAGTGGCGGTGAACGCGGTGCGCCAGCCAAATAGCAATTGCAGCCAGATGATCACCGGCGGTGCGATGATGGAACCAACGGACGAATCGGCATTCACAATCGCCATACCCAGCGCGCGCTGGCGGATGGGAAACCATTCCGCTACGACTTTTGCCGAGCCGGGCCAACTATCCCCCTACGCAAACCCAAGCAAAAAGCGGACGAAACTTAAACTGCCCAACCCGCGCGCAAATACGTGCGCCATGGCCGCAAGCGACCAAAGAAAAACCGCCCAAGTAAAACCGCGCCGCGTTCCAACCCGGTCAAAAATCCGGCCGGAAAATCTCTGGCTCTCGGCGTAGGCGACCAGAAACCAGGTGCTGATCACGGCATATTGAAGATTAGTCAAACCCAGTTGCACCGTGATCACCGGAGCCAGCACTGAAACGCTCACGCGGTCGAGAAAGTTGATCAGCGTCGCAAGAAAAATCAGCCCGATCATCCAACGGCGCAATCCGGGAACGGTTTTTTTCGCAGCCGGTTGCTCCGGTTGAAAATTCATTTTGAAATTCATTCAGTCATGCGAAGGGAGTTACTTGACCACTTGTTCGTAATTCCACCCGTTATCGCGGCACATGACGCGGGCGTGCGAATCCCAAGTAGGTTCGTACTTGGGGCGACCGGCGGTGAAACAATCAATGGCCAGATAGCGCAAAGTTTTTTCACCGGCGCAGCGGATGGAATGCAAAATTGTCGGCGGAATGCGGACGACATCCGTCGGGCGCACGACGAATTCCTTTTGTTCCGCGCCAATCCGCAAAACACCTTCGCCCTCCAAAATATAAAATATTTGCTCCGTGTCGTCGTGCTTGTGCAGTGGCGGCGCTTCGCCCAGTTCCAAAACGACGATGAAAACTTCCGACGTTTGCGCATCGGCACGATCCATCACCAGATCGTTGACGTGCGTGGGAAAGCGATAATGCTTCGTTTGCGTGGTGGGAAATACAAATTGCATTTGGACTTTGGTTATGGTTGAACCGCATCAAACGATGGCGGAGCTTGTTTCAAATCATTTCCCCACTGCGAAGGTTGGTTGCCGAGATTGAAATCCAACTTCCCGCCTTTGGCCACATCACTCCAATTGATCCACGGGCTTTCATAATTCTTTCCGTTCAATTGCAAACTCTGGACGTAAAAATTTTCATGCGACGCGTTTTGTCCTAAAATTTGAATCGTCTTTCCATTTTCCAGATGGATCGTCGCTTTGGAAAACATCGGGCTGCCGATAACGAGTCCGGCCACGCCGGGAATTTCAGGATACAAACCGAGCGACGCAAAAACATACCACGACGAAATGGAACCGGCGTCGTCGTTGCCCGGAAAACCATTCGGTTTCGACGTGAACAATTCATTTTGCGTCCGGCGCACGGCTTCTTGCGCGTGCGAGGGCGCACCAGCGAAATCATAAATCCACGGCGTTTCTTCGCACGGTTCGTTGCCCATGTAAGCCGTGCTGCCGCTGGAGATGTTGGAATTTAATTGCGTGAAAAAATGATCCAGCCGAGCGACGGCTTTTTCATCGCCGCGCATTTTATCAATCAATCCGCGCAAATTAAAATTCACCATCCAGACATATTGCGCCGCCGTGCCTTCGACAAAACCTTTGCTCGAAGCGGATGAAAAATTTTCCAGCCACGTTCCGTCGGCATTGCGCGGTTCGATATATCCGGAGTCATCATTAAAAATATTTTTCCAATTCTGCGCGTGTTGAAAATAGGCGGCGTATTTTTCGTGGTCGCCCAGGGACTTGGCAAATTGAGCCAGCGCAAAATCGTTGACGCAATATTCCAAGGTGACGGCGGATTCGCCCGGCACATAACCGAGAGCCAGATAATCTTTCAAACCTTCGCGCACCGTGGCGCCGTCGGAAGTCGTGGCCGGATCAGATGCGCCTTTGCTCATCGAAACCAAAGCCGCTTGCGCGTCAAAATTCCGCGCGCCAAAAGCATAAAACGACGCGATGATCGCGTCGTCGCCATCGCCGACCATGCCGCCGGAGTTGCGGTTGATCTGCTGCCAGCGCGGCATTCCGCCGCCGTTGGTGCGCACGTTGGCGTCCTGCTGCGCGTAATTCACGAGCGACTGCGCGATGTCGCTGCTGGTCTTTGGCGACAAAATCGCGATGAGCGGCGCGTAGGAACGCCATTGATCCCAACCCGGAATATTTTGATATTGATGATGGCCGGATTTGACAGCGTGAATTTGCAAATCCATTCCGGGATATTCTCCGTTGGCATCGTCCAGCAAATTCGGGTGCATGAAACAATGGTAAAGCGCAGTGTAAAATGTCGTGCGCTGGTCATCCGTGCCGCCTTCGACTTGGATGCGGTTCAAATCGGCGTTCCAATCCGCGTCCGCCTTTTGGCGGATGGCGGCGAAATTCCAGGACGAATTTTCCGCCGCCAGATTGACGCGGGCATTTTTCAGGCTCACATAAGAAATGCCGACGCGCACTTGCACGAGGGAATTCTTCGCGGCGTCAAAAGTCAAAATGGCGCCGCAAGATATATTCGTCGCCGTTGTTTCGTCTTGAATGGCATTTCCGTCCCAAGTTTTTGTGCTTTGAAATGGCTGGTCGAATTCGGCGACAAAATATATGGTGTAAGGCCGGTCCGAGGCGCCGATTCGGTTGATATGAAAACCCGTCACTTCTTTGCCGTTGATGGTCACGGAACTGTCGGCGCGAATGAGCACCGTGGCAGCCGATTGCGCGGGAAAGGTGAATCGCGCAAAACCCGTGCGCGGCGTCGCAGTTAATTCCGTTTCGATGCCGTTGTCGAATTTGACGCGATAATAACCTGGTGTCGCGTTTTCATTCGTGTGCGAATAGGTGGCCGCGAAGTTAGTCCAATTTTTCCCCGGGGAATTGCTGATCGTCTTCAGCACCGGCATGAAAGGAATGTCTTTCAAGCACGGCACGCCACGTCCGCTGAAATGGTTCAGACTAAATTCCTCGATCGCGCCGTCGGGATACCAGTAGCCGCCCGCGATTTGCCTTTGATGACTGGTATCGGGACTCCACGCGACCATTCCGCGCGGGCAGACGGCGCCAGGAAACACATTTCCCGTGTCGAAGGAATAGCCGACCTTGCTGAACGGATTTGGATCCGTCCCGATAAATGGATTGATAAAAGGCGTCAAAGATATTTTCTGCTCTGCCGGTAACTGAACCATGCCAGCCAATATGAGGGCAATAATAGCGGAGTATAATCGTTTCATTTCGAAATATAGTTAGTGCTTGAAGACCAGGCGGCAAAAGGAACTACCCACAATTGAAAACCACATGCATAAAATAGTAAACAGAAAAAGCCCGACCATTTTCTTCACAAGAGCATTTTAGAAAATACGTTCAAAGGTCCAAAACAAGGCAATGAGTGCGATCATAGACGAAGCTGGAATCACAATGACCTTGCGATACCATGGCCAACGCCGAAACCAGCCCACGGCAAGAAAAGCGCCGAGAATCACGAAAAGCTGGCCGCCTTCAACACCCAGATTGAACCCGACCAGGCCGATGAGGAAATCCTGGCGCGGCAGTCCGACATTGGCGAAGGCGCTGGCGAAGCCAAGTCCGTGGATCAAACCGAAGCAAAACACCACCGCATACCGCCAGGGTTTCACTTCCCTGACGAAGAGATTCTCCACGGCCACAAAGACAATGGATGCGGCAATCAGTGGTTCGGTGATCGAGGCGGGCAGGCGGATGACCCCATAAAGAGCCAAGCCAAGGGTAATGGAATGGGCTACGGTAAAGGCAGAAACCTGCCAGATCAGCGGCTTTATCCGCGCGCTGAACAAGAACAGGCCCAGCACGAAAAGAATATGATCCTGGCCTTCGGGGATAATGTGACGAAAACCCACTCCGATGTAGCGGCCGATGGCCACCAGTTGGTCCCATTTTCCCGGAGCTTTGAGTTCGATGGTAACCTGGCTGGAGTAGTCGCCGGCGGAAACGGGTTCATCGTGACTCTGGCCATGGGGAAGTTCCAGCAGGTGCACCGTGTCCCCCAACACGTAAGGTAGACGTATGCTGAAACCATGTGCCTTGGCTGGCAGGATGCCGCTAAAAGCGATTTCACCTGGCATCATAATACGCGGCTGCAGTTTCCGGGCGAGGACGGCATCTACTGTGGTCAAATCCGGCAAAGTCCAGGAGGCAATGGTGGCATTGCCGACATCGGTATAGATGACAACTTCATGCCGGAAGTGATCACCAGCGTCAACCAGATTTGCAGCCAGAACGGATCGGGGGCCGGCGAGCAACGCCTCGAGCTCCTCATTGCTGGTCTTGGTCGAAGGTTTTGATATGGCGAAAGAAAGAATATCGATGTTAAGCGTGGCGCTGAAGCGCCCGTCTGTTTCGACCTTGAATTGCAGGGTGGTAAACTCGGCGGGATGAGGCCGGGCCACTGGGGGCAGCAGGATGGCAAGCAAGCAGGCCAGTCCATAAAGGGCCGGTCTCCAGTTTGAACGCAAATGCGTCATGGAACCGGCTTGGCTGCGGCGTAAAGCCGCTTGACCTCATCGTCGGTGAGGGCGTTGCGCCGGATGGTGAAGGCTTGAACCTTGCCGTTGAAAATGGTCCCTCGCACGGAGGCGTCCGTCGAACCCAGGTTTACGTAGGGCTCGGCATCATTGGCCAATTCCATCTCGCGGATTCCGATCGGGTCACCGTTTTTGTAAATGGACAACGTTTTGCCATCGTATGTGGCCGTGAGCATCTGCCAGCTGCCGCTTTCGAGCGGGGAGCCGGACTGGACGCCGCGGCGGCCGGCACCGAAGTTGATTTTGCCATCAAACGCCGTAAAGTAACGACCGGTTCCGCCATTCCGGTTATCGCCACGTTGACCGAAGCCCGCGATGAGAATGCGATTGGTTGTAACCGCACTTTCCGGTTTGACCAACAAATTTAAGGTCCAGGTGTCATTCTTCTTCAATGGCAATCCGGGCACCTGAATCTTCGCATTATCAGCCGGCAGTTGCGCTGACTTCAAGCTATAGACGACATTTTGGACATTGAACGGCAACGCCACTGGAACAATGACATTCCCATTGGTGCTCTTGTCTTTTACCTCGCTGATGTTGAGGTTGAGGTCAGTGTCGGCGGGTATAGGGGAAGCAAAGGTCAGTGTCACTTTCCGGCCATCGGCTGAGAGCGCGGCTTGGCTCACTGGTAGCGGAGGTTGAACCACATAGTTCTTCACGTCCGTGGCGGTGGCCGGATCAAGCGGCTTGGAGAAAACCACCTTCAAGCTCTTTTGATTATTTTCGACCAAACCGCTTACGACCGTGGGCGGAGCGAGGTCATGAATTTCGATTGTCCCGCGGACAATTTCCCCGGCCTGGCCATGTTCATCGATCTGGGCGACTGCCACCTTCACGGTGTCTTCCGCCATGAACGGCTGGTCGTAAACCGGCGAATTGGCGTTGGGATCACTGCCATCCAGCGTGTAGTGAAGATCGCCGGGCTGGTGGTAAAGCGGCGCGAGCAGCGTGATGGCAGTCGCTTGGGCAAAGCTTTTGCCGGCCTGCGGGATAATCGGTGCGCCGCCACGTTGATGATCGGCGAGCGTGTCATAAAGCGGTGCTGCCGGGGGTGTCGCTGCCGGTTCGCCCGCGACACTCAAGGCAAAAACGCGGATTTTCGAGTCGTCTGGCAACGTTAAATTTTTCGTGCCCGCCGGCAAATCATAAGTGATTTCAAACAGATAGGAATAGTTATAGTAGGCATCTCCTTCCGGCGTGTTGTGGTGGGTGGCAAACCAGGCCACCGGTGTCCGTTTGATGAAGCCGGGAACAAGGCCGGTCGGGGGTTTGTTAGCCTCGAAATCCCGCTTGCCTTCGGAATTGTCCCAGAGCCGGTTATCCCATTGACCGATGAAGCCCGTCCAGTCAGGGACAATGAAGGGCTGGACCGTTCCACCGATTTTAATCTCATCCGCCGTGTCGCCATCCGCAGCCACCAGAAGATGGACACGATTGAAGTTTGTCGACGGCAATTTAATGGTCTGACCATGGGCGGTAACGGCGTTCTTTTTGCCGTCGGCCGCCGGGCCGAGCTTGAATTTGACGCCGTCACGTATGATTTCTTTCGGGAACATCTCAGCGGGATAGGCCCAACCTTTGGAGTTCATGGCTCCATCTTCACGCTTGGCCCGGCTGCTTACTGCGTCCGTGTCATAAGTTAACGACACAATTTCACTGGTCACAGGAGTAACCGACTTTGCTGGCGGAGCCAGTTTGAGCGCAAATGCCCGCAGGCTGAAAGGTTTCATGTCGAACATGAGCTGGCCATCCTTGAGGACGGCTTTGCCGATGGGCTCCTCCTGGCCGTTGACTTCTCGGGCCGACTCGATCGCCGTCGTAAAATTGAGGGCCAAGTTCCAGGCGGGCTTGCCGGTGAGTTCTTTGAGGCGCACGATGATTTCATCACTGTCTTCCGCCTTTTTTATGGCAGCAATTTGCACCTGATCGCTATTCAGGGTCAGGAATGAAAAGGTGCGGCCAATTCCGGGATGGGCACCGGGCAGGAAGGCGCGCAACGGCTGGTTGAGGCGTTCAGCCTGCCAAGTATCCCGCCCTTCGGCCCAACCCCCTTTGTGGCTGGCCAGCGCGTAGACGATTTGATGACGACCCTGATCTTGCGTGCCTTGGTCAGGATAACCTCCGCGAGTGCCCGGGGTGTACAACAAGGTAAGACGTAAGCTGTGATCATCGGGCTTGTCAGAACCGTACTTGGAATCGCTCATCACTTCGACACCATAATCACCGTCGGCATCGGTTAGATCCATCCACTGCTGCAATGGCATTTCAAAGCGGTTGGTTTTGTCATTGTCGCGCAATGAAACCCCTACCTTGTCCGCAAAAGCTGCGTTGCTATTCGCGGCGGTGAAAGTGAAGTCAGCCTTTAAGCTGGCTTCGGAGGAACGCCAGTCGATGTTATTGATAATTTCCACGCGGTCGCCGCCGGCATCCAGGCGGATTTCCTGGGTGAAGGTGCTGTTCTCCGTTGTCCGTTTGACTTCGAGGCCTACGCGGGCCGGGCCGGATTCAACGATTCGGATCTGCGCCGCGCCGGCCACATAACCGCGCGCAGGTTTTTCCCGGTCTTCCCAATCCATATTCCAAGCCGGCCAGGCGGAAGGATTTTCCGTGTGAAACGAAAGGCGGGCGGGCGCAGAAAGCAACTCGTGGTTGAGGGATTTATCAAAGATGGATGCGATATCGCCATTGGCATCGACAGAAACTTTGTAACGGGTGTTTTCGAGGGAGTTGGCGGTGACGATCAAATCAGCCGGGGCCGAGGAATTTGCTGCCGGGCGCACATCATAAATGGCATAGCCGACGGAAGGGACCTTGGCAATAAACAGCACGCGGAGCGAATCGCCAGCGCGTCCGAGAATCTGCGTGGGTACGGCGTTTCCTTGCGGATCATAAGCGGTTACCGCATCGGGAACGGTACCGCTGAAAGGCAAGGTGGCCTCAATGGCGTCCTCTCGTTCGATCGGCAGCGGGTTGTAAACCGCCACAGCTACGCCTTGCGCGGAGGTATCCAAGGCGGTCAACACGGCCGCCGAGGAGCGTTCAGCGACATCGGCGAATTGGTTTAGCGCCAGCACTTCGTCGTTCCAAGCATATTCATAAGCCTTCGGCAAACTGGTACCAGGCATGATGTCGTGCATCTGGGAACCAAGCACGAGATCCCAACCTGCATAGAGTGTCGACTGTGGATAGGGTGCCGCTCCGAGCCAGTAGGCCATGGTCGCAGCACTTTCAGCGGCGTTGGCGAGTTGCTCATTCTGGCGGTTCCAACGTTTCATATAGGCTTCCGAACTGAGCGAGCCAGCGGAATGGTTCACCAACAGCAGGTCACCGGTGTAAGAAGGCAGTTTGGCGGCTTGTTCCAGACTGATGTCCTTGTAAATTTGATCAGAGCGCGCAGAGATAACACGTACCGGCCCGCTGCTGGCGAGAGCACGCTGAATCCAATCCACCGACATTGCCTCCGGGGCGCCGCCGCGATCGCCGGTGCCATAATATTTATAATCGGCAAACACCCCCGATTTATCGCCGGTTTCATTGATGCGGTTGAGCCACATCTCGCTTTTGCTGAGGTCTTCCGTCACCCGGGCGCCATAACCGCCCGGATTCAGTGCGGCAATCACGGAGGAACCATCCGGTCCGACCCAGGTGCCGATGTTAAAGGGAATGCCGATCGCTGAGCCCCATGTTAGCTTCTGGGTCGAGAAACCTTTCAGTCCCTCGTGGGTAAAGATCGTTGGGAGGGAAGCGGGGAAACCGAAACAATCCGGCAGCAAATAATCTTCGCTTTGGATGCCAAATTCACGTTTGAAATAATGATTCCCGTAAAGCGTCTGGCGAATAAAGGATTCGAGGGCGGGGATGTTGGCATCATTCTCATCCACGGAAGATCCGCCGGGATACCAGCGGCCTGCCTGCACGTATTTTTTTACGCGCAGAAAACCTTCCGGGTAATATTCCTGCATGAACTCGTAACGGCGCGAGCCGGTGAAGTTGAAGATATAGTCCGGATATTTTTCCAACAGCGGAAAATTCTGCTCCAAGGTGTTATGGACATACTCCTGGATGGTCGTGGGATACGTCCAACGCCACTGAGTATCTAGGTGGGCGTAGCCGATCACATAGAGGTTTTTCGCATGGGCCAGATCCACCGGCTGGGCAGGTTTTTTTTCAGAGCTGTCCGCACCGAACAGTGCCGTGGCCAGGCAGCAATTGCTTAATAGAAGGCCGAAAACTTTTTTCATTGGCATTGGTTGTTGTGATTTCACCGCGTTCAAAAGATTTTCTGGAGCACTGCACACAGGCGTGCTGGATCAGTCTCCCGCTCCAGCTCCGCCCGGAATTCTTCATCCATGATCTTCCTGGCGAGGCGCGCGAGCACTTGCATATGCGCGGTGCCCGCTTGCGCGGCACGGATGCCAAGCAGGATCACGACGCGCACGGGCTGGCCATCCAGTGAATTCCAAGCCACCGGATTTTTGAGTTTCATCAGAACCAGCGAATTGAAGCGCACTGCGTTCGTCTGACAGTGCGGGATCGCAAAGCCATGGCCGAAACCGGTTGAATACGTGGCCTCCCGCCGCCAGATCGCCTCCTCCACCGCCTGGGAGCTTTCCGTCCGGCCCATGATGAACAGGCGATCGACCCCCTGTTTGATCACCTCCTCTTTGCTTGTGGCATCCGGGTCAAGCAAGACGAGTTCCGTTTCCACCAGCGGCACGCCGGCTTGCGTCGAAAATTGTTCGAGCAGCGCACTGACTTCATCCGCTGTCGCGCAGCTTATGGCCGCCGTCAGCAATTGCTGGCAGGCCATCTGATTCAACCGCGCCAACTCCGCCTTGAGGCCGGCGACAGCCGGTGCGGCGGCGCTGATTTTATTCAAGCCCATCCCGGCCAACAGGGGTAGATAGCGCACTTGTCCGCCCATTTCCCCGCACAAACTAATTTCCTTGTTATGCGACCGCGCGGCATCCGCGATCAATTTCAGCAGCCGTAGAAAGGCCGGTTGCAAAGGGTTCAACAACGTCATAAGCTCCGATTCCATGCGGTCGGCGGCCATGAAATACTGGAGCAAGTCGTTTGATCCGATGCTGAAAAAATCCAGTTCGCGGCTGAAGGCTTCGACCGCCAGCGCGGCCGCAGGCACTTCAATCATCGCCCCGACCAACATGGCCGGATCAAAAGCATTTTTTTCGGCCTCACATTTTTGCTGTTCCTCAGCCACGATGCGCTTGACCCAGCGAGCTTCCTCCACGGTTGCGATCATGGGGATCATCACGCTTAATTTCCCACCTGCCGAGGCGCGCACCAAGGCGCGGATTTGCGTGCGGAAGAGCGTTTCAAATTCGGGATAGATCCGGACGGCGCGGCGGCCTAGAAACGGATTTTCCTCCTTCGGCAAATTCAGATAAGCCAGCGGTTTGTCGCCGCCGACGTCGAACGTACGGATGACCACGGGCCGGCCGGCGGCAGCGGTGATCACCGCTGCGTAACTGTCAAATTGCTCGGTTTCATCCGGCGGGGTGGACCGGTCCAAGAACAGCATTTCAGTGCGGAAGAGGCCGATCCCTTCGGCCCCGGAATCAAAAGCGCCCGCGGCTTCGCTCGCCGTTGAAATGTTGGCGGCGATTTCAATCCGTTGCCCATCTTTGGTGGTGGCAGCGCGGGCGGATAATAGTTTAAGGCGTGCGCGGTGCCCGATGATCCGGCGTGACTCCAGTACATAATAACGCCGGGCCGTATCCGTGAGATCCGTTACCAATGCTCCAGCATCAGCATCCACCACGATTTCATGCTGGCCAAATCGAATGGTCGCAAGCTCCGGCACGCCGGCGAGTGTCGGGATGTTAAATGAACGGGCTAAAATCACCGTATGGGAAGTGCTGCTGGCGCTTGCCAAGACCAAGCCTTTGAAATATTTCCGGTCCAAGCTCAGGAATTGGCCCGGCGTCAGCGATTCGGCGACAATCACGGCATCCGAGGTCAATTTTACCCCGACGACCTTGGCCGCGTCGCCATACATTTCATGGAGCAACTGCAGGCAGACATCTTGAACGTCCATGGCCCGTTCACGCAGCATTTCGTTCCCGCTCGCCGCGAGCATTTTTGAAAATTGGGCTTCTGCCGCCTCGATCGCACCTGCCGCCGTGTGCTGGCGCCGGATGACCGCCGCCTGCAAGCTGTCTTGAAAATCCACATCGCGGGCAATGGATTGGTGCACCTTGACCAATTCCGCTTCGATGCCCCTGGCTTGTTTCAAGCGGTTGTCATAAGCCGTGTTCAACTTGTGCAGCGCCTGGTTCAACCGGTGCCACTCCATTTGGGTGTTCGCCACGCCTTCGCGGGGGAGTGAGGGGGGGATGGAAAACGCTCCGAAGCGCACCCCGCGGCCGGAGCCGATGCCCGGGACCACTGAACGACCGCGATGAATGGTGGCGCCGGCATGGCTTAAGCAGGGCGAAAGAGGTGCCGCTGCCTCAGCTTTTGTGGGAGCGAGAGACGCGTCGCAATGTGGAAACTTATCCCGCAGGAAAGTGCTCAACACTACCATGGCCTCCCGCTCATCCGATCCGCTGACGGTGATCAGGCAGCTATCGCCGGCCCGGACATCTGTGCCGATAATCGCCAGGATGCTTTTGCCATTGGCGCTGCGCTGGGTGCGCCGGTTGATAAGGGTGACCTCCGAGGTGAAATGACGCACCACTTCTTCCAACGCGCTGGCGGGGCGGGCGTGAATCCCGTTGGGCAGCGGACAGTCAAATTCATATTCCAAAGGCATGGGAACTACTTTAGTTGTGCAAAAATGGCTTCCGGGTCTTTTAAAGCAGCTTGGACCGGGACGAGGATTGTGCGGGCGCGGGCAAATCGTTCTTCTTTTTCAATCGCAATATCTGTCGCAAATATTACGGCGTCGGCGGCATCGACGTCACCTTGGCTCAATTCATTTTCAATGCCCATGGCACCTTGGGTTTCGACTTTGATAGTATGTCCCAGTTTCTTTGCGGTTTTCTCGAGTTGGGCGGCGGCCATATAAGTGTGCGCGATGCCGGTCGGGCAGGCGGTAACAGCGACTATTTTCATATTATGTTTTCTCGGGGATTGGCTGGGTTTGAATGCTTCTTGATAAGATTGATCGTGATGGCCGTGACGAAAGAACCGGTTGCGATTGCTACGACGTAAACTAAACGATGGTCTATTACGGGCAGCACAATCGGACCGCCATGCGGCGCATGGTCGCCCACGCCGCCAATCATCGCAATGGTTGCGGAAACCATCGATCCGAGCATGATGGACGGAATCACCCGCAACGGATCACCGGCAGCAAAGGGTATGGCTCCCTCGGTGACGCCCACCAGTCCCATGCCTAGCGCGGCCAAACCGGATTCGCGTTGTTCTTCACTCCAGCGATTGCGGCCCAACAACGTGGCTAGCCCAAGGCCCAGCGGCGGCGTGCAGATCGCGGCTGCACAGGTGCCCATGATTGCATAATTGCCTTGTTGAATCATCGCTGCCCCAAAAAAGAACGCCGCTTTGTTCACCGGTCCGCCCATATCAAACGCGATCATCGCACCTAGCACCATCGCCAGCACAACTTGTGAGCCGCTTTGCAAGCCTTCCAAGAATTTCATCATGTCCACCATGATGGTCGCAATCGGGATGTTCAAAGCCAGCATCAGCAGGCCGACCGGCAGGGCGGAAAGGATGGGGATCACAATGATTGGCATGATTGGGCGGAACATCGCCGGCACCTTGAGCTTTTTCAGCAGGATTGTGATATGGCCGGCAATGATACCAATGATGATTGCGCCTAGAAATCCTGCGCTCGCGGATTTGCCATCCACCACCTGCGGCATGCTGGCAATGAAGCCACCGACAAATCCCGGCACCAAACCCGGCTTGCTGGCCATGCCATACGCAATGAAGCCGGCCAACACCGCAGGAAACAACTGGAACGCCGTCGTGCCGATCGTTAACATGTTTTTCACCAGCGCAGGCGCATGGGAAAAGTCAGGACCTGTCGCGGTCATCGGCACAAACGTGATGGAGAGCGCGATCAAAATGCCGCCGCAGGCAATAAACGGAATGACATGGGAAACCCCCGTCAAGAGATACTGCTTGTATTTTTGCAACAATGCTTTCATGCGTGGTGATATGGTTGGTGAGGTCTGATACTATTGGGAATCCTGCTTCAGCCAAAATATAAAGTTGTTACATTTATTGTATGGTTGTAACAATTGGCGGCGTGAACGCTTTATCTGCGGAAAACTGGCCGGTACAACAATTGCAGCGCCTGCGGGTCAGGCAAGTCTTGGTTTGCGGACGTCAACTCCACCCGCCGCTTTACAGCCATGTGGTGAATTTCCCCCGGCTCGAATTTCCAGTGCGCGGCTGCTATGAGAATAAGATTGAAGCGGGCGGAGAAATTGTCACCGCCAGGCTGCGACCCGGTTCGGCGCTCTTTGTGCCGCCAAATTGCTGGAACCTGCCCGCGTGGAATCCGGGCGTGGAATTGATGTCGTTATTGTTTGGTGTAAAGCAAATCGGCTTCAGCGTCGTGACTTCGCGGCGACCGCAGGGACCTCAACTCGTTGTGAGGAAGTTTTCCATTCCGGCTCCACGGTCTGGTCCGTTATCCCCGGTGCTGGAGGCAATGACGCAATTGCAAGGATGCAATGACGACCCGGAGATCCTTTCCGATCTTGCGCGGGTATTGATCCGATGCGTCCAGCAGTTGCTTCGACAGCCCGCATTGCCTGCATCATCAGGCCGGGCGCACAGGCTTTTGGAGAGCATTTCCGTTTTTCTGCAAAACCACTACCAATACGAAATCACGCGTGACTCAGTTGCGGAACAGTTTGGTATCACGCCAAGCCATCTGTCCCGGTTGTTTCAGACGCATGGACACATGACCTTTAGCAGCTATTTGAAGCATGTGCGGACTGACCGTGCTAAGCATATGTTATCCCAATATGATTTCAAACTTGATGAAATAGCCGCACGGTGCGGCTATTATGATGCGCCGCATTTTTGTCGTGTATTCAAACATCTTACGAAAATGACGCCTGCTGAATATCGTGTAAAATCGCGCTAATTGAATCATGGGTTGGCAACGCAAAAGCTCCACTTTGAAGAAAAACGCTTCAATGGAGTGGATCAACGGTAGGCGTCATAATCCTTAGCGTCATTTAGTGGCATTAGTCCGATTGGCCTATTGAACCGAACGGTGGTCGCTGGCATAGTAACTTACTTCGATCGCATACCAAATGGCGGTAATATTTATTTTTTACATTCAATAGCTGGCTGTCGTTGGAACGATTCAACAAGTTCATTCATGCGCAAATGCGACGCGGCTGAAAAACCCATCACCTTGAATTTCAACATCAACCCGGTTTTGTGTAATGGTTTTCAGGGGTTGGCATTTCGTGCCCAAGGCTGGCCAAAGACGCCCAGTTGTGCAGCTGCAAGCTGTAAATCCATCAAACTAACTCAAATGAACCGACGAGAATTTATCCGCAATACTTCGCTGGCCACTTTGGCGTTCGCGCCCTCAGTCAGTTGGGCGGCTGAAACTAGTTTTCCCGTCGTGCGGACGCCCGCAGCAAAACGAAAATTCATTAGCCCCGCCGTGGAAAAAGTTATTGCGAAGGTGCAGTCAAGCATCGGCAACAAAGAGCTCGCATGGATGTTCGGCAATTGTTTTCCGAACACGCTGGACACAACGGTGGAATTTGAAATAGTTGACGGCAAGCCAGATACCTATGTTATCACCGGCGATATCGACGCGATGTGGCTGCGCGACAGCTCAGCACAAGTTTATCCTTATCTGCCACTCATGGCTGAAGACCCGCGGCTTCAGCAGTTGATTGCCGGCGTCATTAATCGTCAGACCCGCAACGTTCTAAAGGATCCGTATGCCAATGCGTTTTACAAGGACGAGAATAAAGTGGGCGACTGGAAAAACGATTTCACCGACATGAAACCCGGCATTCATGAACGCAAGTGGGAAATTGATTCGCTCTGCTACACCATTCGCCTCGCCCATGGCTACTGGAAAACTTCCGATGACACGGTTCCTTTTGATGAGAATTGGCATGGCGCTATCAAATTGATTTTGCAAACGTTTCGCGAACAGCAGCGCAAAGAAAATAACGGGCCGTATCATTTTATGCGGCGCACCGAGTGGGCGACCGACAGTTTACCCGGTCGCGGTTACGGCAATCCCGCCAAACCTGTCGGCTTGATCCGCTCGATGTTCCGGCCGAGCGATGACGCAACGATTTTTCCATATCTCGTGCCGTCAAATTTCTTCGCCGTCGTCAGCTTGCGCCAGGCGGCGGAAATGGTGGAAAAATTGTGTAACGATTCCGAACTCGCGAATCAATGCCGCTCGCTGGCAGATGAAGTGGAAACCGCGCTGCACGAATATGCCATCGTGAATCATCCAAAGGCCGGGCGCGTTTATGCGTTCGAGGTTGATGCGTTTGGAAATTATTATTGCACAGACGACGGCAATATTCCGAATCTGCTTTCACTGACTTATCTCGGCGCTGTAAAGCCGAACGACAAAGTCTACCTGAACACGCGTAAGCTATTATTGTCGCCGGCCAATCCATATTGGTGTATCGGCAAGGCGGCGAGCGGTCTGGGCGGGCCGCATGTAGGGGTGGACATGATCTGGCCGCTGGGCATTGTCATTGAAGGCCTGACGGCAACATCGGACAGCGAAATAAAAAATTCTTTGACCACGCTGGAAAGAACGCACGCCGGCACGGGCTTCATGCACGAAGCGTTCAATAAAGATGATCCAACCAAATTCACCCGCCCTTGGTTCGCGTGGGCTAATACTATCTTTGGCGAACTCGTACTAAAGACATACAATCACAATCCAGAATTATTGAACTAATCTTAGTTCACAAGTCCGCCTAAATTTAATCCAACTCGCTAGACATCTAATGGCATCAATGACCTCCAGCCTTGGTTCCACATCACCCACCAATAATGGCCATACCTATCGCGGTCCGTTCGCGATCATGACGGTGTTGTTTTTCATGTGGGGGTTCATGACGATGTTCAACGACATCCTCATTCCGCGCTTCAAGGAGGCTTTCACGCTGGATTATTTTCGCGCGATGCTGGTGCAATTCGCCTTTTTCGGTGCTTATTTCATAGGGTCGCTGGCTTACTTCATCATTTCTGCTACTACGACTGATCCCATTGCCCGTATGGGTTACAAAAACGGCGTGGTCATCGGCTTGTTAATCTCCGCGACGGGTAGCGCCTTGTTTTGGCCAGCGGCGGCGACCATGCTTTCGTATCCGTTGTTTCTCGCCGGATTGTTCATCGTTGGGCTGGGCTTCGCCATATTGCAAATCGCTGCCAATCCTTATGTGACCATCCTTGGCCCGGAACGCAAGGCCTCCAGCCGGCTCAATCTGGCTCAGGCGTTCAATTCGCTCGGCACTACGATTGGACCGTTGATCGGTGGTTATCTGATCTTCCAATATTTCGCCAAGACCGGCGTGCACGGGGCGGACTCTGTGAAGGTGCCGTGTCTGGCCTTCTGCATCGTGTTCGTGCTGCTGGCTGTGGTCTTTTTTTGCATCCGTCTACCGCACGTCGGCGAAGGCAAGATCGAACGCGGCATCGGCGCGCTGAAATATCCGCACGTCCAACTCGGCGTGCTGGCAGTTTTCATGTATGTCGGCGGGGAGGTGGCCATCGGTAGCACGCTCATCAGTTTCCTGGGCCAGTCTAGCGTGGCGGGACTGAACACGGTGGAGGCGAGCAAATACGTGTCGCTCTTCTGGGGCGGGATGTTGATCGTCCGTTTCAAGGGCGCGGTAGAATTGAGCGAGATGAAGAAGGTGAACAAAAAACTGGCGCTTGTGGCGATTCCCATCGCCGGCCTTTTGTTGTTCTGGATTCTTCGGAGCTGGAATTCGGACACGCATCAATTTGATTTCGCGGGCGGCGGGAGCATCGTGAAGAACTATCTTCCGTTGCTGGGACTCTGCTGGGTGCTGTTCCAGTTCGACAAAGCCTTCGCTGGCCCGACCCTGTTGATTTTCGGGACGACGATTGTAATCCTGCTGGCGATCTCAATGTTTCAAGGCGGCAAGTTGGCGATGTGGTGCATTGTCAGCATCGGATTGTTCACATCCATCGGCTGGCCGAACATCTTCTCCTTGGCGCTGGACCGGATGGGAGTTTACAAAAGCCAAGTATCTTCCTTGCTGGTGATGGCGATTCTGGGCGGGGCGCTACTGCCACCCATACAGGGTTTCATCGCGGACCATCATGGCTTGCAAATTTCCTTCATCGTCCCACTCCTCGCGTATGCTTGTGTTGCCTTTTACGTATGGAAGGGGCATGAAATCGGACGGAAAAAATTATCATAAAGTCCAATGCTGATCATTAAAATCGAAATCAATTCGCCAGAATAATTTTATTTTCAATCATGAACCATAAACTCTTTGCGTTGTTTTTTCTTCAAGCGGGAAAAATCTTTTTTGCCATTGTTTGCGTCCTTGCCGCCGTAGCCTGTTTTGGCAAATCCGCCGTGCATTATGTCAATCCGTTGATCGGCACCGATGCCCACGGCCATGTTTATCCCGGGGCGACGGTGCCGTTCGGTATGGTGCAACTTTCGCCCGACACGCGCAAGAACGGCTGGGACGGTGCTTCGGGCTATCATTATTCCGACAGCAGTATTCTGGGATTTTCACACAATCATTTGACCGGCACCGGCGTCGGTGATTTGGGAAATATTTTGCTCATGCCGACCGTTGGCGAATTGAAATTAGTTCCGGGCGCGAAACCTGGGGAAGGTTATCAATCCCGATTTTCGCACAATGATGAAATTGCGCGTCCGGGTTATTACTCAGTTGCATTGTCAGATTACCAAGTCAAAGTTGAATTGACAGCCACCGCGCGCGCCGGTTTTCATCGCTATTCTTTTCCCAAATCGGACGAGGCCCACGTCGTCGTGGATTTGCAACATGGAGTCGGCAACGATGTGAACGAGGCGCAACTGACGATTGAAAATAATTTCACCGCCAGTGGCTATCGCAAGAGCAGCGGCTGGGGCGGTAGCAAAATTTATTTTTTTGTTATGGAATTTTCCCGGCCATTTGATTCCTCCGGCGTGGCGCAAGCCGATAAGGATGTGGCCGGACAGCAGACGACAGGCAAAGAAACCAAAGGCCATTTTGATTTCAAGACCAAAGCTGGCGAACAAATTCTGGTTCGCGTCGGCTTGTCTACCGTAAGCGTCGATGGCGCGCGCAAAAATCTGCACGCAGAAATTCCCCGATGGAATTTCGATGCCGTCGCCAAGGCCGCAGGCAAGCAATGGGAAAAAGCTTTAAGTGTCGTCGCGGTTAAAACTCCGGACAAAAATCTCGAGCAAACTTTTTACACTTCACTTTATCATACGCTAATTGCGCCGACGCTGTTGAGCGACGTGGACGGCCAATTTCGCGGGCCGGACGGCAAAGTTCATGTGGCGAAAGGTTATGACTATTACACGGAGCTTTCGTTATGGGACACCTTCCGCGCCGAAAATCCGCTGCTGACGTTGACGCAGCCCGCGCGCGTGAATGTTTTTGTCAAAACGATGCTGGAGCATTACAAGATCTTCGGCCAGCACACGCTGCCCGTGTGGCCGGAAAGCGGTAAGGAAACGTGGTGCATGATCGGCAACCACGCCATCCCGGTGATCGCCGAAGCGTATTTGAAAGGCTTTCGCGACTGGGACGCCCACGAGGCGTTGAACGACATGATTGCATCCACCGACAAGAACCGCGAACAACTCAAGAACTATCGCGACCAAGGATTTATTCCCACCGCCGACGGTCGCCAAAGTGTTTCCAAAGTTTTGGAATATGCTTATGACGATTCCTGCATTGCACGTTTTGCCAAGGCATTGGGCAAGGATGATGTCGCCGAAAAATATTTTCAACGCTCCCAAAACTGGACGAATGTTTTTGATCCATCCACCGGGTTCATGCGCGGCAAAATTGAGGATGGAAGCTGGGTGACGCCATTCGGCGAAAAAGAGCAGAGCAGCATCAACTTTAGCGAATATACCGAGGCTAACGCGTGGCAATATAATTTCTTCGTGCTGCACAATGTTCCCGGCCTGATTGAAAAACTGGGCGGCGATGAAAAATTTGTAGCGCGGCTCGATGAGATGTTCGACACGCCGAAAACCATTCCGAATCTCGCGATGATCCCGGATGTGACCGGCGTCATCGGGATGTATTCGCACGGCAACGAACCCGATCATCACGTCGCGTATCTTTATAATTACGCCGGCCAGCCGTGGAAAACGCAGGCACGCGTTCGGCAGGTGGCCAACACGCTTTACAACGACACGCCCGCCGGCATCTGCGGCAACGACGATTGCGGCCAGACCTCGGCCTGGTATGTCTTCACCTCGCTCGGTTTTTATCCCGTCGATCCCGTCAGCGGCATTTATATTTTGGGCAGTCCGCTCGTGAACGAAGCGAATTTGAAACTGGATTCAAAATTTTACCAAGGCCGTTCCTTCACCGTTATTGCAAAAAATAATTCACCGGAAAATCTCTACATCCAGTCCGCCACCCTTAACGGCAAGGCCTTCACCAAATGCTGGATTTCCCAAGCTGAAATCGCCGCAGGCGGCTACCTTGTGCTGACCATGGGGCCGACCCCAAACAAATCTTTTGGTTCTGCGCCGGCGGACCGTCCGCCGGAATCATAAAGCTTTTATCGAAGGGCTAGCGGTGCCGATCTAGATATGGCGGGAGAATTTTGGTTAAGCTGGATATATTCAGAAGTAAATTCGAGAACCAATTAAAAATGAAGACAAGCATCAGTTATTTCATTTGCTGGAACAGATGCGCCGTCCTGATCGTGAATTTTGCGGCATTGCTGGGTTTGTGTATGCAACTTCCAGCATATCCACTTCAGAACCTGACCACCAATGTGAACATGTTTTGCGGCACGGGCGGTGGTGGCAATGCGGCGAATCTGTGTCCCGGTTCGGTCGCGCCGTTTGGAATGGTGCAGTGGAGCCCCGACACGACGAGTCACTGGCCCGGGGGGTATCTCTATTCCGATACGCAGATTCGCTCGTTCGGGCTAACACATGCCAGCGGTGCAGGATGCAATTTTGGCGGCGACTGCGGCTTCACGCCGTTTCTGGGAACCTTGGGCGGCTCCCCCTACACCGGCAGCAATTATTGGGATGTGACGTCCGGTTATTTTTCCACCTTCACGCACGCCGACGAATCGGCTTCGCCCGGATATTACTCCGTTCTGTTCAACAATAATATCCGCACTGAACTGACAACAACCGCCCGGACGGGATTTGGCCGCTTCACCTATCCGTCCGGAAATCCGGCCAGCATGCTCATCAACGCTGGCGGTGACGCTAATGGGACCATCAACGCCTCGATCCAGATCAACGCCGCCGGCAATGAGATTAGCGGTTGGACGCAAATGCCCGGCATGTGCGGCACGGCAAGTACAAAGATGTATTTTGATATCGTTTTCGATCATGCCTTCGCCGCCTACGGCGTGTGGAGCGGTGCGACTTACACGGCGAACGGCACGAGCGCTTCTGGAGCGCACAGCTGGACCTACGTGAATTTTAATTTACCCGGCGGCGGCGTAGTCTTGGCGCGGACGGCGGTTTCCTACGTCAGCGTGGCCAACGCCCAAGCGAATTTGCAGGCGGAAAGTCCTAACACCAATTTCACGAGCGCCGGTTTTGATGCCATAACGAATTCCACCACGACTAATTGGAATGCCTACTTGAACAAAATTCAATTCGCCGGCGGTACGGCGGCAGACGTGAAGACGTTCTACACGATGCTTTATCACTGTTTGCAGTCGCCCAGCGTGGTCAGCGATGAGAATGGTCAATTCACCGGCTTGGACAACAACGTGCATACGTTCGCCGGACACACCAAATATGGTTGGTTTTCCGGTTGGGATATTTATCGCAGTGAAGTCCAATTGATGGCCATGCTGGACCCGGATCGTGCGAGCGACATGGCGCAGTCGCTGGTGCTGGATGCGCAATACGGCGGCGGCATGCCACGCTGGTCGGTGGCCACGGCGGACTCGGGCATCATGATCGGCGATCCGGGCACGCCGATCATCGCCAGCATGTATGCGTTCGGGGCGACCAATTTCAACACGGCCAATGCGCTGGCGGCAATGGTGAAGGGGGGCAACGAATCTGGTGACCAAGATCATCAATGGCAATACTATGGAACGCGATGCGAACCGTGACTATTTGAATCTGGGCTTTGTGCCGCAGTATCAGCTCGGCGGCAATGCCACAAAACTCGTTCTGTTGTCCATTATCGTTGTTGCTGCCGCGGCATTTTCTGCAGTCGGCGCTTCAGCATTGCCATTATTGCATCCGGTGTTTTGCGATCATGTGGTTTTACAACGTGACGCTCCAGTGCCGATATGGGGCTGGACACAGCCGGGCGCAAAAGTCACCGTGACTTTTGCGGGACAGAAACGCACCGCCGGTGCCGGGGTGGATGGGAAATGGATGGTGAAATTAAAACCCATGCATGCATCCGCCGAATCGCGCACGCTTGCCGTCATTAGCACAGCCGATCAAACCACGGCGACAATCAATGATGTGCTCGTGGGCGATGTCTGGCTTTGTTCCGGGCAGTCCAACATGGAAATGGGCATGTTGCTCACCAAGGCCACCAACGACATTGCCACGGCAAATTTTCCGAACATCCGCCTGTTGACCGTGCCGCATGGCGTGGCGTTGGAACCTCGGTCAATTGTTAAATGCAGTTGGCTGCCGTGCAGCCCGGAGACGCTTTCGCAGGGACAATGGGAAGGTTTTTCTGCTGTCGGTTTTTATTTTGGCCGGGAGTTGCATCAGGAACTCGGCGTGCCGATCGGACTGGTTCAAAGCGCGTGGGGCGGCACGCTCGCCGAAGCCTGGACCAGCGCGGAAGCCTTGGCGACGAGGGGGGATGTCAAGGATGCGCTCGCCAGCGTACGCGCGAAGGCGAAGGCGCCTTTGTCCGGGGAAAAAATGAGTTATGCGGAACTTTATGACCAATGGTATTCGCAGCATGAAGAAGGTTCCAAGAAAAGTTGGGGAAAAATTGCGGATGTGGGCGACTGGAAAACCGTCATCATGCCGCAACCATTTTCGCGCATCGGGCTGGGCAGTTTCGATGGCACGGTGTGGTTCCGTCATGAATTCACAGTGCCGGAAAACTGGCCGGCGACGGAAGCAAAACTGGCCTTGCGACAAATTGACGACGAAGACACCACTTGGATCAATGGCGTGGAAGTGGGACAAACCCACCGCGTCGATCAGGATCGCAATTATACCGTTCCGGCAGGAACCATTAAGCCGGAAACTAACGTCATCGCCATCCGCGTCTTGGACACGATTGGCGAAGGTGGACTGCTGGCGCAAGCGGGCCAGATGGGACTGACTGCCGGATTGGAGGCGCCAATCAGCTTGGACGGGGACTGGAAAATGAAATCCACACTGCCGTTTTCTAGCCGGAATGCGCCGCCACCGGCAAATGAATCTAACAATCCGAATGTCGTGACCTATCTTTTCAACGGCATGATTGCGCCGCTATTGCCTTACGCCATCAAAGGGGCGGTTTGGTATCAGGGCGAAGCGAATACCGACCGCGCCGAGCAATATCACCGCTTGCTGCCGACGATGATTCAGGACTGGCGAACTCATTTTGGCGAAGGTAATTTTCCATTTTATATTGTGCAGCTCGCCAATTATCAGGCGACCAATGCCGAACCCCGGAATCATCCATGGGCAGAGTTGCGTGAGGCGCAGGCCATAACCGCGAAGAACGTGCCCCACAGCGGGCTGGCGTTGGCGATTGATGTCGGCGATGCGAAAGATATTCATCCTAAAGATAAATACACTGTGGGACATCGACTTGTGCTGATTGCCTTGGCCAAAGATTATGGCCGCAGCGTCGAATATTCTGGTCCGACTTACCGTTTCATGAGAGTAACGGGAGATAACGTGCGCCTGATATTTGATCACGCCAAAGGCGGATTGCTGGCCAAAGGCGGTCCGCTCACCGGATTTGCATTGGCCGGAGCAGATGGGAAATATGTCTGGGCGAAAGCCCAGATCGACGGCGACAGTGTGGCGCTTTCGGCCTCCGGGATTTCCCAACCCGTGGCCGTGCGTTATGCGTGGGACGTGAATCCCGTCTGCAATTTATACAATCAAGCCGGCTTGCCCGCCGTGCCGTTTCGCACTGACAATATGTGATGACCAACCTGAAATAGGAACCCGTGATTGGTTGTCAGGCGTTGCCAGCCCACGTTGAAACAGAAGCAAACCAATGACTTTATGAAACTCCCAACATACCCAACTACGGTGAAACGAACTCACCGCGATGTTGCCGTGACTTTGGAGGCGCGAGTCGAAGCTGAGCCAAGCCAAGTGTTTGATTTCGTAGTCAGCGAAGGCATGCTTCCCGAAGACCTCACCAGATATACGCCGTTCCTGCCTGCCGTTGTTCGCATCTCTGGAAACACAGGTCCGTGGGATATGCCAGGTTCATCAAAAACAGTCCACCTCAAGGACGGAAGCACCGCCCTTGAAGAAGTGGGAGCTTACGACCGTCCTGACTTTCTTGCACACAAGAGCAGTCAGATTACTTTAGCACTGCGTTATCTTGCCGATGGCTCAACCGTCAAATGGTGGTTTGCAGCCGACGGTGCCGCGACTGACATTCGCTGGACCTATGTGTTCAAGACCAAAGGCTGGTTGAGTTCCGTAGCGCTCATGGTTTTTGTACGCTTAGTTTGGTCTGGCTATATTGCCGTCTGCCCCAACAACACTCAGCGCCATTTTGCAAATGATTGCAACGCATAATCAAGTCCGGCAAACCGCTCCCGTTCGGTTGGGAGAATGGAGATTTATTTCGCAACATGGCCTATTGTTCAGCGCCAAATAAGCACTAGATTGAATAATGGCCGCATGACCAAAACTAAAATGCAAAAACATTTCGTCTTCTCGCTTGTGGTTTTTACCGCCTTGATTTTCTACTTGGCTGGCGGCACGGCCAATGCTGAATCATTTGGAATAAAATTTTTAGGAAACACCACCGATGGCGTCACTGGCGCGGCTGGGATGGTGCCCATTTCCGGCTGGACCAATATCGCGAATGCAAACAATGCTTTCACGTCGGGAATCATCCACTCAAGCGACGGCACAGCTTCGGCCACCCTGAGCTTGAGCGGCAGCGGGCGAGCCAATGCCTGGAATTCGGGAACGACGGCTGACGGCGGAAACGGTTCGCTGATGCGGGGTTATTGCGATGCCATGGTGAACGGTCCGGTGACCGCAACCATCAGCGGCTTGACAGGCTCTTCCTACGCGATTTACCTCTACACACAGGCGGATGCTCAAAGACCTAGTGGCACCGGTGATTGGATACCTAACTATACAATCAACGGCATCTCGGTTTTTACCCCGACGATCGCTCCCGTCTTTAACCGGTTTATTCAAGGCGGGATGTCCCCGGCTAACACGAACCTATATCCGACCGGCCTCGCAAACGGTAATTACATCCGATGGAATAATGGCATTCCGGTGAATGGAGTGATCACCATCTCTGCCAATTCGGACAACCGTTCATATCGTTCACCATTAAATGGCATTGAATTGGTGCTGAACTCCAATCCTCCGCCATCGCAGACGCGGCCCATTCGCATCATGCCGTTGGGCGACTCGATTACTTGGGGGTATCCAAATGCACCAACCACCGGTGGCTACCGGCTGCCGCTCTATCAGTTGTTGACGAATGAGAGTTTTTCGATGGATTTCGTAGGCACGCAGGTAAGCACCGCACCGGGCTTGCTCTATCCAAACCATGAAGGTCATAGCGGCTTCCGCATTGACCAGATAGATGATCCTTATTTTTTAGGTTGGGTGAATACAGTTGCCAGCCCTGACATCATCCTATTGCTCATCGGAACGAACGACCTCGGTCAGAATTATGATCCGACGAACGCCATTGTTCGGCTCGACGGTCTCATTTCGCATATCACCACAGATCGCCCCAATGCCAAGGTGATTGTCGCCAATCTGCTGGCCCGGTCGGACACCAATGCCAATAACATGATTAATACCCTTTTTAATCCTTTTGTCCCCGGCGTCGTAGCACAGCATGTGGCCAACGGTGAACCGGTTTATTTCTGGGACCTGCATTCCCAGCTAACCGTGGCAGACACAGATGGCCTGCACCCGCTACCCAGTGGTTACATTAAAATTGCCAACCAATGGTTCAACGCCATCAACGCCATCTATGCCCCGTTCAACGGTTTTAACCTCGCATTTAACAAGACCGCCACTGCTTCTTCGGTGAACGGAAGCAATGGCGCTTCCAACGCGGTTGACGGGAACGCTACCAGTTATTGGTCTAGCGCCACAAGCGATCCGCAGTGGCTTTCCGTGGACTTGGGAACCATGCAAAATATTTATCGGGTCAATTGGATTTGGACCGCCGCTTATGGAAAGAGCTATCAAGTCCAGATTTCCACCGATAATACGAATTGGGCCAGTGTTTATAATACAACCGCCGGACTTGGCGGCACAAACAGTATTTCCTTTGCCCCAGTTAACACACGTTATGTGAGGATCTATGGCACCGCGCAGGCAACAGGTTTGGGGTATGGCCTTTCCGAACTTCAAGTGTATGCCACTCCGCCTGTCAATCTGGCCTTAAACAAAACAGCAATAGCCTCTTCCACTTCAGATGCCGTGAATTTCCCGGCCACCAAAGTAGTTGATGGCAACGCTACAACCCATTGGTCATCCACCGCCCACGATGTGGAATGGGTTACCGTTGACCTTGGTTCCGCGCAACGCGTGGGCAGGGTGCGGCTGAGTTGGGATGCTGCCTATGGTCAGGGCTATGAAATTCAGTTTTCCGCTGACAATCTCAACTGGACGCGGGTTTACAACACGAGCAGCGGCACCGGCGGCACTGACGATGTTTCGTTTGCAGCGGTTAATACGCGCTATGTGAGGATGTATGGCTTACAACGCGGAACCACAAACGGTTATTCGTTGAATGAATTTTCCATTTACGGACCGCTGGATGCGGGAGTGACAAGCCAATTCCCGCCATTGATCGGAATTGATGCGAACTGGGTTCCGTCTGCAGTTTATTTGGGTCAAAATGCGAGCGCCTCCGTGACCGTGGGCGGCACTCTTCCGTTATTCTATCAGTGGAAGGCCGGACTCAATGGGAACTTCACCAATCTCGTGGACGGAGTAAATATTTCTGGCTCGACCAACGCGACCTTGATGATCGCGAACGCGCAATTTACCAATGCTCTCAACTATGTCGTGATTGTAACCAACTTGTATGGCTCAGCCACTAGCAGTGTGGCCGCGCTGGCAGTGACGTCGCCGCTGGGAACCTACGCTAGCGCGGTTGTGAGTAAAGGACCGGTTGCTTTCTGGGAGTTAAACGAGACGGGTGACCCGGCTGCAAGCACGGTGACGGCCTTTGATTATGTGGGCGGATACAATGGCATTTACGGAGCCGCCGCAAAGAACGGCAACGCACTTTATAATATTCCAGGCCCGCAACCGCCAACTTATCCAGGCTTTCCGGCCAACAACCTGGCTTTGCAGACCATGCGCACCGCCGGCTCCGGTGTCACGGTTCCGGCTTTGAACCTTCAGAACACCAATGTGACCATCGTCGCATGGATTTACCCAACCAACACAGAGGCCGGTTCCAGTGCCATTTTTCTCAACCGGACGGCAGGAACTATCGCCGGTTTTGCTTATGTGGGCACTGCGGTCAATGGTGCTTATCCATTGGGTTATGTTTGGAACAATAATGAGGGCGCGACGTGGAGCTGGGCTGGATCAAACGTATTTCCGCCTGTGAACCAATGGTCCATGGTGGCTCTGACTATTACGGCCAACAATTGCACTATTTATTGCTGGAGTCCAACGGGTAGTCAGCAAGGCAGTTTCATTCACGCCCATAACAACATGACCTTCGCCGGCATCAGTCAGATTGGTAATGACCATGACTTTGCGAGTAAAAACTTTCTGGGGAACATTGACAGTGTGGCCGTGTTTAATTACAACCTCTCTTCCAACGTCCTGCAAAACCTCTACTACGCTGGAGCAAACCACGCGCCGACATTTCTCGGCAACCCGTTCACGGTCGCCAGCGTCACTGCTGGACAACCCTATGCAGGCACGCTGGCCGGCAGTGCGAGCGATTCTGACGGTGACCCGATGTCGTATGCCAAAGTAAGCGGGCCAAATTGGTTGACGGTATCCGGAAACGGCAACTTGGGTGGCACCGCGCTTTCGGGCAATGTAGGAACAAATATTTTTGTGGTGAGCGTGGCCGACCCCAGTGGGTCGATCAATACCGCCAACATGAAGCTGACGGTGCTGGCCGCACCACCGATTGTCGCGAGTGCTGGTTGGCAAGGAAGTAGCCTAATGCTAAACTGGGGCGGTGGTATTGGACCGTATCAGGTGCAAATAACGACGAATCTGGTGAATGCAAACTGGCAAAATGTAGGTGCAACTATCAGTTCAACCAGCCTGTTAGTTGAAACAACCAATGCGACGGCCTTTTATCGGGTATTGGGACAATGATTTTCCAATTCATCAAAAATGAGTCGAGACAACACCGTATTTCCCTGAATCCATGAATGACATTACGCGTGCGCTGCAAAAACTGGAAGAGGGTGAGGTGGCAGCATCAGAAGAACTAATGTCTCTGGCTTATGATGAATTGCGTCGTCTGGCCGCCATAAGGATGGCCCAAGAATCCGCCGGCCAGACATTACAACCTACCGCGCTAGTACATGAGGCGTGGCTGCAACTAAGCGGTTCCGGCGACCGGCACTGGCAAAACCGGGCGCATTTTTTTGGCGCAGCGGCGGATGCGATGCGGCGCATTCTAATTGACAAAGCCCGGCGCAAAGCCCGGCTAAAGCATGGCGGCGGCCAGTCACGATTAAACATTGATGAGGTTGACCTTGCCCAAACTACGGCCGACGACAATGTGCTTTTGATTGACGAGGCGGTGGAGGCGCTGAAAAAGGAAGACCCGGAACAGGCGCAGGTGGTGGTGCTGAAATTCTTCGCCGGCCTGACCAACGAAGAAACCGCTGAAAGTCTTGGGATAAGCGAGCGCACGGTGCGGCGACAATGGGAATGCGCCAAGATGAGGATTTTTCAATGGATAAAGGATGCAAAGAAATGATTGGAGGCCGAAAATCGTTCCTAAAAGCGCGTTTAGAAGTGAACCAATTGCGATGAGTCCCGAGAAGCAAAAGGAAGACACTGTCTTCTTCGCGGCCATTAGTCTGGCCGATCCAGCGCGTCGCGAGGCATTTCTTGAAGATGCCTGTTCGCAGGACCCGTCGTTGCGTGATCTCGTGGCCAAGAGACTTTCCGTGCATGGCGATGCTGAGAGTTTTTTTGCAAAGGCTCGGTCAGCTTTACCGCTTTTATCGGAGGATTTTCCAGCGGTTCCGAACGATTTCAATCAAACAAAAGTGGATGAGCGGATCGGCACACGGATCGGTCTTTACAAAGTCTTGCAGAAAATCGGTGAAGGCGGCTGCGGCCTAGTTTATATGGCTGAACAGGATCAGCCAGTGCGCCGACGAGTCGCCCTCAAGGTCATCAAGCTCGGCATGGATACCAAGAATGTCATTGCCCGGTTCACGGCCGAACGGCAGGCATTGGCGCTAATGGATCATCCGAATATTGCGCGCGTCCTTGATGCCGGAGCCACCGGCACGGGCCAGCCCTATTTCGTCATGGAACTTGTGCGCGGGATGAAGATCACCAATTTTTGCGATGATATTAATCTGGACACAGCCGAGCGTCTGCGGCTCTTTATCCAGGTCTGTCATGCGATCCAGCACGCACACCAAAAAGGCATCATCCATCGTGATATCAAGCCGTCGAATATTCTCGTTACCATGCTGGATGGCGTCCCGATGCCTAAGGTCATTGATTTCGGAATCGCCAAAGCCATTGAAGGCAGACTGACGGAGCAAACTTTGTTTACTGCGTATGAGCAGATCATCGGCACGCCGGCCTACATGAGCCCCGAGCAGGCTGAGATGAGCGCGCTTGATGTGGATACTCGCAGCGATATCTATTCGCTCGGTGTTCTCCTTTATGAGTTGCTGACGGGCAGGACCCCGTTTGACGGCAAAACATTGATGCAGTCTGGTTTGGAGCAAATGCGTCGGACTTTACGTGAAAATGAACCGCCGCGATTGTCAAAGGTTCTGACCACTTTGGATGGAGTGGAATTAAAAACCATGGCGGAACACCGCCATGTTGAAGCGCCCAAACTTATATCGATGCTCGAAGGAGATCTGGACTGGGTGGTCATGAAGGCGCTCGAAAAGGATCGTTCGCGCCGTTACGAAACAGCGAACGGACTTCTCATGGACGTCCAACGTTATCTCAGCAATGAACCTGTGAGAGCGCGGCCGCCGAGTCAGATTTACCGGCTGCAAAAGCTTGTTCGCAGGAATAAAGCTGTTTTCATTTCTGGTACAGCCATTAGTGTGGCCTTGATCACAGGTTTTGGAGTGTCAACTTGCCTTTTCTTCAAAGAGCGCCACGCCCGCCACGAGGAGGCCCGTCTTTTGGAGCAGGCCAACATGGCAACCCAAAGGGAAGCGAAGTTGCGTCAGCAGGCGGAAGACGGCGAAAGAATAACTCAGGCAGCAATTTTTGTGAGTCAAGGAAAGTTTCAAGAGGCCGATCATATGCTGGACGGGGTCAACAACCTCGTTAGGCCGAGTCTTGACGGCGTCACCGCATACCGCAAAGTGGCCGAATGGCTGGCATTCGAAGGCCAGTGGGAAAAGGCGGGCAACCGATTTGCCAAGCTCATAGCAATTGATGAACTGGATCAATGGACCGTGGTCTCATGGGACTATCAATATTGCGGAACGGTTCTGGCGGAGAGCGGCGATTTGGGAAAATATCTTCACTTCTGCCAGGCCTCGGTATCTCATTTTACCGGTACCACCAACAGCAATGAAGCATGGCGGATCGTTCGCACCAGCTTGTTGATGCCAGCAAATAAAAAGTGGCTCGCCACGCTAGAGCCGCTGGCTGGAATCGTGGAAAATGATTTCAAAAAATGGCCGGCTGTTCAGCCCAGCGCTTGGGGAATAATCCCTGTTTCACTTTGGAAGTATCGCAACGGTGATTATGCCGCCGCCGAACAATGGTGTCGGCGTGCGCTCGTCGCCCCGGACAAGGCGCTTGCCCGCGATGCTAACATACACGTGATACTGGCAATGTCATGTTTCAAACTCGGGCGTATAGGCGAGGCAAGGGATGAATTAAAGCAAGGGCGGGCCTTGATCGAAAAGCAATTCCCAAATGGTCTGCTTAGTGAGGCCGCCAAGCAAGATAGCTTATTATGGTGGGACTGGATATATGCACGAATTCTCATGCGCGAAGCCACCCCAATGATTGATGAGAATCCAATGCAAACTTCCTTGGGGGAATTGAATGAATCGCCGCAATAGGTTTAAAATCATCAACTTAAGATGCAATTGGTTGCAATGAGCCATCGTTTCACGCATTTTATTTAATCTTCTGCCTGCCGATTTCAAAAATGGAGCATTTTCAAAATAAATTGGCCGTTTTTTGGCATTCATGGCGCGTGTACAAATGAACCCATGTACTGGACTAACAAATCTGACAGATGGCTGCAGCCTAGTTGTTATTGTAGGAAATGGGGGAAAATCAAAACTGCAACCCAAATCTATGAGTAAAAATCCCTTGAATCGTTTTTTGAACCGCATGCGCTGGCTGGTTTTCGCTGCATTCCTTGCACTGGCTTTTGGGTCGGCCGCTTTTGGCCAAACCTTGCTTTACAAATGGAATTTTGACAACGGCATCACAACTGGTGTTACGAATTTATCAGTCAGCCCTGCGGTTATCGACACCGCAGATGGTTATACGGGCGGTAACCTGACAAACATCTTCAATGCCCTGGGATTACAAAGTATACCTTCAGGCAGCGGGGTATATGGCATCGCTAACAGCGCGGATCAAGGCTTGGTAAATTCAGCCACGAATGGCCAGGTTGGCACGCAGCCGGCCTCCGGAGCGTTGGTTGGAGGTGTGGGAAATCTTAGTGGGATTACTAATCAATTTACCATAACTATGTGGTTCAATTTGTCAGCAACTTATACAAATAATGGCAACGCTCGGTTATTTGACATCGACACCAGAACGGCGGCCAATGGAGCGGGCAGTGCCGATGGCAATGAGTTATACCTTGATTTGGCTGGCGGCACTCAGGCGATTCAGATGGGAGTGAATCAGGCTTCTACTGGACCTTTAACTGGAGCTAATGTGTTAACCAACACAACGTCATTGTCCGGAATCACAAACATATGGTTTTTCATGGCTCTTGTTTATACCAATAGCGGCACTGGTTCGGTTGGAATTTATGTTGGAAGAACCAACGCTACGGCAGTCCTCTCCACGACCCTGAATGGCGTAGGCGTCCTTGCCAATACGAATGCATGGAATAACATTACCAATTTGGTCATGATTGGAAATCGGGCAAGCGACGCGAAGCGCAATCTGCCCGGCACCATAGATGACGTTCGTTTTTATAAAGAAGCTTTAAGTCAGGCGCAAATTCAATCGATTCAAGGAGTTCTGACTGCCCCTGTAATTACATCGCAGCCAACGCCAGATGTGGTGTTTCCGGGACAATCCCCTCAATTTAAGGTCACCGCAACTGGTTCGGTTCCGTTGCGCTACCAATGGCAGCGTAATGGAACGAATCTTTTGGACGGTGGAAATATTTCGGGCTCCCAATCAAATGTGCTTACGATCGCCGGTGTTTCTGCCGCCGACGTTTTTAATAATTATCAAGTCGTCGTGACCAATTCTGTCAACCCTGCCGCCATCAGCACCCCCGTGAGTCTTTCCCTCACCCAGACAAATGGCGCGTATGAAGCTGCTGTGTTGACAAACTCTCCTTTCGCCTTCTACACATTCAGTGAAACCGGTGATCCAAGTTCCGGCGCCTTGGAGGCATATGATTCAATTGGCGTATTTAACGGAATCTACGGAGCAGGCGCGTTAAATGGGTTCAATAGTATAACCGGACCGCAAACTACCGCCGATAGTCTGATTGGATTCCCTGATACCAATACCGCGTTGTTTGCCACCTATCAAAATTTCCCTGTAGCTGCATATGTCGCCACGCCTGCATTTAACTTGAACAATGGTGTTGGGACAAATGTATTGACGATCGCCGCGTGGATCAAACCCATCGGTGCTCAAGCTCATGGCGTTGGGATAATCTTTTCGCGGAGCGGCAATACGGTAGCCGGTTTGGATTATAACGCGACAAATAGCAACACCGGCAATCTCAAACTGGGCTATACATGGAACAATGATTCGACGACCTTTAGCTGGGACTCCGGGCTTGAGCCGACTCCTGGCATCTGGTCGCTCGTTGCTTTGGTGATCACGCCAACCAACTCAACGATTTACCTGATCAATGCCAACGGTCTGCTGTTCTCGACGCATAACCATACGAATGTCATTCAGACATTTTCAGGGCCAACGCTCATCGGAAATGACAGTCTGGACACTACCGGGAAACGTAACTTCAACGGATCAATTGATGAAGTAGCGTTTTTCAATCAAGCCTTGACACCCGGCCAGATGTCTTCTTTATATTCAGCTGCTTCCGGCACGGTGTTCGCGCCGCAGCCGCCGACAATATCAGTTGAACCGACATGGCCTTCTCCGGTTTATGTGGGTCAGTCGGTAAGCTCAACTGTTACCAGCATTGGCGGACTATCCTATCAATGGAAGGCTGGCTTGGGCGGAAATTATACTAATCTTACGGACGGAGCAAATATATCCGGTTCATCCAGCTCGACATTAACTATTAACAGCGTACAAATTTCCAATTCTCTCGACTACATTGTAATTGTCGCAAATTCTTTTGGTTCAATCACTAGCACTCCACCAGCTACTCTGACGGTAAATCCGCCCGGTTCGCCTAATGCTTATACGCTGGATTTTGGCGGCGCCCCTATTGTTGAAGCGGCCGGCTCGGACTGGAACACTGCAAATAGTTGGAATCCAGACGGCGCAGCTGCATCAACCTCGGCATTTTCCAACCCCGGCAGCACCTATACCGTAGTGGCGGGCTCTCGCCTGCGAACCCCTGTATTGGCTAACGTAATCTTTCCTGGAATCACCACATTGCAGATTAACGGCGACGGTGTGTTCGAAGGCAGCGGAACCAATCCGGTTACGATTGGCGAATTGCGCATCAAACATACTGCCTTCAACCCTGCGACGAATTTCTACAGCCATTTAGTGCTCAATGGTGGTGAAATATTCAATGGCGATGGTGGATTGATTGTGCTGAAGGGCCGTTTGGACGTTCAAGCTAACAGCGTCCTTTACAACGATGCTGTAGACACTCGGGCCTTCCAGATTGATTCTTGGCTGACGGGATCCGGAAACATCTTCTATCAAGATGGTAATTTGACTAACGGCGCAGTTGATTTGAATGTCACTGGTACGACCAACACCTTCATCGGCCAATGGGTCATAAGCCAGGGTGGACTACTGGGCGCTAGCATCAATTCATTAGGCACGAATACTTTATCAGTTGGCGCCACGGGTTTGGCTGCGGCAGTGGAAACCCTGTATGACATTAATAACACCAATGCCAGTCTAATTCTTGGCACGAATGGCAAAGTCTACCTCCATCAGAATGATCACTTCGCCAGCGTCATCATTAACGGCACGCCGCTGGCCAATGGAACCTATTCGTTCGCGCAATTGACGAACAGTTATCCTGCGAACTTCCCGGCTACATGGACAGCGCAAACGGGTTCGACAGTCACCACTGGCTCCGGCCAGATCATCGTAGGCACGGGTGGCCCGGCCCCGGCTCCGCGATTCACCGGGATCAGCTTAAGCGGGACTTCCCTGTCTCTTTCTATCACGAATGGCGCGCCGGGCGGACCGTGGGCATTATTGCAAAGCACCAACATTGCGCTGCCATTGAGCCAATGGCAAACTAACAGGACGGGCAGTTTCGACTTCAGCGGTAATCTATTCACTAATATTGTCAATACAGCCACAAACAGTCAGGAATTTTACATCCTCAAACAATAAGGTTTGGCATGGAATGGAACGCCAATAGCCAGAAAAATTATAAATGTATGACTGTGAATATTATTTGCGATAGCAAAAACAAACAAAGTATTAATGGTGTGAAACAATTCGGCTTCACCTTAATTGAGTTGCTCGTTGTAATTGCCATCATTGCCATATTAGCTGCGATGCTACTGCCGGCATTATCTCAGGCAAAAGAGCGGTCTAAGCGAATATCCTGCATAAACAACATGAAACAAATGGGTGTGGCCTTGGTTTTATATGCAGGCGATAGTAGTGACGTGATACCTCCCGCTGTATATAATGGAGCAGGTCCTTATAATACCTACTATTTGAGTAAGAATGGAGGGACAGCAAGCGCATCAGTTGATTTTAATGCAAATCCTGCTGTAAATCATGGCTTATATTATACAACCAAAATTATCAGCTCCGGAAAATCTTTTTATTGTCCTAGCATGGGTTCCGGGCCAATAGAGCAAGGCAAGTATGCCTACGAGCTTTATTTAACTGCAAGCGGGTCTTGGCCAGCTTATGGTGCTCCCGGCGCGAATAATTGGGGGGCCAACTTGCGTTCATCTTATATGTATTATCCCTGCACCACACGGTATAATAACCCAGTTGTGCCCACTTCGGGATATGCATCGGCAAAAAAATCCAGCGAGCTAACCGCCGATCATCTTACTCTTACCGATTTAATTTATGATTATTCTTCCATAGCTCATCGGTCGGGATCAGTCGCAAAAGCATTAAACGTCCTTTGGGGAGATGGGCATGTCCAAGCCAGCACCTCGGCAAAAGCTCTTGACCCGAGTCCCTCACCCAGCGATCCCAATTCATTGTGGACAGACAATGGTACGGGCGCATCGGGCGGCCAGGATCCGGGAGATGTAGATGGAAAATTTATAAAAATAATTTCTTATCTTACTCCTTGAATTTTTAGAAACCTGAAAAACTATTAACTATCTGGTCAAAACCAGATTTTAATATGGCTTAAATTAGAAGTGCAAAAAGGAAGCTTAAAGTGTTCTGTTGTTTTTTATCACGCTTAAAGTGGCTTCATCCACCAGAGGACAATTCTTTGAAGAGTTTCATTAAATTGGGGGTTTTATTTGGCTTCAGCTTTGTAACTAGCCTATCTCTGCCAGCCGCAACTAATACTACTCAAATCCAGTATCTATCCGGAACGGATAAAGAGAACACGGTCCCTTGGCAGTTTTACATGACGGGTGGCGGGCGCAGCAACAATGTCTCTACAACCATTCCGGTTCCATCCTGCTGGCAGACCAAGGGTTTTGGTTCCTATATGTATGGCAACCATTCTGGAAACGGCAGCACGAATCAATCCCAGTCGGTAGGCCAATATACCACTACATTTTCCGTGCCTGCCGGTTGGGCCGGGGAACGAATCTACTTGGTTTATGAAGGAGTGTTAACTGATACCGCTACGATGATAAATGGTCAAATTATCGCAGGCGCCGTCACAAATACAACCGTAACAACAAACCTTAACGCACTGCCAAATGATCGTGCTTTTGATAACACTGCAGCTAGCAGTCCAGGTGGAGCAGGCGGCATGGCATCGAGTGCCGTGGGCAATGTCAATCTAGGCACCTTGAACCAATTCACTATGACCGCTTGGGTCAAACCACAGGCGGCGATCGGCAGCGGCCTTTTTCCGCGTATTATGATGGTCGGCGCAACTTCGGGTTATGACACCAGTGCGGCGAACGGAGCGGCGTTTTTAGGAAACGGCTCTGGATTTGAATTAACGGTAAATACAGGATTGGTAAATACCCCCACCGGAGCACTTACGGGGACGGATTGGTATTTTGTGGCCGTGACTTATGATTCCTCCAGCGGCAACGCCAATTTCTACGTTGGCAGTCCGACCTCCGCGACGGTCTTGTTTTCAACTCAGACATTTTCACCAAACCCAGGCCCGGTCGCCTTTGGCACAACTGCCTACGCATATCTTTTGAATCGCTGGACTCCCTCCAAAATGTTGGATCGTGCCTTCGACGGTTTAGGAGATGATTTTAGGTTTTTTACCAATGTACTTAACCAAGGCGCGCTAGAACTGGTACGTTCCAACGCCTTAAGCTCCGCCGCGCCGCCGTCCGCCGTGGCGCAGTATCAATGGAATTTCAACGTTGCCACCACGGCAACGACGGTCACCCCGACATTGGGAGTCGGCGGCATCTTGAACTTCACAAATGCCGTCGGTACGGCGGCGAATCTTTACAGTTCCGTCGGTCAGGGGGTTTCCGGCGCAAGCAATGTCCCCACAACCAATACAACTGTCACAACCACCTTGCATCAGGGTGGGTTTTATGAATTTAGCTATGAAGTCACGACTAATGTCGTGGTCGGTGCGAATACCAACGTGTTGAATGTGACCGTCAATGAATGGTCGGCCAACGCGTCAATCAACAGCGCCGAGCGGCAGGGGGATTTCTGGGATTTCAGCGGCATTTTCCGGCCGGTTTATCTGATGGCCAAGCCTCAGTCGAATATTCAACGTCTGGCAGTGGACGCGCAATCGAGCGGCCTCATCAACGTAAATGTGTTTCTTTCGGGCATCACCAGCAATTCCATTGTAGTTGCGAGCGTGACAGACACAAACAATATCCGCTTAGGCAATCCTATGACCAATATCGTGACCGCAGGCACGACGAATGTGCTGTTGTCCGCCACGTTGCCCTCACCGCAGTTATGGTCGGCGGAGTTTCCAAACCTCTACACATTGACCGTGCAATTGCTCGACACAAATAACAATGTGGTTCACACGGTGACAAACCTGGTAGGCTTTCGCACAATTACTTTCAGCAACGGTGTCGGTTATTTCGTCAATGGCACCAAGGTTGTGCTGCGCGGCATTTGCCGCCACGAATTCTGGCCTACCGATGGCCGCACAACGAGTCTGACGGAGAGCGACCTGGACATTGATCTGATCAAGGATATGAACTTTAATGCCGTGCGCATGAGTCATTATCCGCCGAACAAAATCTTTCTGGATGAATGTGACCGGCTTGGTTTATATGTTTTTGATGAGCTAACCGGTTGGCAGCATGCTTATGACAATACTGTCGCCCCACAACTCGTCAAAGAAATGGTAATCCGCGATGTTAACCACCCTTCGATCATCGCGTGGGACAATGGCAACGAAGGCGGCTGGAATACTACGGTAGACAACAACGGAACGGGTTCAACGAATGTCTATGCCATCTGGGACCTCCAAAACCGTCATGTCAATCGTCCTTCCAGCACGTTCAACAATGTGCAGGATGATCATTATCCATCCTATAGCGGCTTTACTAACAATCTTGGAGCGGGCAAGACCGCGTATGACTGCACGGAAATTTTGCATGGACTCTTCGACGGCGGCGGCGGGGCAAGTTTGTCCGACTATTGGGACATGATGCGCACCGCTACCAACGGCATCGGGATGTTCACCTGGGCTTATCTGGATGAAGGTGTCGTGCGCAACGATTTGGTCGGCAACTCCATTGACGTTCAAGATCAGAACGCACCGGACGGCATTGTTGGCCCATATCGCGAGCGCGAGGCGAGCTACTACACATATAAGGCCACTTACAATCCGTCGCAAGTCACGCCACCCGACCCCACAACTTTCAACGGCGCGCTCACCATTGAGAACCGATTTAGTTTTACTAGCCTAAACCAATGCACCTTTGACTGGCAGCTTGGATGGTATCCCGATGCAACTGATTCTGGCAACGCCAGCACGAATGCACTGACCGGAGGATTTTTGGTGGCTGCGGACAGTGGCAAGTTCGCAGGGCCAAATGTGTCACCTGGCGCGACTGGTTCACTGGTGTTGCCGGGTTTTCCAGCTAATGGCACGAATTACGACGCGCTGCACCTGACAGCGACCGACCCCTTCGGCAACAATCTTTATACTTGGACTTTTACTTTGCATTCACCGTCTCAAATCCGTGACCGGATTTTAGGCACAGGGCTAACTAATGTCCTGGCAATTGCCGCTGGCACGAATGCCACGGAAATCATCGTGACCAACGGACCGCGAGTTTTTCATTTCAGCAAAACCATGGGCGTGATCAACAGCATGACAGTTTCCAATCAATCGGTTTCATTCACCAACGGCCCGGTGCTTGTGGCAGGGGCGTGGAATGTTACGTCCGTAACCAATTATTTTGACGGTACCAATTATGTGGTTATGGTCAATAATATCAATACCTCGACCAATGCCTTTCAATGGACGTTACGGCCGGATGGTTGGTTGAAGTTGAATTATCTCTACACCGTGACCGGTTTGCAGACCTGGATGGGTATCACGTTTAATTATCCAAGCGACAACGTGGTCGGCATGAGTTGGCTGGGGCAGGGGCCATATCGAGACTACAAAAACCGCCTGGCTGGACAGGAAGTTTTTGTTCACACCAAAGGCACGAACTATACGTCGACCGGGCGTGATCTTTTATCGCAGCCCAACAATTCCGCATGGGTTTATCCTGAATTTGCCGGCTACTACGGCCAGCTCAACTGGGCTACTCTGCGGACAACCGAGCAGCCCATCACCGTTGTTACCCCGACTAGCAATCTTTTTTTGCGCGTGCTGACGCCGCCCGCTTCGGGAAATAACAACTCGGACACAACCTATCCTTCGGGCGCGATTTCTTTGTTGCATGGGATCAGTGCCATTGGGGACAAGTTTCACGCGACATCTAGTTATGGACCTTCAGCGGCATTAAACAACGCCACGGGGGTTTACACGGGTGAGGCGGATTTTTTCTTCGGCCCAGTCGTCGTAGCTTCGACAGTTCCGCCACCACTGCCATCCACGCCGCGCCTCAACCACATCAGTTTGATTGGCACAGGACTGTCTCTGTCGGCCACCAATGGCACGCCGGGCGGTTCGTGGACGTTGTTGCAAAGCACTAATATTTTGTTGCCATTGAACCAATGGCAGATCAACCGGACGGGTAATTTTGATGGATCCGGCAATCTGTCGACCAATATTGTCAATACAGCCACCAACCGTCAGGAATTTTACATTCTCCAAGCGCAGTAAATTTTATTATTTCATGAAAAAAGTTACCTATGAGAAGGTTTTTTATTTTAAAAAAAGACTATGTTGAGCTGTGAAGATTAAATTTTATTTATGAAAACATGGTTTTCTATTGGCATTTTGCCCATCATTCTTATAGGGATGTTGGTTGCAGCTTTTCCGTTACGAGCGGACATCGCCCTGGTTGATACAGCAGGTGAAGCGGGGTTGTCAATGTCAATAGCCGAAACCGGCCCGACCTCGGTCACTATCAGTAACTTCACGGTCAGCGCAATGGCAAATGTGCTGGTGGTGCTGGTGGAAGACAAGGGTGCTTCCGCAGTTAATAGCGAGCCAGTAAGTTTGACCTGGGGTTCTCAAACTATCCTCAAGGCCATAGCACAGGACAATTCTGACATTACCCGTCGTGGCTCCTCCATTTATTATCTTTTTAATCCTACTCCCGGAACAAATAATCTGACGGCGGTGGTTGCTAATTCTCCGGCCGATGTAGAGATGACGGCTTTTACGCTCAGTGGTGTGGATACGACGGTAGTTCCAAAAACAGGCGGAGTTCCCGTCACTGGCTCAAGCGGTTCGCTAACCTTTAATGTGCCGGGAGTTGTGGCGGGTTCGTGGGCGGCTGTGAACTCCACCTGGGCTTCTACTATTCCTACTCCCGCCATTACCGGCACCGGCGGTACAACTAGTCTGACATCTCTACTCGTAACTACCGCCGGAACGTCCTCCATCATGACTGCGGGTTATATTTCCGGATTAAGCGGCGGCACCGTCACCTTTGCGGCCAACTGGAGCGGCAACCAGAAAGATAATTTCGCCGCCGCCGTCTTCACGCCACTTACGACAACGATTAACCTCACGGCGGCTTCCGCTATGCCAATTCCGGTGACGGTCGGCTCCAATGTCTTGCTAAGTGTCACCGCCTCATCTACGTCAGGTTCAATTACCAGCATAGTAGTTAATGCCAGATCTATCGGCGGATCATCAGCCCTTCCACTTAACTTTTCGTCGGGCAATGTTTATACCAACTCCACTATAACTACGATATCGTCTCCCGGCGCAATCCTCCCGGTTACCATCCGAGACAACGTTGGCAACACTCTGGCGGGTAGCGTGCAAGTGACGGTGCAAACCATCGCGGACATGCAAATCGACGCTTTTAATAAGGCTTATCTCATCCAGACAAATGATGCGAGTAAGAATACTTATTTAGTTTATTATTCAAAAAGTTTGACTAACGGGGCTTATGACGGCACTTGGACCTTGTCGCTGGATATTCAAGGTGAGGAGGACGCTTTCGAACGCACCGGTAACCCACAGCAGCAGCAATTGATTAATAGCCTGTGCACGACTTGGTTGATTCTGACTCCGCCGCCGTGGTCTTGGGACGGTTGGAATGATGACATTGGCTGGTTTTCGTTGGCCTTAGCTCGTGGATATCAGATGACCGGGAACACCAATTTTCTCAATGCTGCCCAATATGGATTCAACTTCGCCTTCAGTCGCGGATGGGACACAAACTACAACAACGGTGGTATTTGGGAACAACAGCCGGCAAACATGCCTGCCGGCCAGACTGCCAGCAAAAATCCTCTGGCTTGTGATAGCTTATTGCAAACGGTGTGTATGCTTTATCAAAGCACCTCCAATGCAGTGTACCTGGCTCAAGCGCAGCAAATTTATAGCTGGGTGCGTACTAATCTCTTCAATCCCAATACGGGCCAAGTTTACGGAAGCATCGCCACCAACGGAACGGTTGACACCAGTGCCAATCTCTATAACCAAGGAACTTTTGTGGATTGCGCCAATCTGCTACATAACATCACCGGCCAGCAATTTTATTACAATGACGCGCTCATAGCGGTTGAATACACAAGAAACCATCTGACATCAAATGGCATTTTTAACAATGGTGCAACCTACTTGAACACCTGGGCTGCCGAATTTGCGCGTGGTCTTGGACACTTCGTCAAAGATAATAGCTTATGGAGCACTTACTATCCGTGGATGCTCGCCAACGCCAATGCCGCCTGGGGTTGCCGACGGACTGATTACAATGTTTCATGGAATGCTTGGACTCAAACGACGCCAACCAATGACGTGATTGCCAATTGGGACGTGAACGCCGTAGCCATGACCCAGGTGACGCCGGCAAGTGAACCGGGATTGATAAATTGCACAAACCAGTTGCATGGAACCATCATCGGCACTGTGGGGTCATGGAATAACGGCGGCAATACCGTTGCCAAAGTATTCGACGGCAACTTAAATACTTACTTTGATGCGCCCAGCGGCTCGGTTAATCCTTGGGCCGGTCTGGATTTTGGAGTGGGTGTGAGTAATGTAATTGGCCAGATCAATTACTGGCCGCGCATTGGCTACTCCGGCCGTATGTTAGGCGGAATGTTTCAAGGCGACAGCACTCCTCTATTTTCGCACCCGGTGACGCTTTTCACCATTGCCACGGCACCACCAGAAAATAACATTGTCACGCCGCAAACCATCACTAATACAAATGCCTTCCGCTGCGTGCGGTATGTTTCGGCTGACAGTTCTGGCAACGTGGCGGAGATCCAATTTTTCTCCCTCAATCCGCCATTCCTTCCTGCAACTCCCAAGATTATTGGCATTGTTATGAATGGTTCGAACGGCCTCTCTTTTTCTGCAATCAATGGCACGCCGGGAGGCGTCTGGACGTTAATGCAAAGCACCAATGTGTCACTGCCCATGGGCCAATGGCAGACCATCATCAGTGGGACTTTTGACGGAAGCGGCAACCTGTTCACAAATCTCGCCAATACTGCCACCAACCTTCAGGAATTTTACATTCTCAAAGTTCAGTAAATACCAGAAAATATATTTATCTGACGGCTTCATCATTGACAACATGACCAACCATTATACTAGCGTCAGACATTTTTTAATCGCGATCGTTTTCAGCTTAAGCCTGCTGGCTTGCATTCTGCCGGTTACGGCGCAGGAAACCATCCGGCAATATCTTTCTGGCACCGATGGCGAGCATACTGTGCTGTGGGATTTTTATTGTTCCGACGGGCGCAACAGTGGCGTGTGGACAAACATCCCGGTGCCGTCGTGCTGGGAATTGCAGGGCTTTGGAAAATTTCGCTACGGCCACGAGGATAAAGCTTACACGCCGATTCGGAGCGACTACCGCCATCGTTTTAATGTTCCCGCCGACTGGGGTGGGCGGCGCGTCTTCATCGTCTTTGAGGGCGTGATGACTGATGCCTCTGTGAAAGTGAACGGTGTGGAGGCCGGGCCGCTGCATCAAGGTGCGTTCTACCGTTTCAAATATGACATAACTAAGCTGCTTAAATTTGGTAAGGAAAACCTGCTCGAAGTTTCCGTTTCAGATAAATCTGCGAATTATTCTGTGACTCATGCCGAGCGCGATGCGGACTACTGGGTTTTCGGTGGAATTTTTCGTCCGGTCTGGTTGCAGGCAGAACCGGAGCAGTTTGTGGATCGCGTCGCGATTGACGCGCGTGCCGACGGCACATTCTCGCTGAATTATTTTCTAGGCGGCGAAGGAAAGGCCAAAACCGTCGAAGTGACACTTCAGGACGCACAGGGAAAAATCGTTGGCAAACCTGTTTCTGTGCCGGTGACGGCAGGCCGGATCACCACAAAGATTTCCGCACCGGATTTATGGACTGCCGAAACACCCAATCTTTACACCGCCGTTGTGCAACTCAAGCAGGGCAAAAAAGTGCTGCACGAGCTTAGGCAGCTTTTCGGATTTCGCACGATTGAAATTCGTCCGGGCGAAGGAATGTTCGTCAACGGCCAGCACATCATGCTCAAAGGCGTCGGTCATCACGTCGCTTGGCCGTCTTTGGGGCGTTCTTCCTCCGACCGGATTGCCGCGCTCGATGTCGGCTTGCTTCAGGACATGAATATGAATGCCGTGCGCATGACGCATTATCCGCCGGACGAAAAATTTCTCGATCTGTGTGATGAAAAAGGCCTTTACGTCCTCGACGAACTCACCGGCTGGCAGCACAAATACGACTCGGAAGTCGGACACCAGCACGTCACAGAAATGGTTTCACGCGACGTGAACCATCCAAGCATCATCATTTGGGACAATGGCAACGAAGGCGGCTGGAACACAAATCTAGACGCTGATTTTTCGCAACTTGATCCGCAGCATCGCGCTGTCAATCATCCTTGGGCGAAGTTTGGAAATATTGACGATCCGCATTACCCGGACTACAAATCCTTGAAGCACGGTCTGGCGGGAAATCTGGTTTACATGCCAACCGAATTTCTGCATGGTCTTTATGATGGCGGCCTCGGTGCAGGCTTGGACGATTATTGGAATGCGATGCGCGCCAGCAAAGTTTCGGCGGGCGGATTTTTGTGGGTGTTCGCCGACGAAGGGGTGGAGCGCAGCGATTCGAACAATGTGGTGGATGTAAAAGGCAACTGGGCGCCTGACGGCATCATGGGGCCGTATCGCGAAAAAGAAGGTAGCTACTTTACGATCAAACAAATCTGGTCGCCGGTGCAATTGCCTGATGCTTTGCCAGAAAATTTCGACGGCATTCTGCCGGTGGAAAATCGTTATGACTTCACGGATTTGTCCAAATGCAGTTTTTCCTGGCAACTGCGGAAGTTCGGCGGTTCGAGCAATTTTGAGACAGTTGCCGAAGGCACAATTGCCAGTCCAGAAATTGCCCCGACCAAAACCGGCAGCCTGAAATTAAATCTGCCGGTGGATAGAAAAAATGTCGACGCTCTGGCCGTGACGGCGCGCAATCCGAACGGCCAGGAATTATGGACGTGGGTTTATCCGTTGCAGCAACAAAATAAATTTGCGCCAGCCGGTTCGGCGGTTGCGTCCACAATTGCGGGCGACGAATTGCAGATACAATTTGGCGACACCGAAGCACGCGTCGTATCGGCTAACGGTCGATTGCTCGGTGTAAAAGTTGGTGGAAAAGACTTTTCGCTGACTAGCGCGCCGATTTCAGGTGCGAAATGGACGATGCTGGATTCAGGCTGGCTCAAGCTAGAATATTCCGTTGATCCGGTGCAATTGGCTGCAACGAACCCGGTTGGCGTCGCGTTCGATTATCCTGAAGAGAAAATGCTCAAAAAGACGTGGCTCGGCGACGGCCCTTATCGCGTCTGGCGCAACCGGCTCAAAGGCCCGGCACTCGGCGTTTGGGAAACGGATTACAATTCTACCGAGACTGGTTATAAAGATTGGATTTATCCTGAATTTGCCGGCTATTTCGCCAACGTGCGCTGGTTGAAGCTCGCGACGACCGAAGGCACGGTTACCATGATGATTCCCGATGAAAAAACTTTCGTGCGTGTCGGTACGCCAAAATTTCCAGAGGCTAAATTGTCCGGGAAGACGATGGTAAATTTTCCGCCGGGAAATCTGGCCATCTTGCGAGATATTCCGGCGATCGGCACTAAATTTTCATCCGCCGCGCAGGGCGGTCCGCAAGGAACCACGCCGCTCGTCACCGCACCGTATCAGGGGACCATTTATCTTCACTTTGAACCGTTTACCACGACGGCGGCAAAGTAAACCTAAGCAAAGTATGAAAAACGGTCGGAAAAAAAATACCGTCACCCTCATTTTCATTTCCGCATTCGCCTTGTCATGCACAGTCAGTCAGGGCCAGGCAATCGCCACCAACAATCCGGCAGTGATTTTGTCAGGTAAGGGACTGACGCAACATGATTTCTTTTATGCGGGCGAGGCCAAGACGCGTGATATGTTTATCGTGCGCGCTGGAAAAGTCATCTGGGCTTACAATGATACGTCAGGAAATGGCGAAATCAGCGACGCCCAACTGCTCTCGAACGGAAATGTTCTATTCGCGCACCAATTCGCCATCACACTCATCAACCCTGATAAAAAAATTTTGTGGAATTATGACGCCCCGCCCAAATGTGAAATTCACACCGCGCAAATGATTGGAACCAACCGCGTCATCTTCATCCAAAACGGGCCGGAACCGAAAATTTTCGTGGCCAACCTTGCCAGTGGCCAGATGGAAAAAGAAATTGCTTTAAATGCCGGGAACAACAACAGCACGCATGGACAGTTCCGCCACGCACGCCTGACCGCCTCAGGCACTTATCTGGTGGCCCACATGGACATGGGAAAAATTGTTGAATATGACGAAAATGGCAACGCCATCTGGTCGGCGTCCGTGCCGCGCTTGTGGGCTGCGACTCGCTTGAAAAACGGCAACACCTTGAGTAGCGGCGGAGGCGATGTTCGCGAAATAAATCCCGCTGGCGAAACTGTTTGGGAATTCACCGCGGCCGATATGCCAAGCAACAATTTCAACAGTATTCAGATAGCAACGCGCCTGCCGAATGGCAACACGCTTATTAACGACTGGGTCAATCAATGGAATGGTGCGATTGATCCGGCCACCGCGCCGCCACAGGCGATTGAAGTCACGCCAGACAAAAAAATTGTCTGGACCTTATGCTCATGGATCAATCCCTCGCTTGGTCCGTCCACAACGATTCAATTGCTTGATGAACCGCATGTACCCGAAGCTGTTCATTTTGGGAATATTCAATAGCTTTATAGCCAGTTACTCTAGCCATGGTTGTTTCACAGCTTATCATGAATTCAAGGGCAAGAAATTCGTTATCGCGACAAACTGCAATCTGCTGGCAAAGTCTTCGCGATTACAAATTTATGAAACGAGCTGCGCATCAAAATCTGATGGTTCAAGCGTCGCAGTGGATTCAAGCGATTGGGGTCACATTAATTATTCTCGTGGTCGGCTGCTGCTCATCAACTGTCCGCGCATTCACGTCTGCCGACGCTGACATTGCATTCGATGCCCACACGTCGGCTTTTTACCGGATGACGAATGGCGGTGCTTTCTACCAAAAAAGCACCGAGGGAAACAAATTGGCTGATTTTTGGACGGAAGCCGAGCAATTGGAAATGGTGCTGGACACATACGAACGAACCACTAATGCGCAGCAGCTCACAATGTTCACTAATCTGGTTGATGGATTCCTTGCCGAACACGGCATGATTTGGGGGCACAATCCATACAACGATGACATCATGTGGATGGTGATTGCTCTGACGCGGGCGCATGAGCTCACCGGAAATCTCGAGTTTCTTGCCGTGGCGCGGACGAATTTTGACCTATGCTACGGGCGGGCGGCTTCAACAAACCTCGGTGGTGGTTTGTGGTGGAAGGTGGATGTCCGTTCAAAAAACGCTTGTGTGAACGGTCCCGGATCCATCGCAGCCTTTCTACTAGGCAAGGCTACGGGTAAAATTAGTTATTATATTATTGCTACAAATCTTTTTCTTTGGGAACGCTCGACTTTGTTTGATGCGACGACGGGGAAGATTTCTGACAGCATCCAAGAAGACGGGAGGGTGGCGCATTTTGCTTTGACCTACAATCAGGGAACCTTTGTAGGTGCGGCAAATTTCCTTGGTTATACTAACGAGGCGCGACTGGCGGCGCTCTACACCATGGATCAAATGTGTAACGATGGTTATTTGCCCGACTACGGTGAGGAAGGCGACGGTGGCGGTTTCAATGGAATAGGGGTGCGTTGGATTGCAAAGTTCATGAAAGATCGTGACGAGCAGGCTGTATTTGAGGCCTGGTTGCAAAAAAATGCGGAGGAGGCTTGGAAGGTCCGCCGCATGTCTGACAATCTTTCTTGGTGCCGCTGGCCGCAACCAACACCCCAAGGTCAAAGGTATTCCTGGGGGTGCAGCAGTGCGGTGGTAATGCTGCAATTGGTTCGTCCGACGGAAACGGCGAAAATGCGCTCAAAATGAAATACCACAAGCGAACGGAGATGAGAAGCGTCGCCCATGCCAAAATTAACATGAGTAAGCCAAGCCTGGAGCGCTGCGATTTCTTAAGATGCACTTCTCCCGATGCGTTTTTGCACTCGACTAAAACAATCCTGGGAACCGATCTTGCTCTCGTCTCCATTCTGCGGCCGATTTCCTTCCGTATCCAGATGAAACAATAATTTTAAAATGAACAAATTGAACTCAACGAAACTATGAATACTATCCCGCGTTCTTTGCTTGCGGTATTTTCCATCATTGGAATGACCGCCGCCTTGACAGTTTGTCACACCACCGTAGCCGCATCTTCCTCGGCGACACCGTGCATGGATGCACTTGAACGTTTCACCTCCGCTGACGTGCCGACGATTGGGCCGGATGAAACCGAGTCACCGGCCGGCCGCTGGACGAACGGAATCACGCCTCCCAACCTGCCGGGCAGCGGCTTGGCGCAGCACCCGATGCTGATTGTCGGTGAGAATTACGACAAGATGTTCGTCATCAAGGATGGTAAAGTGATTTGGAGCTATTCCACTGGTAAGAGCTACGAATATGACGATGTGTGGATGCTTTCCAATGGTAACATTCTCTTTTCTCGCATGGAATATGCCGCCGAAATCACGCCGGACAAGAAAGTGGTCTGGCGCTATGATTGCAACAAAGCTTCGGGCACGAACCACACTGAAATCCACACCTGCCAGCCTATTGGCCGGGACAAGGTCATGATTGTCGTGAACGGCCTGCCGCCCAAGTTAAAAATTATCAACACCAAGACCGGCATGGTCGAGCTTGATCATGAACTTCCATTTAGTCAACCGCCCAATCCGGGTGGCATTCATGGACAGTTCCGGCGTGCACGTGTCACCCCCGAAGGCACCTATCTTGTTTCCGTGTTCGGGCTCGGCTATGTCGCGGAGTATGACAAAAATTTCAAAGAAATCTGGAATTACAAAATAAAATTGCCTTGGGCCGCCATCCGCCTCAAGAACGGCAACACATTGATCACCGATGAGGCGGATAGCCTTACACGTGAAGTCGATCCCAAAGGCGTCACGGTTTGGGAATTCGACACCAAAAAAGATCTGCCGCCCGAATACCAGTTTGCTTCCGCACCGCAGACCTGTACCCGGCTGGCCAACGGTAATACCATCTTTACATCTCGCGGCGACAATGGGAAAGGACCCCAGCTGATCGAAGTAACCCCTGACAAAAAAGTTGTCTGGGTGTTGCAAGATTGGAAAACCTTCGATGGCATAACCGCCGTGCAGGTTTTGGATGATCCGGGCATACCAGAAATTCCGGGAGAATCTGAACATTAAACGTGAACGAAATCTGGCCCGATTTGAAGAGGCAGGTTAGGTTTGTAAGATTTGATGATGCGCCTAAAAATGTCGGTATCAGAAACAGAGAATGAAGATTTATCATCTGGTAAAAATTTTAATTGGGATTCTGGTTTTGGCCAGCGGTGATGTCAACGCAGAACCCGTACTGACCTATCATAATAATAATGCCCGCACAGGTGCGAATACCAATGAGATGTTATTGACGCCGGCCAATGTGAATACCAACACCTTCGGCCTGCTAATGAAATATGAAGTGGATGGGTATGCCTATGCCCAGCCGCTGTATGTTTCCGGTCTGGCGATTCCGGGGAAGGGCAAGCGCAACGTGGTGTTCGTGGCGACGGCGAACGACAGCGTTTATGCTCTCGACGCAGATAGCAATACCGGACCGAATGGTGGGTTATTGTGGCACGACGATTTGGGCGGGGGCATCGACCTAGTAGACCATCACGAATTTGGCGGCCGGTATCATAACAACGTTTTTCAGGACATGTTGCCCCGGATCGGCATCACCGGAACACCCGTGATTGATCCGGTTTCCGGAACGCTTTATGTTGACGCATTCACGCGTACGGAGAGTGATGGCGGCCCCAGTTTTCACCATAAAATCCATGCCTTGAGCATCTGTGACGGTTCGGAACGTCCCTTCAGCCCAGTAGAGGTCACTGCGTCTGTTGCGGGCACAGGGATTGGGAGTTCCAACGGTGTTGTGACATTTGATCCACGCCAGCACATTCAACGTCCGGCCCTAACGCTCGCTGCCGGAGTTTTATATGTGGCCTATGGCAGTGCGGCGGACACGGATCCTTATCACGGCTGGATCATCGGTTATGACGCCAGCAATCTGCGACAGTTGACCAACCAAATCTTCAACACCACGCCCAATGCAGCGCGGGCGCAATTTGGGTCGCACGCGGGCGAAGGCGCCTTGTGGATGGGCGGTGACGGATTGTGCGTGGATGCGGACAACAATCTGTATTTTGAGGTGGCCAACGGCAGCTTTGACGCGGATCCGTCATTGGGCAACGGGGTAAATTATGGGGACAGCTTCATGAAGTTGTCGACCGCCGGCAACCGTTTGACGGTGGCAGATTATTTCACGCCCTTCAATCAGGCGAAAATGCAGGCGGATGACGCGGATTTCGGTTCGGGTGGCCCGCTGCTGTTGCCGGATGAAGCAGGTGGTGCGCAGCATCCGCACCTAATCGTTGGCGGTGACAAATCCAGCACCATTTATCTGGCGGACCGCGATAACATGGGCCACTACAACCCCACGAACAACCATCAGCTCGTGCAACAGGTCAATGCCAACGTGGGTAGGATTTTCAGCACGCCTGCCTATTTAAATTTTCATATATATTATCAAGGCATTGGCGGTGTTCTGAAGGCTTACACCATCACGAACGGTTACATCACCCCCAAACCAGATTCTACGACCAAGACCAGCTTCAGCGGTTTTGGCACCACACCATCGGTATCTGCCAATGGCACCAGCAATGCGATTATCTGGACGATCCAATCTGATGGCGCGGTTCGTGGGCAGCCCGCGATTTTGCATGCTTACAACGCGACGAATCTGTCCATCGAGCTGTACAGCAGCAGCCAGATGCCGGAGCGGGATGATCCCGGCAAAGCGGTCAAGATGAGCGTGCCGACCGTGGCCGATGGCAAAGTTTTTGTCGGCGCGCAATCTTCACTGGCAATCTTTGGAAATGGACACTTTCTACCTGCTCCTTCCATCTCCCCCGAAGGCGGCAATTTTATCGAGTCTACAACCGTCAATCTTGCCGATGCCGAGCCCGGCGCAAGCATTTATTACACCATTGATGGCACCACGCCGACAGTCAGATCCCTCCATTACGAGGGGCCATTTGTCCTGACCAATACGGTGGATATCCGGGCTATCGCCATAAAATCCGGCGCAGTGAACAGCGGTATTGGTTCTGCCGCCTTTGTGAATATGGCGGCGGGTGGCGGCGGCCGGGGATTGCTCGGACAATACTGGGCCATTGCCGGTGGTGCAGCTTTCAATGATCAAACATTCGTTACGGCACCAGCTATCAAGCGCATAGATGGGGATGTTGATTTTGATTGGAGTTCAAATGCGCCGGATCCGCTCATCGGCCGGACCAATTTCGTCGCTCGTTGGACCGGTTCGCTGCAATCGCAATATGACGACGCCTACGAACTAGGGGTCATTGCCTCTGGAGGTACGCGGCTTTGGGTCAATGGCAAATTAATTATTGATGATTGGACGGCGCATTCGTCATCTGTCACCAACCGCGGCTTGGTCGCACTGAAGGCGCAACAGTTTTATAATATTCAACTGAATTATTTGCAACGGTATGGCGGCGTGGTGCGTCTACAATGGCGGAGGCCGTCCGCCGAATTTGCGACCATTCCCCAAACGCAACTTTATCCATCCACAAATCCGCCACCCGCCGTCGCCATGATCCGACCGGTATACGATGCCAGCTATGCTGCCAGCGCCAGCGTAAATGTTGTCGCCGAGGTGACGGCCATTCATAACCAACTCGCCAAAATCGAATTTTTCGCCAATGGTAAATCACTGGGCAGTTTGGATCACAGCGTTTATGCTCCTGACTACGCGCTCACGGTAACAGGATTGGCGGAGGGTCGTTACATTTTGACAACTGTTGTCACGGATGGCAGCGGGCTGACCAGCACTTCTGCGCCGGTGCACTTGACTGTGACCGCCGGCAGCGGATTACCTTACGGACTGACGAGCCGGCCAAAAGTGACGCCGTCACTCAAAATGCCAGCCGCTTTCAACGCTTCAGTTCCGCCCTTGCTTTCCGATACCGGCATATTCAATGACACGGCCAGCCGCACGCCGGCCACCGGATTGATTCCTTATATCCTCAACGTGCCGATGTGGTCCGATGGCGCAGTGGAAAGCAATTTTATGGCGATGCCGAACCGCGGCGGCAACATCACGCCGGAAGAACAACTGCGGTTTCGTCCGACCGGCCCCTGGATATTCCCAGACGGCACCGTCTTCATCAAGAACCTCGATCTTGCAGTAGATGAAACGCATGCAAACGTGCCGCATCGCCGGATGGAGACACAGATTCTCGTCCGCGATAGCAGCGGCGCGGTTTATGGAGCGACCTACAAATGGCGTCCCGACAACCGCGAAGCCGACCTGGTTACGGCGGGTTTGAGTGAAGACATAGCCATCACCACAGCCAGCGGCGTGCGCACGCAGACCTGGTATTATGATAGCCCGGCGGATTGTTTAACCTGCCATACACCCGGAGCCGGTTACGTTCTTGGCGTTAATACTCGCCAGCTGAATGGCAATTTCACCTACCCGGCCAGTGGAATCACCGACAATCAGCTCCGCACTTTGAACCGGTTGGGACTGTTCAGTCCCGCTGTTGACGAAACAAAGATAGCTGGCTTCACGAAGCTCGCCACGTTGACAGAGGCGAAAGCCACTCTGTCTGACCGCGTCCGCTCCTATCTTGACGTCAATTGCGCACAATGCCACATGCCCGGTGGAGTTGGAAACTATGATGCCCGTTACGATACCCCCCCTGCCGACCAACGCATTATCAACGCGGTTGCAGCGGTTACTCTGGGTCTGGTTGATGCCCGCATTGTGAAGCCGGCAGATACCGAACATTCTGTCCTATACCAGCGCATCACCAGCGTGGTGCCTGCGATAAAAATGCCACCACTTTCGCATAATCGAGTGGACACCAAAGCTGTGCAGGTAATCAGCGATTGGATAAACAATCTGCCATAACTCCCGATGAATAATAGCAGGCGCCTGATTTTGAAGCCATTTTGGTCAGTCAGGTTTCTAAAAATGAGGTTGAGGCTAACCACACAAGCGCCGCGGGGCAGTGTTCTATAATTAGAGGAAATGGCATCAGCCCGGATGGGCTTAAAGTTAATATGAGTGAATATTTGATGAAGCATTAGTCTCTATGGCCTATTCGAATTAAATATGGTGTGCTAAAATTTACAGCCATATTCATTAAAGTCGAAAGTAGTAGCGCTGCGATTTCCTTAACTGACTTAATTTATAAAATTAAATATTTCTAATATTATATGAACTGTTACTTAAAACTTGGAAAATTATCCTTTGGCATGGGTGACCGGTTTGGTCATCAAGGCAAGGCGCAACTGCGCGCGTGCCTGCTGGCCACCGAAATGGGGGCGCATTTTGTCCCGGTCTGGAACAAATCCAACCGCGAACACTCTTTCATCGGCACCGAACCGTCGAGCCTGCGGGCGGAAGCGGATGCGGCGGTGAAGGCGCTGGGCTGGAAGCAGTCGTATCATGTGGATGCGGACCATATCCGCCT